>CAYZWN010000028.1:3493-33442 GCA_964482185.1 uncultured Roseivirgaceae bacterium
AACAACAGATGGGTGTTCCAATTCTGTCATGAAAACGGTTCCGGTCCTGGAACCGCCGATTGCAGGGTTTACCTATCCCACAACATCCATTTGCTCTAACAGCCCAGTCGCATTCGCAAACAATACGGTATTTACCGGACCGGACTCGCTGCTGAATTTCTCATGGAATATGAATAATGAACAACACATAAATCAGGTGGACGCAGCATATACCTTTGCTACCGGCGGCGAAAAATCAATTACACTAACCGCCTCCATACCGGGCTGCGAATCATCGAAAACAGATCAACTCCATATCATTCCCGGTCCGGCTACATCTTTCAGGTTTGAAGGATCGTGTGAATATGATTTGTTCCGGTTTACCAATCAAACTACGGGCGATGGCATATCGGGATATCAATGGGATTTTGGCGACGGCTATACCTCCTCGGTTTCCGCTCCTTCTCACAGGTTCGGCACAGCAAATAATTATATTGTCAGCCTGACCGCATCCAACACATCCGGCTGCCAGACCACGCTAAATCAGGTGGTGCCTGTTCATGCCAAACCTCAATTGAATTTTACCCATGACCTGGCTTGTGCAGGCAGCGAAATCACCTTTTATGACCAGTCTGTGGCTACCGGGGCAAATATTGTTGATCGCTACTGGCAGTTGAGCAATCCGGATTTGGATTATTCCCGGACTGCAGCCGGGGCCGAACCTGCTTTCCTGGCTCATGATGCGGGCACTTTCAGCATGCAGTTGGTTGGAATTACAAATTTCGGATGCAGTGATACACTTGAAAGGGCTGTAAATATCAAAGCATCGCCAAAGGCAGATTTTATACTTGAGAGCACTTGCCTCGGAGATTCCACCCTGTTTCGACAAGCTGTGGATTTGCCGGCGGGCAGCCAGCTACTATCTGTTGACTGGATAATCGATGGCAGGCTGCAATCCGGGACTAATGCAAAATATCTCTTTCCTTCCGATGGTTTAAAGCAGGTAGAAATGTTTGTTCGGGCGGATAATTTATGCACCGGGCATCTGTACAAAAATATATTCATACAACCACTGCCCACTGCCGATATCCGGCTCTCAGCGCAGTGCGCAGGGCAGCCGGCAATCATTTCGGCCGTTGCGAATACATCTTCTTCATATCCGATAGCGCAGTATTCCTGGATGATCGATGGGAAGATTGTATCAACACAGCAGGATTTCATCTATACCTTCAAATCCCGGTCTGAATATGAGCTATCACTCATGGTGAAGACAGATAATAATTGTCAAAATGCCATATCTGAAGTATTTTCAGTGTACCCGACTCCCCGATCAGAATTTGAGCTTTCGCCATCAATTGGCGCCGCTCCTTTATCAGTCCAATTTACTGACAGATCAGCAGAATCAGACCAGGTTACCTATTATTTCAGCAAATCAAATGATGATAAAAGCACGCTTCCTGATCCCTCCTATACCTATACCAGCCTTGGCTATGACTATCCGTACCAGGTGGCGGAAAATGAGTACGGTTGCCGGGATACCTCCTATGCAACATTGCAGGTAGTTGTACCTGTTTATGATCTTGCAATAAGAGATGTGAAAACAGAAACAAACAATGATAAACTCAGGATATTTGTCACCCTGGCAAACGAAGGAACAATCATCATCAACAATCCGGTGGTAAGGATAGATTTGGATAAAAGTATTTCCCTGGAGCAAAAACTTGAATGCAGGCTATTGCCGGGAGAAAGCCGGGAATTTGAAATTGATTTTGAAGTATTGAAGCAATCCAGCTCCGTCGGGTATATTTGTCTTTCCATTAATAAGACCTGGGCCGGTTACGATGACGCGAATACAGAAAACAATGCCCAATGCGTCAGTCTGAAAGATACGTACAAGGTACTTGAGCCGTATCCAAATCCTTCCAATTCATACGTAGATATACCGGTGATTATGCCAAATCAGGGACAATGTGCGGTTTCGTTGTTCAACAGCAACGGGGACCTGGTATCAGGTAAAAAATTCAATGATCTTCAGAGGGGGCTCAATATCCTGCGTGTTGAAGTCGGTCTTTTGTCACAGGGTGTATATCTTGTGAATATCCGCCACCAGGATTTAAATGCAACCAAAAAAATCATGGTTAATTGATTGGATGCATCCATCCAAGACCACGCTGATGGTGTGTCCATGCTGATTTATTCATACTCCAACGCCTGAAAATACATGCAGGCACATCGCTATTCGACTCCTGCCAATAGAACAGCGGAACAACAAACTGGCGCCTTTGCATTTTCGCGAAAAAACCACCTGTCATCTAAACTTTGACACGAAATCTTCCCATTACATTGACAAAGATCATGTAAAACATTCATTAGAATTATTATCTTGTAACAAAATAATATTCGGTTATACAAGAATGAGCCACGTACAAAAAATCGATGATATTGATAAGAAGATCTTAGAAATATTACAGGCAAGAGCCAAAATCACGAATGCAAAACTGTCGGAAGAAATCGGACTTTCGCCCGCCCCCACGCTGGAACGTGTGAAAAAGCTGGAACAAATGGGTATCATATCGAGCTATCACGCCAAGCTCAATACCGAAAAAATCGGTCTTGGGGTAACGACATTTGTACTGGCTACGCTCATCGGTCATAACCGGACCAATATTGAAGGATTTATTAAGGCAATTGAAAATGTCCCGGAAGTGATTGAATGTCACCATATTACCGGCGCAGGTGATTTTATTTTGAAGGTGGTTGCCAAAGATATTTCTTCTTATCAGAAGATTATGCTTGAGAAAGTGAGCGACATCAAAGAAGTTGACAACATGCAGTCGATGGTTGTACTTTCAACTTTCAAAGACAGTAAAGTTATTCCGGTTAATTAATAAAGATTTGGATACCACAACAGAAAACAGCGTACTTACCAGGCAGGAGATTGAGCACAAAATCAGGCGGATTGCCTATGAAATTTACGAGAACAATCATCTCGAAAAGCAAATTTATTTAGCAGGCATACCAAGTGGATATAAGCTCGCTGCATTGATAGTGAAAGAGTTAAAAAAAATCTGTCCGATTGATATCGTTTTACTGCAAATTGAGATCCGTAAAATAAAAGGAAAGGGCGAATCTGTTTTAGTAAACTGTGAACCTTCAGAACTCAAAGGCAAGGTGTTGATTCTTGTCGACGATGTATTGCATACCGGCAGGACATTCCTTCAGAGCCTTCGGCCTTTTTTGGATGTGAAAGTAAAAAAAATCGAAACAGTTGCCCTGATCAACAGAAGCCATAAATTGTTCCCGATATCAGTGAATTACACCGGTTACGAACTGGCTACAACGCTCAATGATCATATCGAAGTGGTGCTGGATTCGGACAGGTTTGGGGTTTACCTTTATTGATCATTAACCTATTTTTTTGCTTTGGATCCGTATTTTTCGCTGAAAAAGTTTTCCGACGTTTGACTTTTACATTTTTTAAAGAATCACCAGTACTTTAGTTAATAATAATCGGATTCATATTTTTGTATCCGTAAATCTAACTCCATGTCTTCTAAATTTTCAGATATCAAAAGGGTCACCACGCATCAATTACACGAGATGAAGCAAGCCGGTGAAAAGATCAGCATGCTTACTGCATATGACTATTCCATGGCCAGCCTCATTGATGCAGCGGGGATCGACGTAATACTTGTGGGCGACTCGGCCTCCAACGTAATGGCCGGAAACGAAACCACCTTGCCCATCACACTCGATCAGATGATCTATCACGCCACAAGCGTTGTTAAGGCCGTTAAGCGCGCATTGATTGTGGTTGATATCCCATTCGGCTCGTACCAGGGTAACTCACAGGAGGCACTGCGTTCTGCCATTCGCATTATGAAAGAATCCGGCGCACATTCCGTGAAAATGGAAGGGGGCGTTGAAATAAAAGAATCTGTGGAGCGTGTGCTCAGCGCCGGGGTTCCGGTAATGGGTCATCTCGGTCTGACTCCTCAATCTATTTACAAATTCGGCACTTATACCGTGCGGGCCAGGGAAGAAGCAGAAGCTAAAAAATTAATAGAGGACGCCGTTGCCCTGGAGCAGATTGGCTGCTTTGCCATTGTCATTGAAAAAGTCCCGGCTGCACTCACCAAGCAGGTCGCTGAAAAACTGAGCATTCCCATTATCGGAATAGGTGCCGGCCCTTTTGCTGACGGCCAGGTATTGGTGATGCATGACATGCTGGGTATTAATAAAGATTTCAATCCGCGATTTCTCAGGCGGTATGCCGATTTGCAGGCAGTGATCAACGGTGCTGTTGAAGATTATATTTCGGATGTGAAATCGGGAAATTTCCCTGATGCCAACGAAAGCTACTAAAAGCCAGTTGAAGAAAATTCTGTTTATCGTCCCCTATCCTGCCGGCTGCGCACCTTCTCAGCGATTTCGCTTTGAGCAATACCTCGAAACACTTAAGTCAGCAAATTATACTTACAAGCTGGCACCGTTCTGGCCCAAAGCCGGCTGGGAAATTCTATACCGGGAAGGCTTTGTTTTAGAAAAGACCTCGATGCTCATTTTGGGATTCCTCAAACGCATCATGCATCTGCTGCAGGCGCTGAACTACGATTACATCTTTCTTCATCGCGAAGCATTGCCGCTTGGACCTCCGGTAATAGAATTTGTGATTTCAAAATTATGGAGAAAAAAGATCATTTATGATTTCGACGATGCCATCTGGATGGAAAATACTTCTTCACAAAACCGTATAGCTGCTTACTTTAAGTGGCACCATAAAGTGAAATCGATTTGCAGGTGGAGTTGGAAAATTAGTGTAGGGAACGGCTTCTTGGCGGATTTTGCCCGGCAGTATAATCAGAAAGTGATCATAAATCCAACGACGATCGATACCGGTTATCATGTTCCCCTAAATAAACAATCAGATCAGGTGGTCATTGGCTGGACAGGCACCCACTCAACCGCTAAGTACCTCAATTTGGTTGGAGATGTTCTGACGCAGCTTAGAAACAAATTTGACTTTAAAGTTCTGATCATTTCCAATCAGAGGCCTGCATGGGATTTTGACGATTTTGAATTCATTCAATGGTCGCCAGATCAGGAAATTGAAAATTTAGGGCAAATTGATATCGGGCTGATGCCGCTCGAAGATTCCATCTGGGAACAAGGTAAATGCGGGTTCAAGGCGCTGCAATATATGGCTTTGGAAATCCCTGCCGTTGTTTCAGCCGTTGGCGTTAATATTAAAATCGTTGATCATGGTAAAAACGGATATTTATGTTCTAACCCGGCCGAATGGAAAGAAAGCATCACAAAACTTTTAGAATCAGCTGATCTCAGAAAAAAAATGGGGCGCGACGGGCGCAATAAGGTGCTTGAAAACTACTCAGTCTCCTCCAACAAAGACCTCTTTCTCTCCATATTCGCATAACTGAGTAAAATAAACAGCCCTGCTACAAAAAAAGGATACATGGGGATTTTGTATCGCACCAAAGTGCCAAAATTATATGTTGTAACGCCTACGGCAAACGCGAAAAATATGGCAAACAGGAAACTGAATGTGAGAATGGGCGTTGAGAATATTTTTGATATCGCTTTTTTAAACCCCACTTTGTAAAACACATAAATTGTGAATAGCAAAAGTACAAACGATTCCAGGGCTGATAGCAGCATCACGATGTTGTGTGCTTCCCAGAGATAAGGCCTGTAAAATGTCACCCAAACCGCAAGCGGAAATTTCCTGATCATGCCGGCGGGACTATAGTCGAAATCACCAAGCGAATAGGCGGAGCCCTGATCGCGCTGGCTCACATAGTGAATCCACTCGGCAGTGACCCGGGCAGTTTCTGATATGTTATCCAGGCTGTATCTCGGATTGTCTTCCGCTACTTTTGCAATAGAATAATAGCCGGCGACACCGGCAATGCCCAACACAAAAGGTGCGATCATAATTTTTAACACCAGGCTGCGCATTTTAGCCATTCTCCTGTAAGAAATCCATAATATCGCGGCAGGCAGGTAGCACAGCAGAATATATATTTTAATGGTGTAGATGGTATAGAGGGATATGAGCAGCAGAAACCCGGAAATCAGTATATGCCTTTTTGCGATGAAGACATTGTAAATACCGAAAGTAGCCCAGCCCAAAGCGCCCATTGTAATGGTATCCTTAAGAATTCCCGAACCCCAGAAAAATACAGACGGTATGAAAAAAATCGCTATGGCCAATTGCAGGTGCAACTTTGGATACATCCTGTAAAATACCTGATACATTGCCCAAAGGCCACTAAAACTGATTGTGGCAAACAGTACCGCTGTAGCCGAATAGGTGTGAAAGGTGAAAATATCCAATACACCTGCTGCGCGCACAACAAAATATGATGATGTGTCTCCGTAGGTGTAAATCTTTGACGCATACTGAAAGGTATCCCCGTGGTATTCTGACCCTGCAAAGATCAGTTTAAAAGCCAACCCGGGGCTATCCTGGAATGCCTCCCAAATGTATTTACTTCCAAGGTGGAAATAGGTGAACGTGTCGCCGCCACCGTAATAAAACTGGTAAATAAACCCGACTGCCAGGCCGCCGATAATTTTTAAACTTAACCCAGGAATGAAATACCCCCGATTCACAGAATCCGTAACCATTGGCCTTATGATAAATGCCAGGAAATAAATAAACACCAGAAAAAGCGGTGTGATAAACAGATCCTTAATCTCCATCTTCCTTCAGGGTCTTGAGGTATTCCCGTGCCCGCTTATTGAGATCATCCTTGCGCTTGGTATGTTTTCTGACAGTTTTAAGACATTCTTCAGCTTCTTTATTCTCGCCTCGCTTATCGTGTATGCGCGCCATGCCGAGCAGCGAAAGGTGGTAAAAACCCGATTCAAATGCATTGATCTTCTCAACAAATTCAACTGTTCTCTTGTAGTAGTAAAAAGTCCTTTCTTCATCAAAGTTTGATTCCCAGATTTTTGCAAGAAAAAATGCGGCGTACCTACCGCTAATCTCTTCATACCCTACATAGCCACTGTCCACCTTCATAAGCATATCTTCTGAAAGCACTTTGGCCCGTGCGTATCTTCCGGTATAAAAAAGCATCCTTGTGTAATACCGCTGAAAAAAAGCATTATCCGGAAAAATTTTATTGAGGTATTCTGATTCGTGTAATGCCCCCTGATAATCATTTTCTTCAGTAAATAGTATCCTCATAAGCCAATACTGGGCTTCTGTCCGGGTATAGAAAGCATTGCGCGCCACCTCCCGAAGCTGCTCCAGTCCCTTTTCTTTATCCCCCTTACTAAACATAATGAGGAAGGGCCTGAGCTGCGGGTAATTCTCCGGTATCCAGACTGAAAAATAATTATACAGCCCATCGCCAAACAGCAACTCCGGGCTGAGCTCTTCCTTGCTGCGGCAGTCATCGAGGTATTTCAGTGCCTTGTTGGCATGACCGGCAGCTTTTAGCCACTTTTTCCTTTCGGAATACAATCGTGCCTTGAAACCATAAGCAGCAGCCAGAAAAAACGCCCCCTCTACTTTCATCAATTCCGTATCATACAGCTTTTTGGCCAGTACAATTGATGTATCCATGTATGCAAAGAAGGTCTCATCATACAATTCGACATTCATGTTGGGCATGATCTGCCACCATTCATTCAGCCCCATTAAAAAGTACGGAAGCGGATGTTCCGGATAGCGTTGCTTGAGCCAGAAAAACTGCTTTTTTGCCTCCCTGAATTTAAAGTTGTACATGTCGTTGATCGCCTGGGTGGCATCGATCTGAATGATCATATCGGCAATGAGCAGGGAATCTTTTGGCTTCAGGTTGGCGATGCTGTCTGCACGCTCAGCAGGTATGGTATCGGATTTTACGGGCATGAGGTATTTGGTAACGCCGGAACGCTCTGAAGCAATGCCGGCGACAGCATTCACAAAAATGAAAAATGTGGCATTACCCAATAAAAAAAGCCACCCTTTTTTCAAAATCATACCGTTTAACCTATCTTATTTTGTAAATAGCCCAAAATTTTAAAAGAAAATCAGCATAGAGCCTGGTGAATGGATGAAGGTTGACATTGTGCTAATCTTTGAAACGCTGCCCCAATTTAAAAATTTGAATTTATATCAAAATGTTTAAAAACGAATATCCTTTTGAAACTATTATGCGCGACCTGCTGGACATCCGGCCGTTATACTTTTTTCTTCTTTTATGCCTGCTCACGTTTCTGTTGCTTTTCATAAAGAAAAATTATATCGAATACGAGATTACGGCATTCCAGATTCTCGACGAACGGGGCCAACTCGGGGTATTTAAAGCGATATCGGCGTTGCAATTTCTTTCAATACCGGCAGTATATCTCGTAAAATTTACATTTATCGGTTTCTTCATCTGGGTTGGCTGCTTCGCATTTGGCTACAGGGTAACCTACGCCCAGTGCTGGCACCTTGTGATGGCTTCGGAAATAATTTTTATCCTGCCTGAGATCGTTAAAATATTTTGGTTTCTGTTTTTCGAAACCGACCCGAACTTCGCCCAGGTTCGTGCTTTCTATCCGCTTTCGCTCATGAATTTCTTTAATCATGAATCTGTGACGGCCAAATGGCACTATCCGCTTAAATCACTCAATATTTTCGAGATCGTTTACTGGTTTTTGTTGATTGCCGGCATTTTTATCAAATCAGACAAATTGTACAGACAATCGGTGATCATCGGAATAAGCGGATACGTTTTGCCGTTTATCTTTTGGCTGTGGTATTATACCGTGGTGTACAAATAATGCCCCACACTTCATCAGCCAAATTGATAGGGCGTTTTAAGGCTTAATTGATTTAATTTTCCTAATTTCGCCGCTTTAAATTCATATCCGATGCAGAACTATCAAAAAATCAATAACATCTCAGGCTGGTTGCTTTTTGCCATTTCTACCATGGTTTACTGGCTGACTGTAGAACCTACCGCCAGCTACTGGGATTGCGGAGAATTTATTGCTGTGTCATACAAACTGGAAGTGCCGCATCCTCCGGGAGCGCCATTATTCCTTCTGATCGGCAGGATGTTCTCATTTCTCGCGATGGGTGATGTCGAAAAGGTTGCATACTGGATCAATATCTCAAGCGTGATCGCCAGCGGTTTTACGATTTTATTTTTATTCTGGTCCATCACATTACTTGGAAGGAAAATTTTCAAAATGCAAAAAGGCCATGAGACTATGGGGCAAACGCTCCTGCTGATGGGTTCTGCTGCAATAGGCGCTTTGGCTTACACTTTCTCCGATTCATTCTGGTTTTCTGCTGTTGAAGCTGAAGTATATGCCATGTCTTCATTTTTCACGGCATTTGTTTTCTGGGCAATCCTGAAATGGGAAGTGATTGAAGATGAAAGCCTGGACAATAAATGGCTAATACTCATCAGCTACATGATGGGTCTCTCCATTGGCGTGCACCTGCTAAACCTTGTCACCATACCCGCCCTGGGGCTGATATATTATTTTAAAAAATACCAGGTTTCGAGAAATGGCATCATTGCCTGCCTGCTCGTGAGCGGTTTCATTGTCATACTCATCAATAACATCATCATCCCCGGACTGCCTTCGGTTGCCGGCTCCATTGAGATTTTCTTCGTAAATTCTCTCGGATTGCCATTCGGATCAGGCATCATCCTCTTTGTTGTCGTGTTGATCAGCGCATTGGTTTATGGGATATACTATTCTTATGTCAAGGAAAAAGTGTTGCTCAACACAGCCCTTTTAGGCCTTGCCTTCATTCTTATTGGTTATTCCTCTTACACTTCGCTGGTTATCCGGTCGAATTACAACCCGCCGATTGATGAGAACAACCCCGAAAACATCATCTCATTTGTATCTTACCTCAAAAGGGAACAATACGGGTCACGGCCCCTTTTGCACGGTCAGTATTTTGATGCAAAGCTGGTGGATCAGGTGCAGGGCGCAAAAGTGTATGTAAAAGGCAAAGATAAATATGAAGTCGCCGACAGAAAGTTGAAGTACGTTTATGATCCGGCCAGAACAACCATTCTGCCCAGAGCATACAGTTCCGACGCCAAACACGTGGATCTCTACCGCGAATACATGGGCCTGAAAGAAAATGAAGTGCCTAACTTCATCGACAACCTTCAGTTTATGTTCAATTACCAGATCGGCCACATGTATATGCGCTACCTTATGTGGAATTTTGCCAGCAGGGAAAGTGACATACAACACGCCGGTTGGTTTTTTCCATGGGAAAACAGCAAGGATATTCCGGACGAATTTGCCAACAATAAGGCGCGGAATAATTTCTACTTCCTGCCGCTTATACTTGGTATAATTGGAATTTTCTTCCATTACAACAAGCACAGAAAAGATTTCTATGTGCTCGCCATGTTGTTTTTCCTTACGGGAATAGCGCTGGTGTTGTATCTGAATTCGCCTCCTGTAGAACCCCGCGAACGCGATTACATTTACGTTGGTTCTTTTTATGTTTTCGCTATGTGGATAGGTATGGGCGTGATGGCCCTTGGAGAATTTTTAGGTAAGAAAACCGGCAATTTATCCCGATCGGCAATCATCGCTACCATAATCGGGCTGCTGGTTCCTGTTGTCATGGCCAAAGATGGCTGGGATGACCATGACAGGTCAAACCGGTATTTTTCGGTTGATTCTGCCAGAAACTTCCTGGCATCGTGCGAACCCAATGCGATTTTATTCACCGGAGGAGATAACGACACCTTCCCATTGTGGTACATTCAGGAGGTGGAAGGATACCGTACTGATGTTCGGGTAATCGTACTTAGCTACTTCAATACCGACTGGTACATCGATCAAATGACGCGACCGGCTTATGAATCAGAGCCTTTGCCATTCTCGCTCACATCCGAGCAGTACAGGCAGGGCGGGCCAAACGATTACCTGCCTTTTTATGAAAATCCCTCAATAAAAGGAGCGGCAATCAATCTGAACCAGTACCTGAAGCTTATTAAAGAAGAACATCAGGCATTGCAGGTACCTACCAAATTCGGAAAATATAACTCCGTGCCATCCAAGTCACTCTTCCTGAATATTGATACAGCTGATATCAAAAGCCGGGATCTGGTTCCGGAATCCAAAAAAGAATACATTACCGACAGGATGGTGTTTAACCTGAAACGGGGAGGACTGGAAAAAAACACATTGATGATTCTTGATCTCATCGCCAATAACAACTGGGAACGGCCAATCTATTTCAACAACACCTCCCTGCAGGGCGTAAGTATAAATCTAAATGAATATGTGGTTCAGGAAGGCAATACATACAGATTGCTTCCTGTGAGAAATCCTGACCCGAGGTCTGAATTTGTGAATACGGAGGTTATGTACAGAAATGTGATGAACGAATTCCGCTTCCGCGGACTTGATGACCCAAAAGTTTATAATTCCATTGATCACAGAAATTTCGCGCTAAATCACCGTTCGGCTTTCAACAGCCTTGCCAACGCACTGATCAGGGAAGGAGAAATGGAAAAAGCCAGAGAGGTGATCTACAAATCACTTGAAGTAATTCCTGATATCTCCATACCTTACGATTATACATCCTCGCAAACCATAAAGCTGCTATATGCTATTGGCGATAATGAAAAAGCCAGGGAAATGGCCGAACTCATTGGCGAGCGCGCTTATGAGGCGCTGAACTATTTTGAAAGGTATAATATAAATATTGGGAACGAATCCCAGAAAAACATCATCATCCTCAATGACCTGGTAAATACCATGAAAAGCCAGCAGGAAAATGAGCTGGCGCAGCGATTTGAGGAATACTTTATTACCCATTATTCAAAGATGAACTCATAACGTAAAGCGGGATAACCCGCTTTTTCTTTTTCCTGCCATATTTTTGGTAACTTATCTTGTGTTCCATTTTCAAACGACAAACCATAATGTGTTTTCGCCATGAAAAAAATCATTCTTTTACTCTGCCTGGGTCTCCTGGTTTCAAATATCAAAGCACAGGATCTCGGCCTTTCATTTTCATACTTTATTCCTAAAAATGGTTACTTTTCAGTACCGGTCACACCGTTCTCTTTACGTGGAGTAGGGTTTGATATCTCCCGTCATCTTGCGGTGCAGAGTGGCTTTACGCTTTACAGAATGTCCGGCATGGGTGTGAAAGACCTGCCCTGGCAACCCGAAACTCCCCTGATCGGGCCATTTTTTTCATTGATGGTACCTCTGGAACTGGTGATTTCCTTCGACTTCAACAATCAGGCATTCAAAATAAAAGGCGGTGGTTTTGCATTTTACAACTTTGCCACAAAGATCAATGAAGGCAATCTCGATCGGGAACTGATCAATTATCTCGAATGGCAGGTCATCAATTCAGATTTTACGGTTAAGAATAATCTGGGATTCGGGTATCATTTCGGCGCTGAATATGTCATCTACTTTTCGAAGAAATTCGGGATCAGTTTCGAGGCATATTATCTTTCCGGTTCTTCGGATTTGGATATGAAGGGCAGCTACAAAGGTGTTGTGAATGATGGCGAGGCCATTTCTGTTGAAAACGCTGCCTGGCCCGATGCCAAACTTGATTTCACAGGTTATGAATTTTCTATCGGCGTAATATTCTCGCCCTGATTTTCGATTTGCTGTTTTACCAGAAGTAAACCTTCATCCAGGCTATGTGGCTCATAGCCCAATTCAACTCTCGCTTTGCTGATATCGAAACCCGTCTTTAATGGCCTTTTCCCGATTTCTTTGAACTCTGAGGCGTCAGTAGGAGTAATGAGCGCTTTATCCAGATTAAAAACCTCCGCTGTCTTCATCGCCAGATCGTACGGAGTCAGGTAATCTTTCCCGGATATATGATTAAGTCCCACGGTATCTTTTTGAAGGATCAACCTGCATCCGGCAGCGAGGTCTTCGACCAAAGTAGGCGTACGCCATTGGTCATTCACCACGCGAATTGCTTCACCGCGCTCAAGTTTATTTTTAACCCACAATACGATATTACTGCGTGACAGATTTTGCCCATATCCATAAACAAGCACTGTGCGGACAACCGAAGACCTGAGGCCGGATCGAATAACCAACTCCTCGGCGGCGAGCTTGCTCTTTCCATAAAAATTTATCGGGCTTGGTGCTGACTTCTCAGAATACGGCCCGGCTGTGCCGTCAAACACAAAATCAGTGGATATATACTGGAAGTAAGCATTTAAAACCTTTGCCGTACCGAGCAGATGTTCGGTAGCCGCTACGTTGTGGAGCAGGCATTGTTCATGATCCTGCTCACATGCATCCACCTGGGTGATGGCCGCTGCGTGAATGATTGTATCAGGCTTAAGATTTGAGATTTTGAAAAATACTTTTTCTGCAGACGTCAGATCAAGGTCCAGATATTTGTTTGATCCAACATCAACCCGTTGCGGTCCTTTTCCTGTCGCAATAACAACTGTCCCCGGCAATTTTGCCAACTCTATCACAAGCTTTTGGCCAAGCAGGCCATTTGCGCCGGTAACAAGGACTGTCCTCTGCAATTATCGCTTTCCGTAAAGTTTCTGAATTTTTTCTGCGCGCATCCCGGTCACCTCGATGGTCATATACACATTCTCAACCGGCTTATCCATTTGGCCGGTTTCTACCGCGGCAATTTTATCTACCACATCCAGGCCTTCCACGACGCGCCCAAAAACCGTGTAGGCATCATCGAGGTGGGGCGTGCCACCAATGGTGGTATAAGCTTTGAGCCTGTCAGACGGGTACTCCTTTTTAAATGAAACTCCGAATTCATTTTCCATCATGGGAATCAGCTCCATAAGCTTATTGCTGTAAGCCTGCTGTCCCTCTTCTGTATAAATCCTGAACATTTCTTCCTGAAGCCCCGCATATTCCTCCTTTTGCATGAGTTCTCTCAATTTCAGTGAAACCTGTTGCATGTCGGTGGTAAGCTCTTCTTCAGAATAAACAATTCCCTGAACAATATACCACTGGCTGCCACTGCTGGCTTTTTGCGGGTTCACATTGTCGCCCATCCTCGCGGCAGCCAGGGCGCCCTTGTGGTGAAAAAAAGTATCGACAAATTCGGCAGGGATGGTGTATTCAATCTTCTTTTCGTTGCCCGGTTTGGCGTTTACATCACCGCCCTGTATCATGAAATTGTAGATTACCCGATGAAAGATGGTACTGTCGTATTCTCCACTTTGCGCGAGTTTAAGGAAGTTCTCCTTGTGCTCTGGTGTCTGATCATACAAGATGACCTTGATATCGCCATAACTTGTCTTGATGGTGATCAAATAGTCTTTTTTTGCGCAGGCCGAAAAAGTTAATACTAATCCCATAAGCGCCAAAACAACATTTTTCATTATCTATCTGTTAAGTTCTTTATTGATTTGTCTTAAAATTTCAGCACCTCCTGAATTCAAAATTTCTTCTCCCAAACTGTCGCCGAGTTTCTGTGGATCAGCCATTGACCCGCTGATTGTCTTTTTTATCAATTTGCTGCCGTCCAGGCTGTATAATCCTGCCGTAAGCACAATTTCGCGTTCCACAATCTGTGCATTCGCAAAGGCCGGAATGCTGCAACCGCCTTTTAACTTTTTGAGAAAAGCCCGCTCAGCCAGGAGTTTTATTTCAGAAACCGGATCATTGAGCAGCGACCTCACTTTTTGCCTTTTTACCTCATCCAGCCCGGAGGCTATTTCAATAGCCAGACTCCCCTGCCCGACAGCCGGAGTAAAAATATCCAGGGGCAACTCCTGGTTGATCATTTTTTCATATCCCATTCGGGCTACGCCGGCATAGGCGAGTAATAGGGCATCGCATAAACCGGCCTCCATTTTACTGATTCTGGTCTGTAGATTTCCCCGAATCTCAACTGGCTGAATCTGGGGAAAATGGTGTGCAAGTGTGGCAATTCTTCTTGTGGATGAAGTGCCAATCCTGAAAGTTGCATTGTTATCACTCAAGCTGAATCTTTTATCATGACTTACCACCACGTCATTTTCTTTTTCTCTGGAAGAAAATGCTAAAATTTCAAATCCCGGTGGCAGTTCGCTGGGCAGATCTTTTGCGCTGTGGACGGCCATATCTACTTCGCCCCTGGCAAGCATATCTTCCAATTCTTCAGTAAATACACCTTTGCTGCCGATTTTTGAAATAGAAACATCCAGTACCTTGTCGCCTTTCGTTTCAATGGGCATCAAAGTTGCCTCTACCCCACCCCTGAGCAAAGTTTCCTTGACAAACTCCGCCTGCCACATCGCCAGCTTACTTTTTCTCGTTCCTATTTTTAATTGCATCATTTTAATACACTAATAATTCAAATTACTTTTTTCGGAAAGTTTCGCTGATAAGCAAAGAAGTGTCGAGAAATGTAATTTTTGGATTACAGTTCCGCTCAAGATGATAATTGGCCTGATTAAATAAACCATACAATTTTTCCAGCTGAACCAGTTTCATGGCTTTAGAAAAGTCAGATGCGAATTTCTTTTCAGCATTCGCTCCATGAATGAGGGCGTCTGCCCCGTTTTGTGTTAGCAACGCATCCCTGACGATGGTCATTCCAAACTGAAACATGGCCTTTTGATTAATTTTGGAGGAGTTAGCGAAATTCTCCGCTGTCTGTACCATACGATCATAGGCACACATAAAGCAAATGCGCATCCATTCCTGGAAAAAAGCTGAAGTCCCGGTTTCGTCATCGTCCAAAAGTTTTCGGGCCTGATTTAGATTTCCGGATGCCATGGTGGCGATGAATGAAGCTTTATCTGCAGCAACTCCAGGTTGATCGGTCAGATAACCCTCCACCTCCGGATTATTAAACGCCCTTATTTTTACGAGTTGGACGCGGGAAAGTATGGTGCCGATTATTTGCTCAGAATCATAGGTGACCAGTAAAAACACGGTATTTTCGGGTGGTTCTTCCAGTAGTTTTAGTAAAGCATTGGCGGCAGATGGGTGCAAATATTCGGCAAGCCAGATGATCATTATTTTATACTTGCTTTCATAGCTTTTAAGCGAAAGCTTCCTGACGATATTCCTGCTTTCTTCCCTCGAAATATTCAGTTGCTTGTTTTCTGCTGCAAATGTAATGGCCCATTCCATTGAGCTTCCGTATGGGTTTTGGCCGACAAACTTTCTCCATTCGCCGATGTAGGTATCACTGACTACATTATCAGAAGAGGTTTGCTTGACATTACTTACCGGAAATACAAAATGTACGTCAGGATGAATGAGCTTATCGGTCTTTCTGCAGGATGGGCATTCTCCACAGGAATCGCCATTTTTCGGATTTGTGCAATTGAGCATGGTGGCATAAGCCAGCGCAAGGGTAAGATTGCCGCTGCCTTCCGGGCCGGAAAACATCTGGGCATGCGCCACCTTGCCGGTTTCAATGGCTCGGACTAATTTTTCTTTTATATTGGAAAGACCGGGAATCTCAGAGAACCTCATTGCTTATGCAGACCTGTACTTTTTTGTCGTTTCAAAGATATGGGTAAAAATCTTTTTGTCTTCTTCGGTAAGTATTTTATTGCGCCGTTCCATCACCTTTAGCATAAGTGCAAATACTTTGTTCAGTTGATAAGTCGTAAACCCCTGCGCACCGCCCCAGGAAAATGAAGGAATAAAAGCCCGCGGAAATCCACTGCCAAAAATATTGGCGCTTACACCTACCACCGTGCCGGTATTGAACATGGTATTGATGCCGCATTTAGAATGATCGCCCATCATCAGGCCGCAAAACTGGCTCCCTGTATCGACAAATTGCTCTTTACCATAATTCCATATGCGCACGTCGGCGTAATTGTTCTTGAGGTTTGAAGTGTTGGTATCGGCGCCCAGATTGCACCATTCGCCAATGACAGAATTCCCAAGGAAACCGTCGTGGGCTTTACTGCTGTACCCGAAAATGACCGAATTGCTGATCTCTCCACCCACCTTGCTGAATGGACCTATCGTGGCATCTCCCCTGATTCTTGCACCGAGATTTAAAACTGAATGGTCGCAAATAGCCGTCGCACCCCTGATAATGGAGCCTTCGCCAATTTCAACCTCTCTGCCAATATAAATCGGGCCTTTTTCTGCATTGATTACAGAGGATTTTATCGAAACACCTTCTTCAATGAAAATATTTTCCGGATGATAAACAGCGGTGTGTGCATCATGAACAGGCATGCTTTTTCGGCCACTTGTGATCAGTTCAAAATCATCAATCAATGCCTGGCGGTTTTTCCTGAAAATCTCGTAAACCTGCTTTACGCAAAATAATTCACCCGGAAACTCGACGGAGTCGTAGCTAATTGAAAGTTTATCAATTGTAATTTCTGCCGGATCATCAAAATTTCCAAAACAAGCCACGGGCATACCATCCCTGGTCAGTAACCTGTTTTTCGGCATGCTTTTGAGGTATGCGATCAGCTTTGAATCCGGCAGAACGCAGCCATTGACATAGAGATTATCAGCAGATTTGTGCTGTGCAAATCTCCCCTGAAGGTATGGGTCTGTCAGGAACGAATATTCGCCACCCCACCGTTTTTGCCATTTCTCCAGGATATTCAATATTCCTATTCTGATATGGGAAACCGGCCTGATATAGGTGAATGGCAATAAATCTGACTTGATTGTTGGCTCGTCAAAAAGTATGATATTCATCCTATAAAAATAAAAAAGTCTCCACTAATTCTGCAATAATGGAGACTTGTTTGTATATGATGAAATGACTATTTCTTGTATCTTCTGTTGAATTTCTCAACGCGTCCGGCAGTATCAACAAATATTTTCTTACCGGTGTAAAAAGGATGCGATGCCGAGCTTACTTCAATTTTGATGAGCGGATATTCTTTACCATCTTCCCATTTGATCGTTTCCTTGGATGTCATGGTTGACTTGGTCAAGAATTTGTAATCGCTCTGTGTATCGTAAAATACAACCTCAGAATATTTTGGATGAATTCCCTTCTTCATTTTTGTTAATATTTTGCTTCCCTAAAAAGGACTGCAAATGTATGAAAATAGAAATCTAACTGCAAAGATAGATTTAAAAAGTTTTTAGATGTCATAATCAGGTTTGCGATGCTGAATTGTTTCAATATCTTGATACATCGTGTGATCGCTATTACGCCCATACCAAAGTTCAATAAGCTATGAAATCAAAACCCGATACCTGGTGCCGAAGGCAGTTTGTCAAACAAATCAGCCTCGGCAGTGGCGCGGTGCTTTTTGCAAATACAGTGCCTTCCTGCTCCGGGACCCATGAAGGTAAACTTTATAAGAATTTTTTAAAACCGGCACCTGAAGCAAAGCCATTCTTCAGATGGTGGTGGAACGGTAACAGGCTTTCTAAGGCCGAGATTGTCAGAGAACTGAAGCTGATGAAAGATGCAGGAATAGGCGGCATTGAGATCAATCCGATTGAAATGCCGGAGCAGGCTGACAATATGGTTTATGATGAAGTGACATGGCTGAGCAAAGAATGGATTGGTTATCTGGATTTTACAGTTAAAAAAGCCAGGGACTTTGGTATAATAACCGATCTGATCGTGGGAACCGGCTGGCCGTTTGGAGGGGAGTTTCTGCATCCGGAAGAAACCATTCAGGGGGTCAGCTTAGAAATAATCCAACTGAGTGGCCCGGGGAACAAAACCATTAAGTTACCAGAAAAATCACAAGGTATTCAGTCAGGAATATTGAGCGCAACGCTCTTCCCAAAAGTGATTTCAGGCTTGACTGAGGGTATGGATATCGCCTGCAACACGAACGCAAAAACAATTTCGGTGGATGTCCCGCCGGGTGAGTTTGAACTGCACATAGTGATATGGCAAAATAACTTCAGAACAGTGATGCACGGCGCCCCCGGAGGAGCAGGGCCTGTTCTGGATCACTTCAATAAATCTGCCGTAATAAAATATCTGAGCCATATATCAGATGGCATCAGACTGGCAACCGGTAAAAAAACATTGGAGGGCATCAGGGCGATGTTCTGTGACAGTATTGAACTCAATGGCGCCAACTGGACGCATGGCTTCGAAAACATTTTTCTGGCTAAAAGAGGGTACGACCTCCTTCCCTACCTTCCATTGCTGTTGAATAAAAACCTTACGATATCTGAGTCAATGAAAGATGAGCTCAGGCGTGCGCGGTATGATTACAGTCTGACGCTTGCAGAGCTTTTTGCTGAGAGTTTCATACTGCCTTTTCATGAATGGTGCCATGAAAACGGTACGCTCAGCCGGTACCAGGCCTATGGGCATCCCTGGCTTTACACCGATCTCATTGATGGTTATCTGATACTTGATATTCCGGAAGGAGATCAATGGCTGTTTAATGATAGCTGGCAACCTTATTCCGATGTAAACCAGATCCGATATGCGATCTGGAACAAATATGCCTCTTCTGCCGGAAATCTGACAGGCCGGCGCATCATCAGCACGGAAGCGATGACAAATACATCTGGCGTTTTCAAGGCATCACTCAAATATATAAAGCAAGCTACTGATCTGAACTTTCTCACCGGCATCAATCATCTCGTATTACATGGCTTCAATTATTCCCCCCCGGAGGCCGGATTTCCCGGGTGGGTACGCTATGGTTGTTATTTCAGCGAACATAATCCATGGTGGCCTTACCTGCGACTTTGGTCAGATTACTGCGCGCGATTATCGCAACTCTTCCAGGACAGCAGTCCCGTTGCCCAGGTGGGAATTATGGGGCCTACGCCAGATATCTGGAGTGAGCATGGGCTCGACAGAAATCCGTTTAATCTGGAACCCTGGTATTTACACGCTTTGTGGCAGGCATTCAGCCACAATGGCTTTGGCTCTGACTATATCAATGCCGGCTTGCTGAAAAACGCAAGTATTGAAGGCGGAAAAATCATGATAGGAAGCATGAGATATGACATCATCATGCTTTGTAATGTAAAAACCCTGAATTCTGAAACAGCGGTTCAAATTGAGAAACTCACGGCACAAGGGGGAAGAATTCTGGTTGTTGAACAAAAACCATTTCGGGCTCCTTCCATGATCGGTGCACTGAAACAGGATGGTATAGTATCCAGTTCAATTGAAAATGCTGGCTATAATGGGTTGCTTTTTGCCCCTACGCCGGATGAAAACCTCAAAAAATCACCTGCATTGCTCATGAATTGGGTCAAAGAACTCATGCAAAACTGCGGCATTACACCGGGAATTTTTATCTCCAACCCGCAACATCGGGTTTTCTATTTATCAAAATCCAACGCTGACCATCAAATTTTTTTTGCTGCAAATATGGATGATTCGGTGCCATATCGAACAAGTATTACAATCCCGGGGGAGGTCAAATCTCTCTGCTCGTGGGACCCCGAAACGGGGATAAAAAATCTATTAACACCCATTGGCAAAAATCAATGGAATGTCGAATTAAATCCATTGCAGTCAGTTTTACTTGTTTGTAATGATGAATCTATGGTGAAAAAAGACAAGGTATCACCGTCTGTCAATCACCATCAGGCGCACATCATTCAAGGCACCTGGAGTGTTTTACTTAAATACTTAGGGGGCACTCAAAAAAGCATTACATTGACAGAACTCAAACCCATCAACACCATGCCCGGGTTTGAAAATTTTGGTGGTGACATTATATACAAAACCGGGTTTACAGTGGAAAAACAGGAATATACCACACTGATGATTGATGAAGTCTTTGAAACTGCTGAAGTATTTCTGAATAATAAAAGCATTGGCGTGAGTTGGTGGGGCAACAATCGATTTGACCTAAAAGGAAGATTGAAGAAAGGCAGGAATGTGCTTGAAATCAGGGTAACCACCTTGCTTGCAAACTATTGCCAGTCGCTTGAGAACAATGAAACAGCCCAATTCTGGACTTCGAGATACAAAGACAAAAACCCGGTACATTGTGGGTTGGCAGGTGAAATTAAACTGATTTAACGAACTGTTTTCTATCAAGCAGAATACAATTACTGAAAAGCTGCTATACCGGGTAGATAGGAATTTAATTTCCTGAATTCATGTGGCCATTACTTTTATGTAGCCCGCACTCTTTCTGCTCGGGGGTTTCCCACCACCATCTGCCCGCACGCAGATCTTCACCGGGTTTAATGGCCCGCGTACATGGCTGACATCCGATGCTCGGAAATCCGATATCGTGGAGCTTATTGTAAGGCACATCATGCACTCTGATGTAATTCCACACATCTTCCTCAGTCCAATCCACAAGTGGGTTTACCTTTATTTTCCCGGCACCGGCATCCAACTCTACAATTTCAGTCAGGATTCTGGTTACAGACTGCTCTTTCCTGATTCCTGTTATCCAGACATCCACGCCCATCATTGCGCGTCTGAGTGGTTCAATTTTTCTCACCTGGCAACATTGTCTCCTGTTTTCCACATTTTCATAAAACAGATTGATGCCTTTAGCGTTGACCATTCGCTCTACGCTTTCAGAGTTTGGGAAATACACTTCAATGTCCATGTTATACTTTTGCATGGTAGCCTGAAGTGTTTCATAGGTTTCCGGGAAAACACGTCCGGTATCGAGCGTGAAGACTTTTGTGTTTTTGTCAATTTTGGCAATCATATCAGTAATCACCTGGTCTTCAGCACCGAAGCTGGTACCGAAGGCAAGTTTTCCATCAAATTCACGTATAAAAAAGGAAAGAATTTCGAAAGCAGAGCGGCCTGAGAGTTGCTCATTCAGATGGCCGGTAAGTTTTTCCATCATCGTGTTTAGAATCATGTTTTAAAAAATAAAAGCATCTGCCCAAAAAAGGCTCCCGAAGGTATGAAAAATCCTCCTGTTTCAATAATTATATTTCGCGCTAAATACAACTTTATCAGGCGATTAAAGGAATATCACAATTATACATTTACAAATTGCTATTGGTATTTGGCGAGGCATGATAAATGGCTATGGTAAGGTATCCGGGGACAGAGATCACACCCGAATTTTCCTTATATCCCGGAAGATATGCTGTCGTTTATTGGCGGCAATCACATTTGAAGTATTTATTTTTCCCGGACTAAAGGTATTCTAAAAACCGTAAAATCTCGGAAAATAATTTATTGTATTATATTGAATATCAGGTATATAAATTCTAGATATTTTTCTGGCACGGTGATTGCAAATTTACTGCTGTAACCAAAAAATTACGATCATGAAAAAGGTTAGAAATTTAGGGTTGATAATCGGGTTGATAATCCTGATCAGTAGCACTGCAAGAGCTCAGTATTTTTATACTTCATATGGATATGCGCATGACTGGTATATCCCGCAGCATATCCATTATACCATCAGCGATCATTATTATGGATATGATATCGCACATGTTCATCGATACACCAGGCACGGACATACCAATTTCAATGTGTTGCTACACCGAAACGGTTGGTTTTTAGAGGTCAGATTTGATGGGTATGGTCGCGTTTACAAAACCATTCGTCATCGCAATATTTATCCTTTGAGGACGCATGTTTGTAATCATCATTGCGGCTATCATAGGTCTTATTACAATACTTATTATACACATTATCATCCGGTGCATCATCACAAAACCGTGTATGTAAACAGTTACCCGGCGCAAAAGCAGCAACATAATCATTATCATACCAATGCACATGTTGAAAAACAAAGCGCCGGCAACACGCAAACACGTCAGGTAACTCAGAAGCCTGAGCGCACCAGTCAGGAGCGGATTATCAGGGTGCCGGAACAAAACAGAAGCGTACAAAATACCAGATCAGGCGCCAACAATCGGGTGGCAGTTGAAAAACCGGCAGCGCCTGCCCGGCAAACTGGAAGTAGCCAAAGCGGGAGAACGGCAGAAGCCTATAGCCGCAGCAGCAACAGCAGAGGAAGACAATAGAAATTATTTTTGTGGGTTTTGACTGAAAAGGGGCATCATTTGATGCCCCTTTTTTCATATAAGTATTTTTGGATACTTTATGGCAACCTTGCCAGGACTGTTTTCCCTCCTTCGGTTTTTTCATTTAAGGCAACCAATAATTCTGCATTGAGCGGTAGAAATACATCTACCCTTGAGCCAAACTTAATAAAACCAAACTCAGCGCCCTGCTCCACCTGATCTTTTTCAGAAATGTAATAACGGATCCGCCTTGCCAGCGCGCCGGCTATTTGTCGGAGTAATAATTCCCTGCCATCCGGCAGCTTGTAAACGATGGTCGTCCGTTCGTTATCGGTGCTGGCTTTTGGATTCCAGGCGACCAGAAATTTGCCCGGATGGTATTTTAGGAAGCTGATTACGCCTTCCACCGGATTGCGATTGATGTGCTTATCGATGGGCGACATGAAAATCGAGATCTGAATTCTTTTATCCTTTAAATATTCATTTTCATGCGTCTCTTCAATCACCACAACTTTGCCGTCTGCGGGAGCCAACACGTGCTGCGGATTTTTATATATTACCAGGTGCGGGTTTCTGAAGAATTGGAGGCAAAAAAGGAATAATCCCCCCAGTAAAAAGCCGGTCAGGTACAGTACCGGCTTCGAAACCATCAAAAAGTTCAAAATCAGAATTGCAAGCAGTATTACCACCAACAATCCCAATAAAAATGATCTTCCTTCCTTATGAATTTGCATGCAATTTATTTAAAAACCACCCCTGAAACTGTACGCTTTGGCGACTTTGTCAATTGCAACGATATAGGCCGCAATCCTCAGGGTGACGTTGTATTTCAGCGATGTTCTGTACACATTTTCAAACGCTGACTTCATAATTCTGTCTGATCTGCGGGATACCCGCTCCTTGGTCCATTTATATCCCAGTCGATTCTGTACCCACTCAAAATAAGAGACGGTAACACCGCCTGCATTGGCCAGAATATCCGGAACTACCCATATATTTTTTTCGGCGATAATATCATCTGCCCGTGCGGAAGTAGGACCGTTAGCGCCTTCCACAATTAATTTTGCTTTGATTTTATCCGCATTTTGCATTGTTATAACATCTTCGAGTGCGGCAGGCACAAGCACATCAACATCCATTGTAAGGATATCGTCGCCGTCATCCAACTTTTCTGCGCCATCAAATCCTTCCAGCAACCCTTTATTATCGAGCCTGTAGGCAATTGCTTTTTTGATGTCAATGCCCTCCTTGTTGTAGTAGGCACCGGTAATGTCGCTGATAGCAACAATTTTCAATCCCCGCTCCTCCAAAAGCAATGCGGCGTATGAGCCGACATTTCCAAACCCCTGAACGGCTATAGTGCTTTTATAAGGATTGATCTTTAATTTTTCCATTGCCGATAAAGTTGCCACCATTACGCCCCTGCCCGTGGCTTCAACCCGACCTTCCGATCCGCCAAGTACGCCGGGTTTGCCTGTAACAACACCGTTGACGGTCATGCCACTGTTCCTTGAGTACTGGTCCATCATCCAGGCCATTTCGCGGGCACTCGTACCCATATCGGGCGCAGGAATATCTGTATCAGGCCCAAAGACATCATATAATGACGTGGTGTAGGCGCGTGTCAGGCGTTCAATTTCGCCGGATGACATTTCTCTGGGATTACAACATATTCCACCTTTCGCCCCGCCAAAAGGGATATCTACTACGGCACATTTCCAGGTCATCCAGGCGGCCAGTGCCTTTACTTCATCCAGATTTACATTCGGGTCAAAACGGACTCCACCCTTCGACGGCCCTAATACATTATTATGGATCACCCTGTAAGCTTCAAACACCCTGATGGAACCATCGTCCATGGTGATTGGTATGTTAATGATTACCTGCTTATCAGGCGACTTGAGGACATTGTAGGTTTCTTCATTCAGTCCCAGATGCTCTGCCGCAATTCTAAACCGCGACATCATCGATTCAAAAGGATTTTCCTTATCCTTGATCGGTGCGGGTTCTATATAAGCCATTTCAAAAATTCAAAATATTCAACAATCAGAAGGCCCAAAATTATAAATTTTTTAATTAGTTATCTTTTACATTTCAACTATTAATAATTAAAAAAGCCTGAGAAAAGCTGCAATGAAAGGCAAGGAGAGTAAAAGTGCATCAAAACGATCGAGAAATCCGCCATGACCGGGCAGCGAAGTTCCGGAATCTTTGATTTTTATACTCCTTTTAAACAACGATTCAACCAAATCGCCATAAGTGCCGGCAGTTACTGTAAGCAGACCGATTATCATCCATTTCCACAAAGGAAAGATATCCGCGTATTGCGAGATAAGGAACGCAATAAGCATGGTAAGTACAGCTCCCCCAACAAATCCTTCCCATGACTTCTTTGGTGAAATCCGCTTAAAGAGGCTTGTTTTCCCAAGCATTGTACCCGCGAAATACCCCCCTGTGTCGCTTGCCCAGGTAAGTAATAAGATTCCCGTAACAATCTCAAATCTGTAGGTTCCTGTACAAAACGCAATGACATGCAGCAGTGAAAAAGGCACTGTCACGTACAATAATCCCAAAAAGGTATATGCAATGTTGGTAAAGGGTTTAATATCGGCTTTTTTATAAAGCTTGATAAAAAATATAATCGAACCGAACGGAAATACCAGAAAGAAGATATCTGCTGTTATCATGCTTTTCTGAACTAAAAAAGTAAATGTGTAAATCACCATGCCCGTGATGATGCCCCATGTGGTCAAAGGCAAATACCCATCGATGCCGACCAGCTTATAAAACTCGCGGAGTGAAAAAAAGGTAATAATCAAAAAAATAGCAAAATAGCTCCAGTCCTGCCAGTAAATAGCCGAAATAATAATTGCCACACCTAAAACCGCAACAATTACCCTTTGCGTGAGATTGTTGTACTTATCCAAATTTGATCTCATCATTTACGATTTTCAATGCCTTCAAAAATACATCATTTGGCACCAATACCTCCACCTGTCCATGACTAAAATGAAGGGTGGAATCCTTTTTATTTACAATGAATGAACTGATATCATGCTCTGCCAGCACACCTTTTACGATAGATGCCCGCGACATAATACTTGTTTTAAACACTACGGTCCAGTCCTTCATTGTCATTCTTTAATGAAATGTTATTCCTGAAATAGATCAGCGAAAACAAAAACAATACTGTAAAAATCAAAACCGCCGGCCAGGGAAAGGCCTCGGTGGACTCGGCGTCAAAATCTATGAGTCCTTTCTGATACACAAAAAGAGACAACAACGAAATACCATTGTTGAGAAAATGTGCAAAAACCGGCACGAGAAGATTCCCTGTCCACAGATACAAATACCCAAACAGCGCACCAAGAACCATCCGTGGCACAAATCCATAAAATTGAAAATGAATGGCGCTGAAAACAAAGGCCGCCAGCCAGATTGCCAGATGGTCGTTTTTCAACATTTTTCTGAAAATATTTTGTAGGAACCCCCTGAAAATCAGCTCTTCACCAATTCCAGGCACAACCGCCACAATCAAGACGGCGAGCACAAAATAACCGGTTGACTCAAATTCGGTGAGAAACTTTGTTAAATCCGCCATGGATTCTTCCAACTCACTTGCCCACTTTTCAAAGCCTGAAAGGAAGGCCGGCAATTTGACATTCGCGTTCCATTCAATAAAAACCGTATTTACTATCATAAAAGAAAATACCATGAAGAGGGTGATAATCAAAATGCGTATTGTATCGGATGGAAACCTGAAGAAATCATGCAGGAAGTTGCCTTTTACCATTACGTAATAAAAGATAAGTGGCGCGATTATGAATCCTCCAAAAGAAGAAAGGCCCTGCATAACCAGCACGGTGATGCGGTGCTCCGGATGATTGAATGGATTGAGCAGAATTTGTTGGATTTCCGTCAAGCCGTCACCGGTCAGCATAATGCCTGCTACAATTGCCAAAATCTGGCCAATCAGCAATACGCCACCCAGCGTGATTCCAATCAGTGCAAACAACATGAGCCATGGGTTTTGGCTCCGTTCAAAGAGTGGATTAAAGCTCAGTTTTTCCATATAGTTTTCACTGATTCGCGGATGTTGGGCGTTGTTCTCTTCATTTTGCAAGAATTGCAGGCAAAATATCTGACTTCCGCATAGCAACCAAATAAAAATCAAAGATTTATGGTTCGCTTATTTTTAAACAAAAAGATTATCAGAGAAAATCCAATCTTAATTTTTACAGAAGTCCGAATACTTCGATTTTTTTGCTTTTCGGATGAACTGTAGTATTCTACTGAGAAACTCTTTGGTCCTTTGGTTTTAGTTGACCCTGAAGCAGTTGGTTGTATTGCTCACACGAGAGCGTGCCATGCTCGTCGCAATATGGGCAGGATCTGTAAACCAGGCTCATTGCCGATCGTGAAATGATGACTGTTTGGCCTTTACAAACCGGACAAACAACTTTGCCGGAAGGTCCGCAATCTATTTCCGGCATTACCGTGTAATCAATTTGCTGGCCCGGTTCATAAGCAACGTCATTACTGCTGATGTTGCTGTCAAGGTATTGCTCCTGGGCTTTTTTTAAGTATGTTGTGGTTTCATCAAAAAATTGCCCGGATGTGCCTTTCAGTTCCATGTATTTATTGAGCCAGTTAATACTTTGCTTGTATTTACCCAAATGATAGGAATTAGCTCCAAAATAATAGCAAATCTCAGCAGGCAATACTTTTACCGATTCAAGTACCTGCCTGAACGATTCATCGGCAGATTCATAATCACCACCCTCAAACTGCCGGATGCCAAGGTCCAGATACTTGAGCTGCTGCAGGCGTTCATAATCATCGCCCTGGGCCAAAGACAAACCCGGCAAGCCGACCATACTCAAAAGTAAAATTCCATAAAATGCTAAGTGTCTCAATATAGCTATCCGTTTATCAATCACTTAAAAGATCATATTTCAAACGTTGAGCAATACTCCTGCCCAAGGTTATTTCATCTGCGTATTCCAGTTCTCCGCCAATTGGCACACCTCTCGCGATGGTGGTAATTTTTACACCCAACGGACTCAATTTCTTCGCGATGTAAAAAGAAGTGGTATCGCCTTCCATTGTAGGGCTTAACGCAAGAATCACCTCTTTAATCTCTTCATTTGAGTTTTTAACCCTTTCCAGGAGGCTTGCTATATTCAGCTCTGCCGGTCCGATGCCCCTAATAGGAGAAATTACCCCGCCCAATACATGAAAATATCCAAAAAACTGTGAAGTATTCTGAATGGCTATAACGTCCGGCGTATCTTCAACCACACAAAGCTGTGATTTGTCCTTCCTGTGCGATTCGCAGGTACAATCTTCACTGTCAGAAATAATGTGGCAAATCCTGCAATATTTTGTCTTTTGCCTCAGGTTTAGCAGTGCCTGCGCAAGGTGCTCTGTCTCCAGCTCCTCCTGCCTGAGCAAATGCAACGCAAGGCGCAGGGCTGTTTTTTTCCCGATACCGGGGAGCTTTGATATTTCACTTACCGCATCTTCTATGAGCTTTGACGGATACTCCATAAACCATGAATTGAGGCTCAAAAGTACAAATGAAAATACTTTTTAATCACTTTTGTTATCTGTTATTTGTCAATTAAGCACATTATTGCAAATATTGAGGCGTGAAAAAAGATGCGGGTAGTATGAAAAGAGTTGTTGTGATAGCGGGAAGCGTGGTGGTTGGAGTACTTTTAGCCTATTTCATTTTTGCGCGTATCAGTGAACGCGTTGCCCATAACAAAGGCGATCGCATGGTTGTGGCGATCGATTCTTCCGAATTTGAAGCCCCGCCTCCCCCATTAATGTTGTTTGGCATTAATATCGACTCGATGGATGTGGAAGAAGGATTGATCAACAGAAATGAAAATCTGTCTGACATTCTAACCCGTTACAATATATCCAGGCAAACCATCGCTCAAATAAGCAGTATTCCCAGGGATACCTTTGATGTGAGAAAACTTCAGGCCAAAAAACCTTACACCATTATCCATCAGCGAGATTCACTCAAAACAGCCAAGGCTTTTATATATCATCCCAATAAGATCGATTATGTATTGCTCAGATTCGAAGATAGTCTTCATGTGTACAATGGTAAAAATGTTGTGGATACCATCATAGAAACCAGCACCGGTGTAATTTCAACTTCATTGTACAATGCCATCATAGAATCGGGCGGATCACCATTGTTGGTGTATGAATTGTCCGAGGTATATGCCTGGGTAATTGATTTTTTCGGATTGCAGAAAGGCGATGCTTTTAAGGTCATTTATGAGCGGTTTGAGGTAAATGGCGAAGATGCCGGCATGGGGCGCATACTCGGTTCGTGGTTTTATCATGGAGAAAAGGCATTTTATGCAGTACAATATGACCAGGGCGAGGGCAATGAGTATTTTGATGAGGAAGGTAACAGCCTGCGCAAGGCCTTTTTAAAAGCTCCGTTGCGATTTTCAAGAATCAGTTCGAGATTCAGCTACAGCAGAATGCATCCTGTACTCAAATACAACCGGCCTCATACAGGTGTGGATTACGCGGCGCCGGCAGGTACTCCCGTTGTGGCGATAGGCGATGGCACTGTTACCATGGCATCCTACCATGGCGGTGGAGGCAACACAGTAAAGATCCGGCATAACTCCATTTACACGACCGGGTATCTGCACTTGTCTGGCTACGCTAAAGGCATCAAAAATGGCGTTTACGTAAAGCAAGGGCAGGTAATCGGATACGTGGGCAGTACGGGAATATCTACAGGCCCACATCTCGATTTCAGGTTCTGGAAAAACGGCCAGCCGGTCGATCCGCTCAAAGTCGATCCGCCATCAGCAGAACCTATAAGCGAAAATCATAAATTACCCTACAATGAAGTAATGGTTGAAATGAAAAGGAAACTGGATGCCATAAAAATGCCTGAACAGAAAATTTTGCTGTAGTGCACCTGTAAACAAATATCTTGTTCCGGCAGTTTAGTGGTCATGGAAAAAATCAAATTCCCGATCATCTTTACGACCATTTTCATGTTTACGGTCAATCTCATTCCATTCCTGGGAGTCACTCCATCACTGATTGCTTTTATGTTGCTTATTGCACCTGCGATCGTTTTTTGGATGGTTT
>CAYZWN010000029.1:0-22329 GCA_964482185.1 uncultured Roseivirgaceae bacterium
TCATCGGCCAGTTTTTCGAAGTTATCGTTATAACTTCTCAGGATATCTCCAAACTTAGCCAGGCCGCTGGTTGACCAGTTGCGTTTTTTGTCTTCTTCGGAAACTTTCTTTAGGTTGGCACGCATCTCCAGCAAAGCATTTCCAAGCATATCACCTTCGCTCAATGGTTTGAATTCGCTGTCGTATTTTTCATTACCGATGTTTTCTGCAAAAATGGTAATTTCACCAAAGCCCTCCGTCATTTCAGAAAGAGATTTGGCCATGTCGCCTATTTCATCATTTGCCAGTCGCGATTTATCTATTTTTACCAGATCGCCCTTGCCAAGCCTGTCAATGATATCCCGTAGATAATTGATTGGTCTTGTGATTGCCCTGCTGATTGAGAACGCTAAAATGAAACCAATTACCATCACTACAATTCCCAAAACAACCGTAGCATTGATTAGCTGGGAAAAGTTATTCATCAACCTCGCATCCGTCTGGGTTTTTTGCTTTGTCAAATAGATATTCAAATCATTAAGCATGGAAATGATTTCTGCAGAGCGCGGGAGAACCTCGGTCTCGATAGCATCTTCAGCCATGAATTTTTTAATTGGGTCTTCATAATCTTCAAACTTTGCCAGCTCAAGCATGATGCTTTTTTCGATTTCCATCAGCGCCTCAAATTTTTGAAATATTGAATCCGGGCGCGCAACATCATCCGTGTAACTAATTTTATCAGAATACTGCAATATACGGTTTTTAACCTCCAGGTACTGGTAGTCATGAATGGCGCGAAGAGAATTTTTATCATCGTCATTGGTTTGTAGATAAACCCAGTTTGTGGTGTACATTTTAGAATTTGTCACCACACTGGTGAAGTCCCTGACGGCATCATTTATTGGTGTGATTACCGTTTGAGATTGACTGATATTGTTATTGCCTTTGTAGAGTGTATAAACGATATATACAGCATTGGCGCCAAAAATGATGATGAGAGCAAAAAATCCCCAGATTATTTTACGCCTGATAGTAAATCTAATTCCTTTCATCGGATAGATAATTATTGATTTCGTTATTACAAAAATGAGATAAAAAGAGTTGATGTAATCTGACAATACCAAAAACTCCACGCCAATTTATGAAAATAAGCAATACAATAAGGAAAAGGCCTTTATCTGATTGTGTAATAAATGATTAAATGAGTTGAAAAAAAGTATTAATTCAACCTTTATGTTCGGAAACCTTCAGGTGAAAAAGGCATAATAATCCACTCCGGTTATGAATGAATCATTCAATAGCACCAGTGGCAATACAATTCTGGCAATCTATGTGGTTAAATCGCTATTTTTCAGGATGTTTCCGGCAGCCGGACATTTCATGGAAATATTACACATATTGTTTTAGATTTATAATTCTATAATCATAAGTATTAACTTTGCGTCCTGAAATTTTGAGCTATGATTGATAAGTTAGAATCCATAAAAGCAAGATTTGAAGAAGTAGGACAACTCATCGTTCAGCCGGACGCCATGGCGGATATGAAGCAGTTTTCAAAACTGAGCAAAGAGTACAAAGACCTCGAAAAAATAGTGAATAAGTATGATTCTTATCAAAAAATACTAAACGGCATTAGAAGCGCTAAATCACTGCTGACCACAGAAAAAGATGAGGGTTTCAGGGAAATGGCCAAAATGGAATTGGATGAGCTCGAACCTCAGAAAAGGAAAATCGAAGAAGATCTCAAACAACTTCTGATACCCAAAGACCCAAATGACAGCAAAAATGTGATTCTTGAAATCCGGGCTGGAACAGGTGGAGATGAAGCGGCAATTTTTGCCGGCGATTTGTTGAGAATGTATGAAAAATTAAGTGAAAAGCAGGGCTGGAATATGAGTCTAACCGATTTTGTGGAAGGCACAGCGGGTGGCTTTAGCCGTCTGGTAGCTAGTATTTCCGGTAACGATGTTTATGGATTGATGAAATATGAGAGCGGTGTCCATCGTGTACAAAGGGTTCCGGCAACAGAGACACAGGGTCGTGTGCACACATCAGCGGCAAGCGTTGCCGTATTGCCGGAAATGGATGATGTGGAAATAGAAATAAATTTGAATGACATTCGACGGGATGAGTTTTGTTCTTCCGGGCCTGGTGGTCAGTCAGTCAATACCACCTATTCCGCGATCCGCCTGACACATAATCCAACGGGAATCGTAGTACAATGCCAGGATCAGAAATCAAAACTCAAAAACTATGACAAGGCACTCAACGAATTGAAATCACGACTTTACGCAATCGAACTCCAAAAGCAGCAGGACGAGATTGGCGCCGAGCGCAAATCGATGATCGGAAGCGGAGACCGATCTGATAAAATACGCACCTACAATTATCCACAGGGGAGGGTTACCGATCACAGAATAGGATATTCCCAGCACAATCTTTCTCACGTGATGGATGGCAACGTACTTGAATTTATCGAAAGGTTAAGATTAGCTGATAATGCCGATAAACTCAAGGCAGGTCAGCTGGATTGATGAGGATTTTCGAACATTCAACACACGGCTTACTGGTAGTCATTGCATTTGGCGCTGCTTTACTTCTGTTTCAATGCAAGCCGGAAGAAGAGTTGATCGATCCGGATTTCATGGGCGGTTTGCAATTTTCGGCCGATACAGTATTGTTCGATACGGTCTTTACTTCAGCCGGAAGCGCAACAAGAAGGCTCAGGGTTTATAATCCTTCTCCAAAAGCTCAAATAGTCAATCGCATATCTCTGGGTGGTGGCAATGCATCCTCATTCAATGTTTATCTAAATGGCATGGAAATCGATTCGAAAGACAATCTTACCCTGCTTGGAAAGGATTCTGTGATGCTGCTCATAGATGTGCTGATAGAACCTCAAAATGAAAACAGCCCGTTTTTGGTGACAGATTCCATTGTCTTTGAAACCAACGGCCGGATCCAGAATATAAAGCTTGTTGCCTGGGGACAGGACGCTATTTACATCGGTAATGAAGTACTTGATTGCAATACCGTATGGACCAATGAAAAACCTTACGTACTTTTTGCTTCTGTGCTGGTGGACACGCTTTGTACGTTGACAATCGAAAAAGGCACACGGGTATTTGGTCAAAAAGATGCCTTCCTCTATGTTCGGGGGCAATTGCTTGCAAACGGAACAGCGGAAGATCGCGTCAAGTTCACACAGGTAAGACAAGAGCCGAGGTACGAAAATATTGCGGGCCAGTGGGGAGGGCTTATTTTTCTGGAAGGCACCTATGGCAATTTGCTGGATTTTTGCGTGATCAGAAATGCCGTATATGGAATCAGGCTCGGAGCGCCTGATACGGACACCATACCAGAGGTGATCGTGAAAAATACAATTATTGAGAATATGAGCCGTTCAGGCATTATTTCTTTTACCTCCGATCTTTACGCCGAAAATACACTCGTGAATAATTGCCTGGAGTTTACCTGTGCCAACGTAGCCGGAGGAAATTATACATACCTGCACTGTACTTTTGCCAACTACAGTATTAATTTTTTTCGCCAATCACCAGAATTTTTTATTTCAGATAATATAGTTCTTGATGATGGCAATTCAATTATTTCGGATATTTCAGTGGTGTTGCAAAATTCGATCGTGTATGGCGACCAGGATGAGGAGTTGTTTTTTATCCTTTCAGGAAATACCAACGTAGAGCTTGTGTTTACCAATAACATTTTAAAAAGTGGAATACAGGAACTCGACACGCTGGACAACCTGTTGAATCAGGACCCTGTTTTTGTTGATTATTCCAGATATAATTACAGGCTTGATACATTGTCGCCGGCAAAGGATGCCGGAGCACCCCTCGGCATCACAACCGATCTGGATGGAAATGTAAGAGATCTATTACCGGATATCGGTGCTTACGAAAGAATAGAGCAATAAATATGAACGTATTCCAAAAAGAAATTTCGCTAAACCCGTACAAGCGGGGATTTCATCTTATTACAGGTGAGATAATCAGTCAGTTTCCAGAATTACAGCAAATCAGGCAGGGTATTTTGCATATATTCATTAAGCATACCTCCGCCTCACTTACGATCAACGAGAATGCCGACCCGACCGTGCGCATGGATTTTGAGAGCCATTTCAATAAGATGGTGCCTGAGGATATGCCGTATTATCAGCACGATTATGAAGGCTCAGATGATATGCCTGCGCATATCAAAGCGTCACTTCTTGGTAATTCTGTGATGGTTCCGTTAACAAATGGTCGCATTAACGTCGGTACCTGGCAAGGGGTTTACCTATGTGAACATCGCAATCATGGAGGCCGGAGAAAACTCATTTTAACTGCATATGGCGTTTAAACAGAAATTAGGATGAAAAAAAGACTTCTTTTACTCAGCAATTCCACCAACCCGGGTGAGCCTTATCTCGGATGGCCTGAAAGTCATATCCGCTCATTTCTTGGCGATTCTGTAAAAAAAGCATTGTTTATCCCGTATGCAGGGGTATCAATATCATTTGACAAATATTTCGATACGGTTTCAGACCGCTTTGCGGCAATGGGCTATCAGGTTGAAAGCATTCACAAAATGCATATTTCTGCTCAGTTGATTTCACAATACGATACCATTCTTGTGGGAGGAGGTAATACTTTTCAATTGTTGTATTATCTTCAGCAAAACAGACTAATCGAACCGATAGTGAAAGCAGTGAATGAAGGCATGCCATATATCGGTTGGAGCGCTGGTTCCAATGTTGCCTGCCCCTCTATTAAGACCACCAACGATATGCCTGTTGTGCAGCCGGAATCATTCAAGGCGCTCGAGTTGATACCATTTCAGATTAATCCGCACTACACTGAGGCGACCATACCCAATCATGGCGGCGAGAGTCGTGATATGAGAATTAGAGAATTTATAACCGTGAACCGGAAAATATTTGTTGCCGGACTACCTGAAGGCTCATTGCTCCGGGTTGAAAATAGCCGGATAACTTTTGAAGGAAACGGAATTTGCAAAGTTTTCAGGTCTGACCGGGAAATTACTTCACATGAACCCGGATCAGACCTGAGCTGGTTGTTGAAGGAGGATTAAATATCACCTGTAATTTTTCCTCCCAAACTCGTACTTGATTTCACTTCAGCAGGTTGACCGCGGTATTTCAACTCAGCCTTTGATCCGGCTGAAGCTTCGAGTTTGTCTTTTACCCAGACCACAACTGAGGCATTTGTATTTGATTTCACAAAACCGGTTTTGGTTTCAAATTCATAGGCGTTGTATTTACCGCTCAGCGAAGCGTCAACTTCCTGCAAATCTGCTTTGCCTGAAATCTCAATTCGGCCGCCATTGCTGGCTGATGCTTTTAATGCTGATGCCTCCAGATTCACGTTGATCACCGCGCCACCACTAGCCTTCAGAATTATTTCATCGCCGGTAAACGGCTCGGCAAATTTTACATCTGCATTGTTGGCAGCCTCAAGCGATCTGATTACATCATACTCCACCTCGATCTGGATATCTGCATTTTTAAAAATGCCTGTCTTTATTTTCACACTAAGCTCCCTGCCAGATGATTCGGTAACTATTTTATCATAGCCTATCCCATTCGCTACAATGCTGACACGCGGAGTTCCGGTCTTTATAAAGACAACTTTTACGTTATCCGATACTTTTACTTTGTCGAAAGCATCGATTTCTCTTACCACCTTGTTTTGGGCAAAGATGTTTGTAGTTGAAAAGAAAAGAAGTCCGCCAGAAAGTAAGCCGATCAAAAGAAGTGTGTTTTTCATAAGTCTTTTTTTAGTGTAAATGTAAATAAATTCAGGATGCAATTTTGTCCCAAAACAAAAAAACCCGACAAAGGTAAACTCTGACGGGTTCTTTGACATTATGCATTACTAATCATCATCTTTTTCCTGCATTTCCTTCATCAGCTTTTGCTGAATGTCCATTGGTACGGGGGCGTATTCAGCAAACCTCATAGTGAAACTGGCCCTTCCCTGGGTGATAGACCTGAGCGAGGTTGTGTATTTATACATCTCTGCCAAAGGTGTTTTGGCTTTAATGATTTTATAGATGCCCTTGCTGTCCATACCAAGTATGATCGACCTCCTGCCTTGCAGGTCGGTCATCACATCGCCCATCAGCTCATCCGGCACCATAACTTCCAATTCTTGGATAGGCTCAAGGATTTTCGGATCTGCCTTTACAAATGCTAATTTAAACGCTTGTGCACCAGCGATTTTGAATGAGATATCATTAGAATCTACCGGATGCATTTTTCCGTCGTAAACCATCACTCGAATATCGCGGACATAAGATCCGGTGACCGGACCGACTTCCATTTTTTCCATTACACCTTTGAGAATCGATGGAATGTACCTTGCGTCAATGACACCGCCAACGATGCAATTGTAGAAAACAAGTTTACCACCCCACTCCAGTTCGATTACATCTCTTCCTCTCACCGTGAGATCTGTTGGTTCGGGCATGTCTTCGTAATACGGTTCGATGCGTAGAAACACTTCTCCGAACTGGCCTGCGCCACCTGATTGTTTTTTATGTCTGTAATCTGCGTCTGCAGCCCGCTGTATTGTTTCACGGTACGGAATTCTTGGTTTGAGAAATTCTATGGCGATTTTATGATTATTAAGGAGTTTCCACTCCGTCACAGCAAAGTGCAATTCGCCCTGTCCATGGAGAATAAGCTGCTTTAATTCCCTTGAATAGGCATATATGATGGTCGGGTCTTCTTCATGGATTTCCCTCAGTGCTTCTGCCAGTTTTTCGTCATCATTCTTGTCTTTAGCCCGGACAGCGGATGTAATCCGGGACGCAGGAAATTCCATTGGCTGAATGGCAAAGCTCACGCTTTTGTCATGAAGCGTCTGGTTGGTATGGGTATTTTTCAATTTTACTGTAGCACCTATGTCACCGGCCACAAGCTGCTCAACTGTATTTTTATTTTTTCCATCCATGATGAAAAGCTGGTTGAAACGCTCGGTGGTATCATTTTGATTGTTCACCAGATCCTGTCCGACTTTTAGAACACCCGACATTACTTTAAAATAAGTAATCCTGCCAAGGAAAGGTTCAATGATTGTTTTAAACACAAACACAGAAGCAGGCTGTGTGGGATCGCAATGAATTTCTTCCCCTTCAGTAGTAGTTTCGGGAGTCATTTCTATAGCTGAAGGCGCAACATTGTCAATGAAACCCATTAACCGGCCACTACCCATATTATTTTTTGCAGACAGGCAAAATATCGGAAACAGGTCGTGCTTCATCATGCCTATCTTGAGGCCCTTTCTCATTTCATCTTCATCGAGCGTTCCTTTTTCAAAGTAAAGCTCCATGAGTTCTTCATCATTTTCGGCAGCCTTTTCTACCAGTTCATTGTGCAACTCACCGGCTCTTTCAATTTCCGATTCCGGAATGGGCAATTTTTCTGGCTTTCCTCCTTCTTTCGGAAACTTGTACATAGTCATTTTGAGGAGGTCTATGATAGAATTAAAACCTTCACCCTGATTTACAGGATATTGCATAATGATGGCGGGTGCTCCAAAACTCTGCTTTATCGAATCGATAGCCGCTTCAAAATTTGATTTTGGATGATCTGCCTGATTTATGGCGATGATTACCGGTTTTTTGAATTGGTGAGCATAATTCCAGATCAATTCAGTACTTACTTCCACTCCATTCTGGGCGTTGATCATCAGGACACAGGTATCGGCCACTTTCATGGAAGATACAACTTCGCCCATGAAATCGTCAAGTCCGGGCGTATCAATGATGTTGATTTTATATCCGCGCCATTCTGTATGCATAGAGGTTGCATAAACGGAGTTTTCCCTTTCATGTTCTATATCGTGGTAATCGGAAATGGTATTCTTATCTTCCACGGAACCCCTTCTGTTAATGAGCCCGGCTTCAAAAAGCATGGTTTCGGCAAGTGTGGTCTTGCCGCATTTTGCCCCTCCAATCAGTACGATGTTTTTAATATGTTTTTCATCATATGCCTTCATAGTAATATGCGTTTTGGGTTAAAAATAAAAAATTAAAATACTCTGGTTCTCTATTGAGAAGTCGGTAAATCTAACCGAATAGGGCATTAAAAACAATTTTTTTGAGAACCAAATCCAGGTGCCTGAGGGGAACTTTCCTAATAACTGATCCAGGTCATGAAATAGTGTGGGCTGGAGGGCACAAAAAAATAAAGGCGGATTTGGGAACCCGCCTTTATTCAACCTAAACACCCAAAATTATGAAAAAACTACTAAGACAATTCTTTTTAATTTGCTGGCTGAAATTTTTTTATTTCTGCCTTCCTGTGATAATAACGATGACTGTTTAAAAATGTTTTATTTTATTTCATCATTTAATTACACTACAAAGATACGGCATTATAGATGAATAAGTTTCAACAAAATGAAAAAAAAACATTACATCGTTTAATAAAGTTGGCAGAAATTGAGAATATTTTAAATTAACGTGTGCAGATCGGTTATATCTTTAATAATCAAAGAGCATTTTTTTGAATATTGTCAAAATTCAAATTTTCTGTCTTACATATTTAATACTGGCATAACCTGCGAGGTTTGCGAAAGACCCTTTTTGGGATTTGGAAGGCAAAAACTTACCTGGAATTCTTTTGGAAAATTTACTTCAGCCCGGATCATTCATCACGAAAAACCAACTTTCAGTGGCTGGTTTCATGATTGATTATTAATGAATCTATAAATATGGTGCGGGATTAAAAAAAGCTGCCTCGAAAAGCAGCTTTTAAAATGAACGGGTGGAAGACCGGGCTCGAACCGGCGACCTCCAGAACCACAATCTGGCGTTCTAACCTACTGAACTACATCCACCGTTTGAAATGGAGTGCAAATTTATTGCAGCCGACATAAATTAACAAACATATTGCAGCAATTTGTTTAACGACGATCAAACGCCAGTCTCATGCCTTTTTGTGCGTCATTCAGCCTTCCGTTTTCATAAGCAAGATGCCCGGAAACCAATGTGTGTGTAACCTGAGATTGAAATACTTGTTCTTCAAATGGTGACCAGCCGCACTTATATAAGATATTTGACTTATCCACCTTCCATTTTTTATCCGGATCAACAAGCACCAGATCGGCAAAATACCCTTCCCGCACAAAACCTCGTTTTTTTACATCAAACAGCATGGCAGGTGCATGGCACATTTTTTCTACTAGTTTCTCCATTGATATTTTACTCTGCTTATGCAATTCGATGGCTGCAACCAGGCTATGCTGCACCAGGGGACCGCCTGATGGCGCCTTGAAATAGCTATTTAGTTTTTCTTCTATTGTGTGCGGGGCATGATCAGTTGCAATGACGTCGATCGTGTCGTTGAGCACCCCGGTAAGAATGGCTTCTTTGTCTGATTTCAATTTTATGGCAGGATTCCATTTGATCCAGGATTGCTTTTGCGCATAATCATCGCTATCGAACCAAAGATGATGTATGCATGCTTCGGCGGTAATTCTTTTATTTTTCAGGGAAATTGAATTGTCAAAAAGCGCCAGTTCATCTTTGGTTGAAATATGCAGAACATGAAGCCTCGTATCGTATTTCTTTGCCATTTCGACCGCGCGGGAAGAAGACAGCAAACAAGCCTCACGGCTTCTGATTTCCGGATGCATGGGGAAGGGGATGTTTTCACCGTACTGTTTTCTGTATGTTTCAGAATTTGCTCTGATGGTCGCTTCATCCTCGCAATGGGTTGCAATCAGCATATCGACCCTGGAAAAAATGGCTTCAAGCGTTTTCTGATCATCTACCAGCATATCTCCGGTCGATGAACCCATGAAGATCTTTACACCACAAACATTTTGTTTGTCTGTTTTGAGGATTTCTTCAAGGTTCGTATTTGTGGCGCCCATATAAAATGAGTAATTGGCCAGAGAATTCATGGAAGCAATGGCATATTTTTCAGCGAGCAATGCCTGTGTGGTGGTATTTGGTACAGTGTTGGGCATTTCCATGAATGAGGTGATGCCTCCGGCAACAGCAGCCCTGGATTCTGAATAAATTGTTGCTTTGTGCGTAAGTCCGGGCTCTCTGAAGTGCACCTGATCATCGATAATACCGGGAATCAGCCACTTTCCATCTGCGTCAATTACGGTTTTTGCTTCTTTTCCCGACAGATTGGTCCCGATTTGTTCTATCCTCTGGCCTTTCACAAGAATGTCCTGTTCGGTAATGGTGCCTTCATTTATTACCTTTGCGTTGACTATTAATATCGAATTCATCCAATCAGTTTGTTTGAGTATCTATCTGAATTTTATAATTGATAATTGCTCTTTCACATAAGCTGAATTTTGATTTCGCACAGAACACAATTTCAAATATTGTGCTTTGTGAAGCAGCTTGAAACCCGCTGGTTATTATGAATTATCCTTCTATTATAAAGTCACACAATACCAGCATCAACATTTCAAAGTAATTGCATTATGGGGAATAAATTAACTCATTTTGAAGATTTTAATCTAAATCGTCAGTTATATGATGCCATTTTGGAGGAGGGATATAAAATCCCAACTCCCGTGCAGGTTGCTACCATACCAAAAGTACTTGCCGGACATGATGTAATAGGCATTGCTCAGACAGGAACTGGCAAAACGGCCGCGTATCTGCTTCCACTTTTATTTAAAATTAAGTATGCTACCGGCTCCAATCCCCGTGCATTGATCATTGCACCAACAAAAGAACTTGCAATCCAAATTTATGAAAACCTTCAGCGCTTGTCGAAATACTGTGGTACCCGGCAGGTGTGTCTCTATGGAGGCATCGGACCAAAAAGTCAGATCGAGGCGGTTCAGAATGGGGTGGATATCATTGTTGTGACACCCGGCAGGTTGTTGGAGATTTATGGAAAGGGTGCAATTATTTTGAAGGAGATCAACACCTTTGTTCTTGATGAGGCAGATAAAATGATGGATATGGGTTTTGCGCCGCAAATCCGAAGGATTCTTGAAATTATACCCCGAAAAAGACAAAACCTGCTTTTTTCGGCTACTTTTCCACAAAAGGTGCAGTCCATTGCGGATGAGTTTCTTCTTTTTCCGGTAAAAATTGAAGTAACGCCACAAAGCACGCCTGCATCAACTGTGCAACAGTTTTATTATCAAACCCCAAATCTTAAAAGTAAAATCAACCTATTGATTCACCTGCTGGAAAAAGACGAGTTCGAGCGTGTCATTATTTTTACCAGAACCAAAGAATCGGCCAATAACATTTTCAAGTATCTTGAGAGGAAAATTAAAGATGGTATTCGGGTGATTCATGCCAATAAAAGTCAGAATGCAAGGATCAATGCATTTAATGATTTCAGGGAAGGCAGAACACGGATACTCGTAACAACCGATGTATCGGCAAGAGGGGTGGATATTGCATCGGTAAGTCATGTGATAAATTTTGAATTGCCCAGGGTGTATGAAGAGTATGTGCATCGGATTGGCCGCACCGGCAGAGCAGAGCTTAGCGGTGTTGCCATTTCCTTTGTTGATAAGGCAGAATCGATACATCTGGTTGAAATTGAGAAAATTACCGGAACAAGTATTTCTGAGCTATCAAAGCCGGATGATGTCTATTTTCCACCCACCGGAAAGGATGAAATAAAAAAGACGGAAATGGAAATTGATAAGATAAAAAGAGCCAGAGATCCGGAATTCAAAGGGGCCTTTCATGAAAAGAAAGTTAGGTTTAAATCCAAGCCCGCAAAAAGTGGTAAGACCCGATCACGAAAAAAAAGAATATAATTTTATTAACATGCAAAAACTGCAAACGAAACTTTGGGTTTTTGGTATTTTATTATGAATTATTTTCCATAATAGTTCACTGCCAAATTTGGTGTTTTTGACATGTTTTGGGCATTCAATTTTTTCAAAAACCAGAACATTTATTGTCCACAATTAATTTTACCTTTATCCAAAATTTGGGCACACAGCATATAAAAACAGATATGAAGGAACATCTCAAACCACAGGATATATTCGAATATCGACATCACGGTAAATTTGATGCATCAACAAGGAAAAAACTCGAAACCATTGGCGTTTCTTCCATCGATGAATTGATCGATCAAACCATACCGCAGTCCATAAGACTTGAGAAACCGATCAATCTGCCGGAACCTCTCACGGAGCTGGCTTTTCTTTATGAAATAAAAGAGCTGGCTTCCAAAAACAAAATTTATAAATCTCTTATCGGGCAAGGGTACTATGGCACCAAGACGCCCACTGTCATCCAGCGAAATATACTTGAGAATCCGGGTTGGTACACTGCATATACCCCATACCAGGCTGAGATCGCGCAAGGCAGGCTGGAAGCGCTTGTCAATTTTCAGACTATGATTATCGAGCTCACGGGTATGGAAATTGCCAATGCTTCTTTGCTGGACGAGGGCACGGCAGCAGCAGAAGCCGTATCTATGCTTGCCGGACTTCGCAAAGGCAGCAAAAAGAATGCTGATAAATTTTTTGTTGATCAGAATGTTTTTGAACAAACTATTGAAGTTTTAAAGACAAGGTCAAAACCCATAGGCATTGAAATAGTGATTGGCGACTATCAGCAAGTTGATCTTTCAGATCCTGACCTCTACGGCATACTTGTTCAATACCCGAATAAATATGGAGAAGTAAACGATTACACTGACTTTTTTCAGGCAGCAAAAGAACAAAATGTACTGATTGCTACGGCGGCTGATTTGCTCAGTCTCACCCTGCTGACACCTCCCGGAGAGATCGGAGCTGATGTGGTGGTAGGCACCACACAGAGATTTGGTGTGCCGATGGGATTTGGCGGTCCACATGCCGGCTACATTGCTACACTCGACCAAAACAAGAGGCAATTGCCGGGGAGAATTATAGGAATATCAGTTGATAGGAACGGTAATCCGGCATACCGGATGGCGCTGCAAACAAGAGAGCAACACATCCGAAGAGAAAAGGCAACAAGCAATATATGTACAGCTCAGGTATTGCTTGCCGTCATGGCGGGCATGTATGCGGTATATCATGGGGCTGATGGCCTGAAAAGAATTGCAACTAAAGTACATCTGCTAACAAAGGTGTTACACCAAGTACTCAACAAACTGGGCTATGACCTTGGAGACAAGCCATTTTTTGATACAATAAGGATCAATACAACCGATGCATCGCTCAGGGACAGGATCAAAGTACTGGCAGAATGGAAGCATTACAATTTTAATTATTTCCATCAAAGCGCTGTGATTATTGCCCTCGATGAAACCTGTGAGATTGCAGACTTGCATCACCTAATTAGTATTTTTATAGAAGCCGGTAATGGAAAAATATCAGAAAGTGAGATTGATGCAATTATGAATACGGTTGAAACGGAATTCAGCCCATCACTTACCAGAAAAAGCCCTTTCTTACAACATGAGGTATTCAATAAATTCCACACGGAGCATGAACTCTTAAGGTATATCAAAAGACTGGAAAATAAGGATCTTTCCCTGGTGCATTCCATGATTTCGCTCGGCTCGTGCACAATGAAACTCAACGCGACAACCGAGATGATACCGGTAACATGGCCTGAATTCGGAAGTATCCATCCGTTTGTGCCGGCTGTGCAGGTACCGGGATATATGTCACTTATCAAAGAGCTTGAGTCATATTTATCAGAAATCACCGGATTTGCAGCGACTTCACTTCAACCAAATTCCGGCGCTCAGGGAGAATTTTCAGGCCTGATGGTAATCAAGGCATACCTTGAGCATAAGGGAGAAGGTCACAGAAACATTACGCTGATTCCTTCCTCGGCACATGGCACCAATCCTGCCAGCGCCGTGATGGCCGGCATGAAAGTGGTAATAGTTGGATGTGATGAGCGGGGCAACATCGATCTTGATGATTTAAAGGCCAGGGCAACAGAGTACAGGGAAAATCTTGCTGCGCTCATGGTTACTTATCCATCCACACATGGTGTCTTCGAGGAAGAGATTAAGGAGATATGTGAAATCATTCACCAAAATGGCGGGCAGGTATATATGGACGGAGCAAATATGAATGCCCAGGTTGGGCTTACAAGTCCGGCAAATATCGGGGCAGATGTTTGCCACCTCAACCTGCACAAAACCTTCTGTATTCCTCATGGCGGAGGAGGACCTGGTGTAGGGCCTATTTGTGTTGCCGCTCATCTCGCTGATTTTCTGCCGGGAGATCCTTTGGTCAATAACGAAGACTCAAAAAACATGAATTCCGTATCATCTACAAAATATGGCAGCGCTGGTATCCTGCCGATTTCGTATGCATACATCAAAATGATGGGCTCGGAGGGATTGACCAATGCTACCAAAATCGCGATACTGAATGCCAATTACATCAAATCCAGGCTCGAAAACAGCTATCCGATTTTGTATTCCGGTGCAAATGGTCGATGCGCCCATGAGATGATTCTGGACTGCCGTGCATTTAAGCATATTGGCATTGAAGTGGAAGATATTGCAAAAAGACTAATGGATTACGGTTTCCACGCTCCTACGGTATCTTTTCCCGTTGCCGGAACGCTCATGGTTGAACCAACCGAAAGCGAATCGCTTGAAGAGCTGGACAAGTTTTGTGATGCCATGCTATCAATAAGAAATGAAATTGCTGAGATTGAACGCGGTGAAGCGGATCCTGAAAACAATGTGCTTAAAAATGCGCCGCATACCTTGAAGCAGGCCACTGCTGAATCTTGGGATTTCCCTTATAGCCGGGAAAAAGCAGTTTATCCTTTACCTCACATTGCCGGAAATAAATTCTGGCCATCCGTCGCGAGGATCGACAACGCTTATGGCGATAGAAACTTAGTTTGTAGTTGCCTGGCAATTGAGGCATACGAGGATAGCACGGTTAGCGAGCATGTACCCGGTTGAGCCTGACTTTCAAATGAAATGATGATGATCAATTGACGCAATTTTCGATAATTTCCCGATTAGGCTAACCGGGCGTATTTGAATTTATTTCAATTTGCTTTTCGATAAATTCCAGTACCTGATCGACATCAATTTTTTTGGCAATAATTTTTTTACCGGCATCCAGGATGTAAACCTGTGGTGTAGTGTCGATGTTATACTCGTAGCGGAAGTTTGATTGCATGTTTGGGTCGGCAAGGTTCACCCAGTTCAGCCTTTGATCTTTAACGTACTTTTTCCATTTATCAATTTCCTTTTTAATATCCGCTGCAACAACTTCCACCTTCATGGCTTTTAGCTTGTTATTGTACAAATCGCGAAGCTGAGGTGTTTTTTTCTTGCAGTGGCCACAGTCCGGGTCATAAAAGTACAGTACCATAAAATCCGCCTTGATGTTCAAGGCATTCACCGGACGCATCAGTGTATCAAGCAAAATGAGCTTTGGCGCCGTTTTACCCAATAAATTCGGCTTCAACCTTTGCACGCGGTCTTTGATCTTTTCGATGGTTGCTTCATCTGCCCAGAACGCATCTCCGGATAAATAATATTTTTCGGCTAAGCCAACAAATACGGCATCCATTCCCATGATATTGGAGGTTTCGTATTTGTAGGTCAGATTTTGAATACAATACCTGAATACATCCTTATTTGATCGCGCTTTCTCAATAATCAGATAGGTGGAAGCAAGGATGGAATCCGGGTGCTTCACAGTCAGCTTTTCCAGATATTCTTCTATTTTCCCATGGAAATTTGGCGTCCGCAGCATCCGCTGATCTGAAAAGTCTGTATTGTCAAAGAAATGTTGCTTATAGTAATTGTAGGCAAAATTGGGGTCAGGTAATACTCCATCCGCATCCTTAGGGCCCTCTGGTACTTCGATGGGAATTGTGGAACTTATGAATTTCGATACGAAGTTCTGAGGATAGTTGGCAAGTATTTGATTTCTGTATTCCTGCACTTCTTTGTCTAAGGCAATAAGCCGGGCGCTCACATCATCTTTTTCAGTCTCATTGGATGCGGCTTTCATTTTTTCACTCAGCGCGTTGCCTTCCTTTTGTTTTTCGCGCATGAATCTCTGAAAGTCAAAGAATACCTGGTTTTCCAATGATCCGGCAGGCTTCATCATTTGCACAATATCTGTGGTGTCGGTTTCAAGGCTGAATTGGGGTTCAGCCACAATGAGATCGCAATAAATGGCTTCCGGGGCCGGGCTGTAAAGAAAATACAGACCTCCATCAAGCGGTTTGGTACCTTCAAATACAAACATGCCGTTTTCATTTATTTCGGCAGTATCGGCAAGGTATTTTTTATCTCCGTATGGATATCCGAGATAAAGCACATCGCCTTTGAATTTATTGATTTTTACTTTTATCTGATAGGCAGGTTCCTGGGCAAAAGCCGAAAAAAAGTAAATGAGAAGACCCGTTGCCAATAATATCTTTTTACTCATAACAACCCTTAGGTTTTACATTCAATCCATTTTATACCTTAAAATGCAGGGTAGTAACCTGATTTTTATCCTTCAATTTCCTTCACTTTCAGGGAAATACCGATGTCATCGATAACTTCCACTTTTTTGCCTTTATCGATAAACTCACCCCTTGTAAAAGCATCTTTCACCTCATCGTTGATTATGATTTTGCCGCTTGGTCTCAACACTGTGTAAGCTTCACCTTTCATGCCCAGGTATGATTGCTCATTGAAGTTCGATGTATAACCTTCGCTGCGCTGCTGTGTATCAACAAGTGAGATGCGCTGGAAAAACTTTGTCTGAGTAAAACGCACACCGCCAAAAAACAACAGCAGGGCAGAAGCCATCAGACCTGACAGCGTACTTAGCAATGCTTTGGTAATCTGATCACTTTTTACAAATGTAAAATCAAATACATCATTGTTGAGCATAACCAGCACGAGTGATCCAATCATCAGAATGATGCCGCTGATTCCTGCCACGCCAAATCCGGGAATAACAAATACCTCAATGATCAGCAAGGCGACCCCGATCACAAATACGATGATTTCCCAGTTTGCAGCCAATCCGTTGAGATAATAAGGCACGAAATATAAAATAGCGGCTGTAATGGCGGCCATGATCGGAAAACCAACACCAGGCGTTTGCAATTCGAAATAGATGCCACCGACAATTACCAGTATCAGTATGCCGCTGATGAATGGATTAAGAAAAAAGCGGATGACTTTTTCGGTAGCTGATAATTCAAATTTTACCAGGTCGTATTTTTCGACTCCGTTTCTTTCTAAAATTTCTTCTATTGATTTCACTTCGGCCTCACAAAAACCGTATTTAATCGCTTCAGAGGTGCTGAATGTCAGTACTTTTCCGGCTTCGGTGATGCTGTCAATTTCGATTTCCTGATCCACCATTGCCTCAGCAATTTTCGGATCTCTGCCCTTGGCCTCAGCAGTCGAGCGCATGATCGACCTCATATACGACTGGTACTTGTCTGGCACCTCCTGGCCCGTTCCACCAATTACAACCGTGGCAGCGCCTATACTTGCACCCGGAGCCATATAAATACTGTCGCAGGCAATGGATATCAAAGCACCGGCAGAGGCGGCATCTTTATTAATGAATACCAGAGTTGGGATTTCTGCTTCCAGAAATCTGGTTCTGATGTCATCCGCATCGGTGACGGCTCCGCCATATGTATCCAGCTCAATAATCAGCAAATCAGCGTTGATATTTGTTGCTTCTTCCATTGCTAGTTTTGTATATCGATTCGTTCGCGGGTCAATTTCAGCATCAATTTTCATATGCAAAACCTTCTTCGTATCGCTTTGCTGCACCGCCGAAACCGGTTTCATGAAAAATATTAATGCTACGAAAAATAAAACTGACAATGAATACCTGCTATTCATAGCTTGAAGAATGAAGTCTGTTTTATTGCGAAAGTTGTGCATGTGTTTTAAAGAATATTTCTGTAGTGATTGTATCTGCATCATTTTTATCTTGAACTGATGTATGCCAAACAATATCTGCAATGTATTAAACTGCAAAAGTACACATTTGTGTTCCCGAAAATGAGATATCATGTTAAATAAATATGTATGAAAGCGCACTCAAGTTTTTAAAACAAGTAAGTATCAACTAAGGTTTGACAGTTCGGACAGAGTCAACCATATTGATAAAAGGGTCAATTAGTTGAAATTTACCCGAAACCAATTAACAATTCCTTAACATGATTGTCGTAAACAATTCATAGCTTTGCAGTGATTTTTTCAATACCCCGCAAAATTATTATATGCCTTCTTCTCTCAACGATGAAATGCGCACAAATTCCCTGGCAAAAGATTCGTTTGGCTTTTTCAGAGTCATAGAAAGAGAGAAGCTTTTCATAATCGTTGTTATCCTGCTCAGTTTGCTTTGCTTAATCGTCTATCCTTATGCAAACATAGCCATGTGGGTAGGTTTTGGTCTTGCGGGTTATGCGGCCGTCGCCAATGACAGCATTCAGACAATCGGCACATTCATCGCATCCAATAAGCACAGAAAGTGGTATTATCTATGGCTTTTTATGGGAATCATCTTTGTCGTGACTGTGTATTACTCATGGTCAACATACGATGGGGATGTAAGCAACCAGCGTTTATCGTCCAAGGGTTTTGAGGTGGCACCCACTCAATTTTCGTTTTTACAACTCGCCGCACCATTAATTCTGTTGATTATTACCAGGATGCGGATGCCGGTTTCGACCACATTTTTGTTGTTGAATGCTTTTTCAACCAAAACAGAAGCCATTTTTGATGTACTTTACAAAAGTTTAAGCGGGTATTTTCTCGCTTTCATCACAGCGCTGATTATATGGTTGTTGGTGTCCAAGTTTGTTAACAAGTATTTCAGGGGCAAACCGCATAGGAGCTGGGTGGTTTTTCAGTGGATTACCAGCGGTATGCTTTGGTCGGTTTGGATTCAACAGGATGCCGCCAATATTGCCATCTTCCTTCCGCGAAGCCTTTCTGCCTGGGAATTTGTTGCTTTTTCAGGTTACATATTTCTTGGTCTTGGCCTTCTTTTTTACCTGAAAGGAGATAAAATTCAGGGAATCGTTGACGAAAAGTCGGGTGTCACGGACGTGCGTGCGGCTACCCTGGTCGATTTTATTTATGCATTATTGCTTTATTACAAGCTGTTCGAAAGCACTGTTCCGATGAGCACCACATGGATATTTATCGGATTGTTAGGGGGCAGGGAACTTGCAATCAGCCTTACCAGGAATAAAAAGAGCAAGATAAAGAAAGCCACGAAAAAGGCCTGGTTGATGATCGGAAAGGATATGCTTTATGCTTTGATCGGATTGGCAATTTCCCTTATTCTGGCCTTGGCTATCAATGATGGCATTCGCAGGGAATTTATTGATATGATTTTTTAGCCCGCAAAATTCATCTGAATTTTGTGCACTGCCACGCGTAAACCCTAAACCTGACAGATTCAATAACAGTCAATCATGAAATCAACAGTAATGTGATGTCTTTCTGTGATCAATGATCCGGGTTAATCTTCGCATTCAAGTTCTTTTATTGCCAGCCAGGCCATCAGTCCTGATCCCAGTTTGAGCGCATCCTCGTCGATGTTAAAAGTAGGCGTATGCACATTTGAAGTAATTCCTTTCGATTCGTTGCGCACACCTAAACGATAAAAACAGGCGTCGATTTCCTGTGAATAATAAGCAAAGTCTTCTGCGGCCATCCAGATGTCGAGATCCAGCACATTTTCTTCACCGACATATTCCATTGCAAAATGCTTATTTCTTCGCGTCAGCACTTCGTTATTGTATAAATATGGATAACCATCAAGAATATTAAAATCGCAGGAGCCACCCATGGCTTCGGCAATACCTTCTGCCATTCTCTTCATCTTAATTTTGGCTTCGCGACGCCAGTCTTCATTGAGTGTCCGGAATGTACCTTCAATTTTCACTTCGTCAGGGATGATATTCGTTGCCCCTTCGGCAATCACCTTTCCGAACGATAATACAGAAGGGATGGTAGGTGTGGCATTTCTGCTGACGATCTGTTGCAATGCAACGATAATGTGGGAAGCAATCAGTACCGGGTCGATATTGCGGTCAGGCGCTGCGCCATGGCCTCCTTTGCCTTTTACGGTAACATATATTTCGTCAGCGCTGGCCATGTAAATTCCTTCCCGAAACCCAATTTTCCCGACAGGAATGAGCGGGGCAACGTGCTGACCGAGAATGATTTTTGGTGAGGGATTTTTCAATACCCCATCCTTTATCATGAGGCTTGCGCCACCGGGAGCTTTTTCTTCTCCCGGCTGGAAGATGAGCTTCACTGTACCTTCGAAGTGGTCTTTTAGTTGATTTAAAATTCTGGCTGTTCCCAGCAGAGAAGCAGTATGCGCATCATGGCCGCATGCATGCATCACGCCTGTAATCTTTGATTTATATTCAACTTCGTTGGCCTCTTTGATTGGCAATGCGTCGATGTCAGCGCGCAGCGCAACTACTTTTTTATCAGGATTTTTGCCTTTTATCAGAGCAGTTACGCCGGTATTAGCAATGCCTTCAACCGGAGAAAGCCCGGCCTTTTTCAGTTCTTCGGCTATGTAGCGGGCCGTATTGAATTCTTGAAATGACAACTCCGGCAGACTGTGAATGTGGCGGCGGGCACCAATAATCAGGTTGGCATTTTCAGCAGCGATACTTTTTATTTTTGATAATATGTTCATTTTTAATCAGGCTTCATTCAACAGATTTCCATTCCGGGACGAGTGTTGCTCCGGGAAAGCTCTGTTTTAGAACAGTGAAAGTTTTGTATGCATCAACCCTTTCAGTGTATTCACCAACGGTCACCAGCCAGCTTGGTTGTCTCCAGCTTAGAATTGGTTTTTCATCGGGCATCGACCGGTAAATTTTTTCGCGTACCTGATTTGCCTCCTCCCTGCTGCGACCTATATACACCTGAATGGTGTAAGTAGGATATGTCTTACTTTTATTATAATGCACGATGCTATCCATCAGAGCGCTCATTTCGGCATTGATGGTATGGGTTGGTGGCACATAAGTTCCTTTGGATTTAACTGGTTGCACGTCTTCTACGCTCTCGGCAGTTGTCATTTCGATTTTCGGCCTGTAAGCAGAAAGATCTTCAACATAATCTTCTGTCGTGCTTGTAGAAGCAATTTTTGGCGAACACCTGAAAAGCATGGTCGCTAAAAGCAGAATTATAGAAAATCTGTACATAATCGATGTCTTTATTCAATGATCACACATTTATTATCCACAACGTCCTGTTCTACCGTTTTGAACTTCACATCTTTTTTAACAGTACCGTCTTCATACTGGACTGAAACGCGGTCGTTTCTGCCCGGTAAATTTATCGCTTTTCTGGGGGCGGTTTTTTCTACCGGCGGCCGGTTTCTGGCAGCCTGTTCGCTACCACCAGACAACAATGATTTAGACTCCTCTTTCGATTCCTTATAATTGCGTCGCACCTCCCTCCTGTTCCTCGCTTCCTGCACCTGATCAGGTTCCCTTACCGGCAGGTCGGCTTTGGTGAGGAATGAAATTGTATCCTCGTTTACCTTCGCGACAAATCTTTTGAATAGCTGAAAAGCCTCAAACTTATAGATCAACAATGGATCTTTCTGCTCGTAAACTGCATTTTGGACTGATTGCTTCAGGTCATCCATTTCCCGGAGATGTTCCTTCCAAAGGTGATCTATGATGGCTAAAGTTGAAATTTTCTCAACACTCAGGATCAGCTCCCGGCATTCCGTATCGATATTATTCTGGAGATTGGTTGAAACGCCGATTTGTTTTTTCCCATCAGTAATAGGTACCAAAACGTCTGTTACCGTGGCCCCCTTATTTTTATGAATGTCCTTGAAAATCGGAAAGGCTCTTTCCGCAATACGTTTATTTTTTTCGCGATAATGCGACAGACCGTCTTCGTAAAGCTTTTCAGCGAGGTTGACTTGTGATATCTCATCGAATTCTTCTTTCGTCAATTTAAAGTCAAGACCCAAAATGCTGATGCTGTTGAGCATGAGGCTGTCGTAATCCTCTGAATTTTTGGCGTTGATGGCCATGTCTTCGCACGTGTCATACAGCATGTTCAGAATATCCAGTTGTAATCTTTCGCCAAACAATGCGTTTTTGCGCCGTTTGTAGATTACTTCACGCTGGGAATTCATCACATCATCGTACTCCAACAGGCGCTTCCTGATGCCAAAGTTATTTTCTTCTACTTTCTTCTGAGCTCTTTCGATCGATTTGGTGATCATAGAGTGCTGGATTACCTCACCTTCCTTGAGTCCCATGCGGTCCATCAGTTTGGCAATCCGCTCAGAGCCAAAGAGGCGCATCAGGTTATCTTCGAGCGATACGAAAAACTGGGTTGACCCGGGGTCACCCTGCCTGCCCGATCGC
>CAYZWN010000029.1:22339-33361 GCA_964482185.1 uncultured Roseivirgaceae bacterium
GATCGCCCGCGCAACTGCCGGTCAACCCGACGTGATTCATGTCTTTCTGTACCAACGATAGCGAGACCGCCTGCTGCTCGTGATTCCGGGGTCAATTTAATATCTGTACCACGGCCGGCCATGTTGGTTGCGATGGTCACAGTGCCCGGTTCACCGGCATGCCGAACTACTTCAGCTTCGCGCATATGCTGCTTGGCATTCAGAACCTGGTGGTCCAATTTGCGCAGGTTAAGCATTCTGCTTAAAAGCTCTGATATTTCCACGGAGGTGGTACCAACCAACACCGGGCGCTTTTGCTCTGTCAACTCCACAATTTCATCCACTACGGCATTGAATTTTTCCCTGACAGTTTTATAGACCTTGTCTTCCCAGTCTTTTCTGACAATGGGTTTATTGGTAGGGATCACCACCACATCCAGCTTATAAATATTCCATAACTCACCTGCTTCTGTTTCGGCTGTACCAGTCATGCCGGCAAGTTTATGGTACATCCTGAAATAGTTTTGCAGCGTAATGGTGGCATAAGTCTGGGTAGCATCCTCCACTTTCACATTTTCTTTTGCTTCCAGCGCCTGGTGCAAGCCATCTGAATACCGCCTTCCTTCCATAACGCGGCCTGTCTGCTCGTCCACGATTTTGATTTTGTCATCTACGATGATGTATTCGGTATCTTTTTCGAACAGCGTGTAGGCTTTGAGCAATTGGTTTACTGTGTGGATGCGATCGGCCTTTTCAGCGTATTCCTGAATCAGCTCATCCTTTTTCTTGAGCTTGTCATCTTCCGACAATGCGGTATTGGTCTCAAATTCAGCGATCTTCAAACCGATGTCCGGAAGGATGAAAAACTGGGCATCTTCTCCTTCACCTGTAATCAGGTCGATACCCTTTTCAGTAAGCTCGATACTGTTGTTTTTTTCATCGATGGTGAAAAAGAGCGGCTCATCTGCCTCAGGCATCATCTTGGAATTGTCTTGCAGATAGAAGTTCTCAGTTTTCTGAAGCGTTGTCCTGATGCCGGGTTCGCTCAAGAATTTGATCAATGGCTTATACTTTGGCAATCCGCGGAAGCACCGGAAGAGGGGAAGGCCTCCTTCTTTGTTATCTGAATCTTTTAATAACTTTTTGGCATCGAGGAGGTATTGCGAGACAATCCTTTTCTGGGCGTCAACCAATTTTTGCACCCTGGGTTTCAGAACATGAAACTGATGCTCATCGCCCTTTGGTACCGGTCCTGAAATAATCAATGGTGTTCGCGCTTCATCAATAAGCACAGAGTCCACCTCATCGACCATAGCGTAATGGTGTTTGCGTTGAACAAGATCGTCAACCTCTCTCGCCATATTGTCGCGCAGGTAGTCGAAGCCAAATTCGTTGTTGGTGCCATAAACTATATCGCAGGCATACGCTTTGCGCCGCGCCTCTGAATTTGGCTCGTATTTGTCGATGCAATCTACAGTAAGACCGTGAAACTCAAACAATGGACCCATCCATTCGGAGTCTCTGAGGGCGAGATAATTATTCACTGTTACAATATGCACGCTCCGCCTTGATAATCCATTGAGGAACGCCGGCAGCGTAGCGACAAGTGTTTTACCTTCGCCCGTGGCCATCTCGGTAATTTTGCCTTGATGCAGCACCACTCCGCCAATCAACTGTACATCATAATGCACCATATCCCACCTGAGCTTGTTGCCCGCAGCCATCCATTCGTTGTGCCAGATGGCTTTTTCTCCATCTATTTCAACGTGGTCGTGCCTGGCAGCTAATTGCTTGTCGTGCATGGTAGCCTGCACCACCAGCTTTTCATTTTCCTTAAACCTGCGTGCAGTTTCTTTTACAATCGCGAAAGCTGCCGGAAGCACCTCCATCAGGGTTTCTTCGAGCTTTTTATTTCTGTCGGCCTCAAGTTTATCAACCTGCGCAAAGAGTTGCTCTTTTTCTTGCAGGTCCATTTCAGGTTCGTCTTCAACCCGCTGGTGCAATGCCGCAAGCTGATTGTCAATTTCCTGGAGACTTGTATCTATAATCGATCTGAGCTCGAGCGTTTTGGCCCGCAATTCATCATCAGTAATCCCTTGAAGTTTGGCCCATTCCTGGTTTGCTTTTTCCACATAAGGCATGATCACCTTGATGTCGCGCATGGATTTTGTGCCAAATAATTTTGCTAATGTTTTGCCTATCATTTTAAGCTTCAGTTTTTAAAACAAGCGCAAAGTTATCGCTTTCTTTGGTTTTACTAAACAAATGGAATAATCAATATAATGAATCAAACCAATAGATTGAATGGGATTACCAGGTGAGGAAAAATGTTGTCCTTTAATTTCAGATTCCAAACGTAACGCCGATTTCTTTATTTCATTTCAGTCAGGTACTTTTTCTTCAGGAAACTCCTGCTTAAAATCAATCCAGTATTGCTTTACGGAGGATTTCATCTCTTTTCTCAACCAAAAAATGCCGATCAGGTTAGGAATGGTCATCACGGCAATGGCAATACCCGAAAAGGTCCAGATGATGGTGGTATCCACAAATGAGGCAATGAAAAAACCAAGCACATACACAAACCTGTAATAGACAATCGACTTTTCTCCCAACAGAAATATCATGGCCCTGTCGCCATAATATGACCAGGAGATGGCTGTGGAAAAGGCAAACAACAGCAGTCCGATTGAAACGATGTATTGCCCATAATTGCCCAGAAAACTCCGTGTGAATGCGATGGTGGTAAGGGGGGCGCTGTGAACAAGCGATTTGCCATAAATGGTGTATTCTCCAAAAAGATCCTGGATAATGCCGTTTTTTACTGGTATGGCTCCGGTGTACAGTGCGCCGCTTTTAAAGACAGACATTTCTTCGGCAATCGAGCGGGCGTGGATCACGCTCAGGTTATTTTGGATTATACCTTCCAAAACCTCCAAATCACCGGAATATAATTCTAAAGCTGTGCTATGATTCAGAAACTCAAAAAGAGCTTTGGTATCGGTTTCATTTTTTTCACTGTAAACCCGGTCAAGAACGAATATATCCGCTTTTTGAAATTCATTCTCATGTTTTTCGTGCCAGACACCAGAGGATAAAATTACCAGGCCGGTCAGTGAACAGATGACAATGGTATCGATAAAAGGTTCCAATATGGCGACCATGCCTTCGGAAACCGGCTCATGTGCCTTGGCAGAGGCGTGCGCGATTGGGGCAGAACCTTGTCCTGCTTCATTGCTGAAGAGTCCCCTGTTAACACCGCGGTTGAAAGCAAAAATCAGTGCAGAACCCAGGAACCCGCCTGTGGCCGCAGACCCCGTAAAAACATCAGAAAATACAGCTATCACGGAAGGTATAATATTCTCATAATTGTACAGAATTACCGAAAAGGCCCCTAAGATATAGATCAGGGCCATCGCGGGCACCAACCTGGATGTAACCCGCGCTATCCTCCTGATGCCGCCGATAATAACCATTCCAAGCATAATGGAGAGAATTAGGCCCGTGATCCAGCGATTGATGCCAAATGTTGCAAGCATTGAATTTGAGATGCTGTTGATCTGGGGAAGTGATCCGGTGCCAAAAGAGGAGATTACCGTAGCAATGGCGAAAATGATCGCCATCCAGGTGAGATTTGCTTTTTTCCCAAAAACGGTAAAGTTGGCCTTTTTCATGTAGTACATCGGACCGCCGGCCATTGTGCCGTCTTTGGTCTTTTCGCGATATTTATGAGAAAGCGTCACTTCAACAAACTTGGTCGTCATACCCAACGCAGCGGTGACGAGCATCCAGAAAAGTGCAGCCGGACCACCCAGATACAATGCAAGCGCCACGCCAGCGATGTTGCCAGTGCCAACTGTGCCGGAAAGCGCTGTGGCCAAAGCCTGAAAATGTGACGTATCGCCTTCGTCTCCGGTTTTATCAAATTTCCCTTTTACTACCTTCAGGGCATGTTTGAAATATCTTATTTGTGGAAATTTCAGATAAATGGTAAAGAATACGCCGGTTGACAAAAGAAACCAGGCGAACCATTGAGCACCGCCAATAAAACTGTCAATGAGGTTAAGAATCTCATGAATGTGCTGCATAAACGAATGTTTGATTTTTCAAGAAGCAACAAAACTAAAAAATAAAGGCGGTCGCCAAAGCATAACGCCGCATCAATGCTTAAAAATCAGTTTAAATCTCCAGGGTTTTCAAAAACCATGGAGGTTTGATGAAGGTTTCAAATATCTTAACCAGGATTATTCATCACAAAAAGCCAATTATTCGAGGCTGGTTTCGTGATTGACTGTTAATGAATCTATTAGGTGCAGGGTTACGCGAGGCAGGGCACAAAATTCAACTGAATTATGCGGTTAAATCAAATACTGAAACAAATCGGGCCGCTCGTTGAGGTATTCGGCCACAAAGCCGTTTTCTTCCATGCGCTGCGCCAGGCCCTGGAAATCCTCCGGTTTCTGAAGCTCAATACCCACCAGCGCCGGTCCGCGCTCGCGGCTGGTTTTTTTGCGATATTCGAAATGCGTGATGTCGTCATCGGGGCCGAGCACCTTATCGGCAAAATCGCGGAGTGCGCCAGACCGCTGAGGAAATCGGATAATGAAATAATGTTTCAAGCCTTCGTAAAGCAGGGAGAGCTCTTTGATCTCCTCGGTTCTGGTAATATCGTTATTACCTCCGCTGAGTATGCAAATTACAGTTTTTCCTTTGATGACCTCAGTGAAATAATCGAGCGCAGCGATGCTTAGCGCACCCGCCGGCTCTACCACGATGGCGTCGTAATTGTACAACTCGAGAATCTTTGTGCAAATTTTCCCTTCCGGAACCAGCACCATGTCGTCCATGATTTTTTGCACGATCGGAAAACAAATCGCTCCGACTTTTTGCACGGCGGCCCCGTCAACAAACTTGTTTATATCCTGCAATTCCACCACTTCCCCTGCTTCAAGCGATGCCTGCATAGCCGGAGCGCCGGCCGGTTCCACGCCGATGATTCTGGTTTTGGGGCTTAGCTGTTTTACATAACTGCCCATGCCTGAAATGAGCCCGCCGCCGCCAATGGGTACAAAAATATAATCAATGGGTTTATTGATCTGCTCAAGCATCTCAAGGCCTACCGTAGCCTGGCCTTCTATTATTTTCGGATCGTCGAAGGGGTGGATAAAGATACGGCCTGATTTGTGACATTCTTCCATAGCTGTAGCAAAAGCGGCATCGTAAGTATCTCCAGTAAGGCGGATCTCAATAAATTCTTTGCCGAACATTTTTACCTGTTTGATTTTCTGCCTCGGCGTGGTGCTTGGCATATAAATGAGGCCGTGGATACCAAGCATCCGGCACGAATAGGCTACGCCCTGTGCATGATTGCCCGCACTGGCGCAGATAATGCCATTTTCCGTCTGCGTGTTGGTCAGGCTTTTTATTTTGTGGTACGCGCCCCTGATTTTATAAGAACGCACGATTTGAAGGTCCTCCCGCTTCAGGTAAAGGTCACAGCCATACCGCTCCGAAAGGTTAAGACTGCGCTGGAGTGGTGAAGATTCCAGGATGCCGTTTAGGGTGAGTTTTGCCGCCACTACATCCTCGATTCTGGGGAAATAGCCTTTTTTATTATCCTTTGTTGCCATGAAGTCTGATCCTGAAATTCAATTGAAATCCAGTGCGAGTTTACGAAAATAGCTGTTGTCCTGAAAGAAAGAAGGCTTAAAACAAAAACGTGAATCAGCTTTCTTTGATAAAAACACGAATTCTATTATGCTACCGGATCTGTACTGAGCACTGTTCAGTTATGGCAAACCCGAATAGCCATTATTGGCTTTCTAAAAAATTCACCATGTTTTTATTTTTCCTGAGCCTGACCTGGGCAATAAGAAATTTGCCCAATACCAGCATGAGCGCGACTCTGAATAACAAATAAGCGACCGGGATCATTCCGTAGATCACTGACAGACCTTTGCTTTTTGTAAATGAATCGCCCACTTCCACCGGGCTTTGGGGGATCATGCCTGAGGAAATTTCAAAAATGGTATGCGCCAGGTAAAACAGCAGCGCAATGACCGCCATCAGATAGGCTGATCGCCTGCCCAGCCTGCTAAGCAGGTAATAGATTTTTCCCGCTATGGCGTAAAGTAAAAAAGCGACATAATGACTTTCGTTGAAAATAAGTGAAAATGCCAGGACTACCGCCGCCATGAAAAAGAAGATCAGGGCAAATGAAAAGACAGATTTGATGGATTTTTCAGAATCTTCAAGTAAGTCCCTGATCTTGTATAACCTGGTATTGTAGGCGATTTTTTCAGCTTTCGGGCCTTTTTGGGGAAATCCGCAAAAATCGCATATCGGCTGGGATTCCGATAAAAAATGTCGGCAGTTATCGCATCGGACTTCGGTCATAAAGCCGGGGCTTTAACCTGATCAACACGAGAAAAAGCAATATAGTTTCCCTCTTCGATGCCAAACTGATCACAGAATCCCGCCTTGGTTTCAACGACATATTTCGCTTTTTTGAATGATGGGATCGGCGAATTGGAATAAGGCTGCGTGTGCTTGTAGATGGTTACAATTTCAAACTCACCATTTACATACATAATATCAAGCGAAAGCCTGGTGTTGCGCATCCAGAAGGTCTGCGGGCGTTCGTATTCCATGATGAAAAGCATGGCCTGGTTGTAGGGCATATCAGAGCGGTACATCATGCCCTGCGATCGTTCGGGTTCGCTGTCAGCGATTTCGATGTCGACCAATTTAAGGGTATCACCTTCCGAATTCAGAAAAGCCAGAACACCCTCTTTGGTAAACTGCGGCTCCATGGTGATGGCGCTGTCAGACTTTTTGGGAATTTCCCGCTTTTTGCCGCCGGTAAATGGACTGATAATCAAGTATAAACCAATGACAACCAGGAATATGGCTGCGATGGTAACGAATCTCTTATTTGCTTTTGAAGCCACGAGCGTAAAAGTTGACCGCAATTTATTTTGGCAGGGATAATTTAAAAAGTTTTTAGACTAAAATATCCACTTCCCAGGTTACTTCACTGGTCGCATCGTCGCTACAACCCAAAACCAGAAAGACCGTCCGCTCGGAGCTCTCAAAGATGCATAAGTTCCAATTTACCTGCTTCTTTTTTCTCATAATCTGCACAACTACTCCACTGCTATGCCGAGGGGTCATTCACCTGGCCATAGGGTAAATATGCTGTTTTTCCAATACCGGGCGGACGCGCTTTGATGTTTAAAGTCTTCAGCCCGGGAACCGAATGGGTATAATCTGATGGCTCAATTTTTAATTAAGAATAGATATTTATTTATATTAACACCTACTTTAAAACACAAGACATATGACAATCCTGATTATCAGTGGCGCCCTTTTATTAATTGGAGGGTTTTTTATTGTCGTTTATAATAAATTAGTGAAACTGCGCAATATGATGCAGGAAGGTTGGAGTGGCATTGATGTCCAGCTAAAAAAGAGATATAACCTGATTCCTAATCTGGTGAATACAGTAAAAGGCTATGCCGGCCATGAAAAGCAGGTATTTGAAAATGTGGCCGCTTTGCGCACTATGGGAATCAATGCCAAAACCGTCAAAGAGCAGGAGCAAGCCGAAAATCAGATCACTCAGGCACTGGGAAGAATTTTTGCCGTAGCAGAAAATTATCCGGACCTTAAAGCTAATGCCAACTTCATTGATCTTCAGAAGCAGTTAAGTGAAATAGAAGAGGATATCCAAATGGCACGGCGGTATTATAATGGCACGGTGAGGGATCATAACATTATGGTTGAATCATTCCCAAGTAATATTGTTGCTAATCTGTTTTCTTTTAAAAAGGGTGAATACTTTGAATTGAAAAATCATGCCGAAAGATCTGTGCCAACGGTTGAATTTTAGGATTTGACGTTATGAAATATATTTTTTGGATCACTTTATTGCTATATGCATCATCGGGTTTTCCCCAGGAAAAGATACATAGTTATCACAGTGATATCGAAGTCAATATGGACCGGTCGCTCACGATAGTGGAATATATAAAGGTCAGGGCTGAAGGGGTTAATTTTAAAAGAGGAATTTTTCGGGATATCCCTACATCAGCTACAAATGAACGTGGTAATAAGATTAAATATGATTTCGAAGTTTTGCAAGTATTAAAGGATGGGGAACATGAGAATTATGCTATTGATAAAATCAGTGATGGTGTGAGGATCAGAGTTGGCAACCGGGATATTTTCCTTGATCCGGGCGATTACACCTACACAATAAAATACAAGATGGCGGATCAGGTCCGGTTTTTTGACGGATATGATGAACTATACTGGAACGTCACAGGAAACGGATGGATGTTTTCCATAGACGAGGCCAGCGCTACGGTAAATCTTCCGCGCGGAACGATTATCTCCCAACATCAGGCGTATACCGGTGTTTATGGGAATGCCGGGTGTGCATGCGCATTTGAACAGTTGGAAGAAAACAGGATTACCTACCGGACGACTATGGCGCTGAAAGAATACGAAGGGCTTACTGTAGCCATTGGCTGGAATAAGGGCGTCATTCCACCACCTTCGGACGAGGAGATACGCACTCAGGAGTTTGCAATTTTCAAACCGGTAATTTTCGGAGGACTGGGTATCATGGTGATGTTTTTTTATTATTTATGGGCATGGATCAGAGTAGGTAGAGATCCGGCAAAAGGATCCATTATTCCTCGTTTTGAGCCGCCCAAGGGCTTTACACCGGCTGCATCACGGTATGTGATGCGGATGGGATATGATAAAAAGGCATTTACCGCATCTATTGTAAGCATGGCTGTCAAGGGATATTTAACTATTGATAAATCCGGGAAAGATTACGAATTGAATAAAAATAAAGATGATACTTCGGGACTTTCGAATGGTGAAAAAGCCGTGGCGGATATATTATTCAAAACAAAAAATAGCATTGCAATTAAGCAAACCAACCATTCCACCTTGAATAGCGCCATTGATGCCTTGAAAAAACACCTTGGGATGGAATTTAACAAAGTAAATTTTAATCTCAACATCATCTGGCTTGTACCGGGGTTTCTTCTGAGCGTGGGAATATGCATCATGATATTTATGATGAACCGTGAGAATGACACAGTGATTTTATCAATCATCATCAGTTTCTTTCTCACCATTTTTTTCATGCCTTTGATTTTGGGCCTCATTAGAGGATTCAGGAGTCAAAGAGGGCTTATGAAATGGATCCATCTGATACTACAGGTTGGGATTCCGGGTTTTATAATCTATCAGGCAATTATGATGTTGAATGTCTTTGATGTCAGTATTGAAATTATTTTTCCTGTATTGCCATATTTCATATTAATAGCCATAATTATTGGTATAAACGCCTTATTTATTTACCTAATAAAGGCACCTACTGTACTTGGGCGCCAGCGTATGGATGAAATTGAAGGGTTGAAGTTGTACATGGAGGTAGCTGAAAAACATCGTTTCAATATGCTAAACCCACCTGACATGACCCCTCAACTTTTTGAAAAGCTTTTGCCTTATGCCATTGCGCTCGATGTAGAAAATCAATGGGGAAGGAAGTTTGATAACATAATAAAAACAGCAATCGAAGCGAGGGAATATCAACCTGGTTGGTATTCAGGCAATAAGCGTGATTATTTTATGGTTGGAGCATTATCATCTAATTTAGGCAGCAACTTTTCAACTGCCATCTCTTCTGCATCTATTTCTCCCCAGAGCAGTGGTTCCTCTGGCAGCGGTGGCGGAGGATCTTCCGGCGGTGGCGGCGGAGGCGGCGGAGGCGGCGGTTGGTAAGATCAGTTAGTCGAGATCAGATTTAGGGTCTTGGGTAGGGCCCTAACTGCTCGTAACGTCCGCCACTATCGAAAACCACAAAGAGTGTCCGCTCGAAACGCTCAAAGATGTATAAGCTCCAATCTACCCATTGCTCCTTTCTCATAATCCGCACAACTACTCCATTGCCATGCTGTGGGATCATTTTCCTGGCCAAAGGGTAAATATACTGTTTTTCCAATACCGGACGGATGCCCTTTGATGTTATAGGAGAGACATCAAAAATCCAATTCGCCTGAGTTTTAACTGTTTTTAATTAACTTCACCTTCGTTTTTTTAACTTATAAATTCCGCTCAAAATGAACAAATTGCCCGGGACAGTCAAATTCACTACCATCATTATCCTGTTTGCCCTATTTGTCTTATCAGGATGCCGTCAAAACCAGGGACGGGAAACGACGATCCCGCTTCCCGAGCATCCACGCCCTGACTTCGAGCGCAGCGAATGGCTCAACCTGAACGGCTACTGGGATTTTGAATTTGACACCACCGACCTTGGTGAAAAAGACCGCTGGGCGGAAAGCAATAAAGATTTCACAAAAAAAATATTGGTGCCATTCCCATGGGGATCACCGCTGAGCGAAGTCGAAAACCTTGGCGACATCGCCTGGTACAAAAGACAAATTACCATTCCGAAATCATGGAAAGGGAAGCGCGTATTTCTGGTTGTCGGCGCCAGCGACTGGCTCACCAGGGGCTGGATCGACGGGAAGCCTGTCGGCGAATACCAGGGCGGATATACACCCTTTGAGTTTGAGTTGACCGATATGGCGAAATTCGGAAATTCCCAGGAGATTGTGTTGAGGGTGGACGACACCCCGCACGACTTCAAACTTTATGGCAAACAAGGCTATGGCGATGCCAAAGGTATCTGGCAGACTGTTTATCTCGAAGCCAGGCCCGATAACTTTGTACGAAACTTTTATTTCACTCCGGATATTGACAAGGAAATACTTCATGTCAGGGCGGAACTGGACAAAGCGCTGACAACAGACACAAAAATTCAGTTGAATATCCAGGGTGAGGAGCGCAATTACTCAATCGGAGACGCAATCGCTCAGGCTGGGGAAAAATCAATTTCTTTCAGTGTCGAAATTCCCGATGCCACCTTGTGGTCCCTGGAAAATCCACATCTTTATGATGCAGAGCTGGCATTGCTGACAGATCAGCCTGACCGCATCAGCACGTATTTCGGCATGCGAA
>CAYZWN010000030.1:0-33067 GCA_964482185.1 uncultured Roseivirgaceae bacterium
TCGGGGAGCATTTTCTCTGGCAGCCGATTGTATTGCTGGGCATTTCTGTCATTCCTTTTCTTGTTCTTGATTTTGATAAAGAAAGGCGCTGGCTGATCATTTCATTCGTTACTTTTCTCATTTATACCATTTTCCATGATACCATTATGATGCAGGGTGTCATAGGCCGTTATGGAGAAGTGTTTGACAGACTGAATACCACACCTTTTATTTATGGAGCCGTAAAAATGATCATCTTTCTGTTTCTGACATCGATTATCTTTTATTCAATCCGGCTCAATGAGCGACAATACCTGATCAATGATGAAATAAATGCTTCCCTTCGTCATACCGGACACCGGCTGGAAACGATTAATGCGGAATTATCAGCGCAGCGCAGTGCAATCAATAATTCCGCTTCATTGATCATGACCGATCAGAATCATCAAATTGTATCGGTTAATAAAAATTTCATAAGAATCTCAGGATTTCAAAAAGATGAACTGGAAGGCAGGCAGCTTTCAGATTTGCTGACCGCCTACTATGATGAATCATTTTTTGAAACTGTTATCTATACATTGAATGACGGGCAGGTGTGGCGCGGAGAAATAAAGCTTAAATCAAAAGTAGCGGATCACATTTGGGTGCAGGCGGCTATTTCGAGTATTTACAATCCAAAACAGGACAGAAGAGGCCTTATTGCCGTCATGTTTGATATAACAAAAACAAAGGATCACGAAGCCAGACTCGAACGCCTTAATCTGGAAAAAGACCGGATACTTTACGCCGTAGCACATGATCTGAAAAATCCATTACTCAATTTCAAGGCCTTGCTAAATCTGATAAAGTCAGGTGCGGTAAAAGAAAATGAGCTCGACGAGGTGTACAGACTCATGACTAAAGAATGTGATCATTCCACCAACCTGATAGCAGAACTGCTTGAAATCGGGCGGCTCGAGGATGAAAACTTTGTAATGACAAAATCAGAGACCAATCTTCATGATTTCCTAGACAGAACCCTTGAGCCTTTTGAGCAAAGCGCCATTCAAAAGAAAATTAGCTTTAAAAAGTGTTATGATCCGGAAATCACAACGATTCAGTTAAACGAAAACGAATTTGTGCGCGTCATCCGAAACCTGATCAGTAATGCGGTAAAATTTACCTCAGAAAATGGTTATATCTCCATTAGCACAGACAGAGGAGCGCATGGAAAATTAAACATACGGATCTCTGACAATGGTGTTGGCATTTCCAAAGAATTGATACCCATCATATTCGATAAATTCTCCAAAGCATCAAGGGCTGGGGTAAAAGGTGAAAAATCCACCGGCCTGGGCATGTGGATTGTAAAACACATCGTAAAGTTGCATGGCGGGGAAATTTCTGTATCAAGTGAAGAAAGAAAAGGCACAACCTTTTCAATTGAATTACCTGCCTGAAATTTGTATCAACTGAAACTGGTTTTCGCACAAATCCTTTATGGTATCGTATTATAAATTCATGTAATAGCATGTATAAAATTATGCAGAGGCTATATTTGATCGTTGGAAACGTAATTGTGTGCATATGAAATACTTTTTTTATTTGATTTTGTCCATGACAGCAATCCTATCAGGATATAGCCAGAATCAGATAAGAATTAAAGGGGGCATGTTGTATACCAATACGTCTGTTTCAGAATATAACAGGGGTTTGGGGTATTTTTATTATGATACGGTAAGCATAGACGCTACCACCTCTTCACCACATGTTGCCCTCGATGTAGATGTGGATTTGAATAAAAATTTCTTTTTGATTACCGGTCTTTCTTATTCTAAAAAGGGATTGCCGCTTATTTATTCCCCATCATTAGAATTTGGCTATACCGCAGTCCAGGAATACATGGGCATGAATCTTCAGGTAAAATACCACAGCAAAATTAAAAGTGGAAAATTCGGGTGGTTTATCGCTACGGGATTCAGGACCGACTTTGCCGTGGCCGGTCCGACCAGTGCAGAAATCGCCACCGGTAACCAGAGCGAAGTTTTCAATGCATTCGGCACATTCAAACCGGTTGATTTTGCATTCAATACCGTAGCCGGCGGTTCCTGGCGCCTGGGCCCCGGAGATATTACTGCAGAAGTGCAGTTTCTCAACGGGTTGAGTGATGTACTTGCCGATCGCTACGCGGTTGGACGAACTTATTCAACGGGCTTTTCTGTGGGCTATTCCTATTATTTATCCGAGTAAATGAGCTCCTAATGTATTTTTTGGGCGGGAAAACTTAGGTTCATTCCAGCATTTTTGCTTTTTTGAGAAATCAGGTCAGTTTTATGTTTATGAGTATAAAGTACAGTGAAGAGGGTTTTAATCGATCGATTTGAAAATGCTCAAGGAACAATTCAAAAGTGGAACAGTTGTATTAGTGGAACATATTTTTTTAGCTTGTTTAAAACGCACACCACCAAAAAGCATCTTTAAAGCATATGAAAGATATTGAAAATATAGAGCTCGTCCTGCTCACGATGGATGATTACGAGGAACTGAAAGAGGCGATGATTGAGGCTTACGCCAATATGGCCAACGCCTACTGGAAGCCGCATCATATCAGGTCGCTTGTTTCAAAATTCCCGGAAGGGCAAATTGTAGTCAAGGTAAACGGTCAGTTTGCAGGGTGTGCATTGTCGATCATTGTGGATTATGGCAAGTTTGAAAACAAGCATACCTATAAGCAAATTACAGGTGATTTTTCATTTGAGACCCATACCGATGAAGGTGATACACTTTATGGAATAGATGTATTTATCCGTCCGAAATTCAGAGGTTTGAGGTTGGGCCGTCGGCTGTATGATTACCGCAAGGAGCTTTGTGAAAAATGGAACCTTAAAAGCATCGTTTTCGGCGGGAGAATTCCCAATTACCATAAATATGCATCAGAATTTTCTCCAAAGGAATACATAGAAAAAGTTCGCAGGAAAGAAATCCATGATCCGGTACTTGACTTCCAGTTGTCAAATGACTTCCATCCGGCAAGGATTCTACAGGGATATCTAAGCGGGGATGAAGAATCCAAAGAATATGCTGTACTGTTGGAATGGGATAACATTTACTATGAAAAACCCAGTGAACTGGTAACGACGATTAAGAAAACAATCCGGCTCGGTCTGGTGCAATGGCAGATGAGGCTCTACAAAAATCTCGAAGAATTGATGCAGCAGGCTGAGTATTTTATCGATGCAGTTTCGGGATACCGTTGCGATTTTGCACTTTTCCCGGAGTTTTTTAATGCGCCGCTCATGGCGGAAAACAATCACTTGTCTGAGCCGGAAGCGATCAGAGAGCTGGCCAAATACACCGATTCGGTCGTGAAAATATTTGCAGACCTGGCTATTTCTTATAATATCAATATCATTACCGGCAGCATGCCTGAAATTAAAGACGGCAATCTGTACAACGTCGGATATTTGTGCAGGCGCGACGGCAGCATGGACAGGTTTGAAAAACTTCATGTGACGCCGGATGAGTCAAAAATCTGGGGGCTGCAAGGTGGTAAAAAGCTTCAGTCATACGATACTGATTGTGGCAAGATTGGCGTTTTGATTTGCTATGACATTGAATTTCCGGAGTTGAGCCGATTGTTGGCCGATGAGGGCGTAGATATCATATTCGTGCCTTTTCTCACCGATACACAAAACGGGTATTCAAGGGTGAGAAACTGTGCCCAGGCCAGGGCGATTGAGAATGAGTGCTATATTGCCATTGCAGGCAGTGTAGGCAATTTGCCCAAAGTCCACAATATGGATATCCAGTATGCCCAGTCGATGGTATTTACACCCTGCGATTTTGCTTTTCCGGCAAATGGCATCAAGGCGGAAGCCACGCCAAATACCGAAATGATTCTGATCGCTGATGTGGACATCGACCTGCTTCGTGAGTTGAACCAGTTTGGAAGTGTCCGAAACCTCAAGGACAGGCGCAAGGACATTTATTCGCTAAAAAAGTTGTAATTACCCGGGGATGACCATTTTATAGTTTGTTTTTAGTTGTCAAGCAACTTTGCAATTTCTGAGTCGATTTTCTCCGGTTTGGTGGTAGGAGAAAATCTTTTCAGTGGCTTCCCGTTCCTGTCAATCAGAAATTTGGTAAAATTCCATTTGATGCGCTTTCCCAGCAATCCTGGTAGTTTATCTTTCACATATTTAAAAATCGGATGCGTGCCTGGGCCATTTACATCAATCTTCGAAAACATCGGAAAGGTGACGCCATAGTTTACGAGACAATTTTCAGCGATCGACTGCTCATCTCCGGGTTCCTGGTTGGCAAACTGATTGCACGGAAAGCCGAGAATTGTAAACCCTTTATCCTGGTATTTTTCATATAATTTCTGAAGCCCTTCGTATTGAGGCGTCAGGCCGCACTTGCTGGCTGTATTCACAACAAGGATGGTTTTTCCATGAAAATCCCGCATAGGAACATCCTTACCCTGAAGTGATTTCGCCATGAGGCTATAAAATTCGCTTTGCATAATTTTAAAATTTTTTACTGCTTAGAGTAAATCGAATAAACAGGGAATTGTTTATAAAATATCACGAAACAAGAAGGAAGTGTGCCCCTTCCTCATAACCTCTTTCGTTGAGGAAAAGGCAGGTTTTCTTTCTCATGTTTTCCTCCTTGAGGTACACGACGATAAACATCTGCCCGGGGGGTGGTATTTCTTTATAATATATGACAGGCCTATCCAGCATTCGCCTTGTGGCAATATCGATATACGCCTGAATATCGATGCCGTAATCTGTAAGCTGAATAGCACGCTTACGCGAAATTTTGCTGGCACCCCAGACCGCCACCTTTGGGTGAAAGGGATAATTTTTCAGAAGCCATTGCGCAAGATATTGGGTTTTAATCTTAAAAAAAGCCTCGTCGCTGTACCGGGGATCTGTGCGGGTAAGCCTTGTATCAGAATCATGCCATCGCAATACAAATTCTGGAATTTTATGAATGCTTACGCCCTTGCTCAGCCAGCGCAGCCAAAGTTCGTAATCCTCCGGAAACTGCCCATGGCGATATGCTCCATATCGATCAGACACCGTTCTGCGCCACATAACCGTAGGATGAATGATTGGCGATTCGACAAATTGTTTCAGGTAAATATCTTTTGCATCCAGCAAACTGTTTGACCATTCCACATAGCGTTCGAACCCTTTAGTTTCAACACGGTGGGGTACGAAAACTGCCCGTCCTGCTACCACATCACAATCCTGATTCTTTGCTAAATAAGCATACTGAAGCATCAACCGGTCTTCGGTCATGATGTCATCCGCATCCATGCGCGCGATGTATTGGGCGCATGCATTTGCGATTCCGGTATTTTGGGCAAATACGATACCCTGTTTTTGTTCACCCACGATTCGAAACCGGGGATCCCTTTTGCAATATGATTGACCAATTTCAGAACTTCCGTCCAGGGAATTATTGTCTATGAGGATGCACTCAAAATTTACAAATGTCTGTCGCACAATACTCTCGAGGGCTTGCGTCAATGTCGCCGCGGCATTGAAAAAAGGAAGGATTACTGATATTTGGGGGTTATCGGGCTGCATGCCCAAATGTCGGAAATTAACACAAAAATGTGCGAAGAATTAATAAACCATCATTTTGATACACAGATTTATCTGAAAAACAATGACACGCAACCTCATTCTCCGGCTTTCTGGCTTTTAAATCGACCATTGTATTCATAAACCAATTTCATTTCATAGCTTTGCGGTTTAGAACAGAGCCGGAAATACGGCATTAATATGACATTTGAAGATTTTAATTTAAACGAAAACTTAATGGAAGCCCTGTCTTACATGGGCTTCAAAGAGGCCACGCCCATACAGGAGCAGGCTATTCCAGTAATCATGGAAGGTAAGGATCTGATCGCGAGCGCCCAGACCGGAACGGGTAAAACGGCAGCATTTCTTTTGCCAATTCTCAACAAACTCACCGAAAAACACGATCAGCTCAACACGCTGATCATTGTACCTACACGTGAGCTCGCCATTCAGATCGATCAGCAGGTTGAAGGTTTTTCCTATTTTACGCATGTTACCTCGTTGCCGGTGTATGGAGGAGGAGAAGGACAAGACTGGGAAACACAAAAAAAAGCGCTGACACGTGGAGCGGAGATTATTGTGGCGACACCGGGTAAGCTCATATCCCACCTCAATCTCGGATATGTAAAATTTGACCATCTGCAACATCTCATCCTTGATGAAGCTGACCGGATGCTGGATATGGGCTTTCATGATGATATTCAAAAAATAATCACCTATTTACCAAAGGAAAGGCAGACGCTCATGTTCAGTGCCACCATGCCTCCAAAGATTCGTGAATTAGCCAGAAAAGTACTGAAGGATCCTGTTGAGATCAACATCGCCCTGTCCAAACCCGCAGAAGGTGTGGTACAGGCTGTATGTCTCACCCACGAGCACCAGAAGACGCCCCTCATTCATTCTATGATTGCCAACAAACCTGCAATCCGGTCGATTCTGGTTTTTACATCAACCAAGAAAAAAGTTTCGGAGATCGTCAGAGGATTAAAATCGCCTGATTACCAGGTGGAAGGCATCTCTTCTGACCTGGAGCAATCGGAAAGGGAGGAAGTACTTCTGCGGTTCAGGTCGAAGCAAACCAGGGTACTGGTGGCAACGGACGTATTGAGCCGTGGTATTGACATAAAGGATATCAATTTTGTGGTCAATTACGATGTGCCGGGTGATGCGGAGGATTATGTACACCGGGTTGGCCGGACGGCCAGGGCCGACACAAAAGGCATTGCCCTGACGCTGGTGAATGAGGATGACATGTACAAGTTTGACCGCATCGAAAAGCTGATTGAGCGCAAAGTTCAGCGCGTAAAGCTTCCTGATGCCCTGGGATCCGGACCAGAGTGGAGTTTGAGAGGTGGCAGAAATTTTGGCGGGAAAAAATTCGACAGAAAACCCGGAGGCAAATCAGGCAAAGGCAAGCACTCAGGAAAGAAGCATCACAAGAAATAGATTTTTTTCAACCATGGCTTCAATCCCATGAAGCTATACCTGAATTTATTTACAATCAGGTTATGATTTTGAACCATCAAATTCAGAGTATGTGAAAAATGACTAATCACACTACTCAGCCACTGACCATTGACCTGTAAGTCATAGACAAATCAGCATACGACATCATCAACCAACATTTGCAAATACTTACTTTTTTAAAATAAGAAATTGCCACGCATTTAGTATTCACATTTCCATTTATTACTTTTATACATCTGGTTTTACAACTTTTTAACCCAAAGAAATGAAAATACTAAGTCTTGTTCTCATCGCATCACTCATGTGTCAGATTACCTGGGCGCAGAAAAAAATCTGGAATGAAACCGAATCCGAAAAAACCAAACGAATGGAATGGTGGACCAACGATCGATTTGGCATGTTCATACACTGGGGAACCTATGCCATGGCCGGAAGGCACGAATGGGTACAAAACCGGGAGCGCATACCTGGCGAAGAGTATAATAAATATTTTGACCATTTTGACCCCGATCTGTATGATCCGGTCGAATGGGCGAAAATGGCCAAAAAAGCAGGTATGAAATACGCCGTCATCACATCAAAACACCATGAAGGTTTCACTCTATTCGATTCTAAATACACGGACTTTAAAGCTACCAATACGCCCTTCGGAAAAGATATGCTCAAAATGTGGGTCGATGCTTTTCGTGCCGAAGGACTTAAGATCGGCTTTTACTACTCCCTGATCGACTGGCATCATCCTCAATACACGGTTGATCGCGTACATCCGCAAAGAGCGAATACTAAGGAAGAATACGATGCCCTCAACAAAGGACGGGATATGAAAGTGTACCGGGAATACCTGAAAAACCAGGTGCGCGAGGTACTAACCAACTATGGGAAAATTGATATTTTATGGCTCGACTATTCGTTCCCGGGCGAGTTTGGCAAAGGGCGCGATGACTGGGGGTCTGTCGAATTGATGAAAATGGTGCGCGAACTTCAGCCCGGAATCCTTGTTAACGACCGGGCAGACTTGAAAGACTATGCCGGAGGATGGGACTTCACCACGCCCGAGCAATTTAAAGTGCCCGAATGGCCAAGCTATGAAGGAAAGAAAATTCCATGGGAAACCTGCCAGACTTTCTCCGGCTCATGGGGCTATTACCGCGACGAATACACCTGGAAAGACACCAAGCAATTGCTGGTGCTACTGATCGAATCGGTGAGCAAGGGGGGAAACCTGTTATTGAATGTAGGACCAACCGGCAGGGGCAACATCGATTACAGGGCCGAAAATGCGCTTAACAATATGGGTGACTGGATGAAATTCAACAGCAGGTCCATATACGGATGCACCCAGGCTCCGGCTGAATTTATTGCACCGGACCATACGTTGCTTACCTTTAATCCGAAAACCAACAGACTTTATGTTCATTTACTGGATTACCCCTTACAAAATTTTTACCTGAAAGGGTTTAAAGGCAAAGTGAAATATGCCCAGTTTCTCCACGATGCGTCTGAGATAAATATCACTGCTCCCAGAGGGCACTGGGTTCAGCAGGAACTAAGCGAAAACGACATCAATCTGCTTTTGCCGGTTACCAAACCGCCGGTAGAAATTCCGGTCATTGAGTTGTTTTTGGAATAATCAAACGGACATATTCTCCGCTAACTCCCCGGTGTCATATTAAATGTAATCTGCCCGGGGTTAACGTCATGAAAGACTAAAAGTCCTCCTGGCGTCATTGCGGCTTGGCGAGCGATTCACCCGTCAATTAATCCTTAACGCAACAGAATATGCGGGCCTCTTATAATTTATGCTCAGATTTGCTTTATTTGCGATATGATTCCTGGCCGAAGTTTATTTTTTACCCGGGACATAGCAAATCAATGATACAGGAGCATTTTTAAAAATGTCAGATAAGGAACAAAAAACACCCCCCTTTTTCGTTTGGATCATCGCATTCATTCTGCTGCAACTGTCATCTGAGGTTTCAATCTTTGCCCTATACACGCCTGGTGTAGCCGATGTTTACCTTACCTTTTCTGTCGGGGTAGTGTTAATTTACTGGCTTGGCCCGAAAGTTCTGATACTGGCTTACCTCAACGCTATGATCAATTGCAAGTTTTGGGGGCATGAATTATTATATTCCTGGCCGGTATTTGCGGTTCCTGAGACATTGTTTTTTTTCTTGTCGTGGTTGCTTTTCATCCGGTTAGGTAAGGGCAAATTATGGCTGCCGGACCTCAAAAGCCTGGTAAAATTTTTAGTACTCGGCATCACTATCCCACTTACTGTCCAGGTGATATTGTTAAAGTATATGCTGGTATTTTTTGGAGAGTTGAATTCCTCTGAATTATGGCCCGGTATGCTGGGCTCATGGCTGGGTGACTTTATGCCAACTATTATCATTACACTGCCGGTTTTATTTTACCTCTCAAGACCATTTCATAGAAAAATGCATTTGCACCATGCAGAAATGGAAGATATTTTACCTCCAATTTCTGTAAAACCATATGTGGAATTTTTTCTGCTCATCGGATTGGTTGTTGTACTGTCGCTGAGTATGGATTTTACTAAATATTGGTATATCTATGGTTTAATTTCACTTGTGGCTGCGGTCAGGTTTGGATTTGGCGCAACTACACTTATTAACCTATTCATTTTGTTAGTGATATATCTGGTGCCCGCATTGGTTTTTAATCAAAGATCAAATTTGTATTTCAACCAGAACCAACTCATCGAAATTTATCTCGGTATAAATCTGTTGTCATTGTTTTCGATAATTTGTGGCCGCGTAATCAGCGATTTTCGACGTGGGCAGCAAAGTCTGGCTGTTCAGATGGAAAAAGTGGAAAAAATAAATACAGAGCTCGACCGGTTTGTTTATAGTGTATCACACGATCTTGTGGCTCCGCTCAAGTCAATTATGGGATTAACAAACCTCATGAGGCAAGATAAGGAACCGGAGCACACAGATGAATACATCAACCGAATTGAAGAGAGCGCCCATAAACTCAATGATTTTATAGCAGAAATTCTCGATTATTCCAGAACCACCAGGTCTGAGACCGACAACACCACCATCGATTTAGAGCTTCTGATTTGTGAGAATTTGTCAAATCACAGATACCTGCCCGGATACGATCAGTTTACCTTCGATCTGGAGGGAATGGATGCCAAAGTCATTACTGCTGACCAGACCAGGCTTAAGATTGTGCTGAATAATCTCATTTCCAATGCAATAAAATTCTCCCAAAAAACTGATAGTCCTAAAATAACATTCCGCTCCGGATTTTCTGATGGCAGAATTATCATTGCGGTTGAAGACAATGGCCCGGGCATACCAGAAGCCTTGCAGGAAAAGATTTTTGACATGTTTTTCAGGGCAATGCCTGATAGTCCCGGATCAGGGCTTGGGCTTTTTATTGCCCGTGAGGCAGCAAAAAAAATGAAAGGAGATCTCTCTGTGACCTCATACGAAGGTGCCGGCACTAAGTTTATTCTGAGTCTTCCACATTAATGAGGATTGTATATGCCCTTCCGGAGTTTTAGTTATTTTATGTCATGTCAACACATTTCTATCTCATTCATATTCAATATCTCGGTTTTCGTTTTCACGGCTGGGCAAAGCAACCAAATGTAAAAACCGTTCACCAGATGATCGACAAGACGCTGTCATTTGTGCTTGGTAACCGTTCCTTTAAAACGCTCGGCTCAAGCCGGACGGATGCCATGGTTTCGGCCAATCATGGCGTTTTTGAGCTTTTTCTGAATGCGCCCCTGGATGAGGCGTCATTTATGCATGAATTCAACCGAAACCTGCCTAATGATATTCGGGCCGTAAAAATAGAGGCAACGGATGCTAAATTTAATGTCATCCAGGCACCGAGAATCAAATCATATCTTTACCTTTTTTCCTTCGGCGAAAAATGCCACCCGTTTTCAGCACCCTTCCTTGCCTCATTTATGGAAGATTTTGACATTGATCTGATGCGTCAGGGTGCAGAGGTTTTTGAAGGCCTCCACAATTTCCGGAAATATTGTACAAAGCCTTCCGGCAAGGTTAATTTTGTCCGGGAGATTAAAAGGAGCCGAATCGAAGAAAATCATATTTATAAAGCCAGCTTTTTTCCAACCAAAAGCTACGCTTATCATGTGCATGCTAAGGGTTTTATGCGCAACCAGATCCGGCTGATGATGGGGCAGTTAATCAGATTAGGAAGGCATGAGATTAACATCGATGATTTGAGACAATCACTCATTCAACCAGATAATGTTCCTTTTGAATACATTGCCCCGCCTTCAGGACTGATTCTTAACGAAATCCATTTTAAGGAATAGAGAGGCATTAAGATAATTGCTCTTAAAGCCTCACCCTCGTGCATCCTACACGGCAAAGGATTTTTGATCTTGATGCCAGAATTCGCCGGGAATACTATATTTACAAACTCAAATAATTTGACCATGCAGGAGCAAAAATTGTGGGGCCACCCAAAAGGATTGTACATTTTGTTTTTTACTGAACTTTGGGAGCGCTTTTCATTTTATGGAATGCGCGCTATACTTATACTCTACCTTGTCGCCAAAGACGACGCGTATAACCCCGGTATGGGATGGGACAATGCTTCTGCCCTACAGCTTTACGGTTGGTACACCATGCTTGTTTATGCCATGGGGGTACCCGGTGGGTTGCTGGCCGATCGGCTGCTGGGTCAAAAAAAATCCGTGATGCTTGGCGGTGTACTGATTATCATCGGACACGCACTCCTGATTATGAACGGAATATGGGAGTTTTATTCGGGCTTATTCTTTATCGTTTTGGGTGTTGGTGCACTCAAACCAAACATCTCGGCGATGGTTGGAGGCTTATACAGACAAGGAGATCCCAAAAGGGACAGCGCTTTCACTATATTTTATGTTGGAATCAATATAGGCGCTTTTTCCGCTCCGCTCATAATTGGATATATCGGCGAAGTCATCAATTGGAATTACGGATTTGGCCTTGCCGGTATTGGCATGCTTATCGGACAAATTGTGTATGTATACGGCCTGAAGCAACTCACCCACGTCGGCAATTTCGTGCCGCATCAAATTGATGTCAGCACCCAACAGAGGACAAAAATCACGGCCATTGAAAAGGACAGGATCAAGGTTTTGCTCTTATCATTTGTGGTAGTTATAGTTTTTTGGGCCGCTTATGAGCAGGCAGGAGGCCTTATGAACCTTTATGCCAAACAGAAAATAAACAGGATCATGATGGGTTTTGAAGTGCCCGCAAGTTTCCTGCAGTCGCTTTCGGCCTTATACGTCATTATTTTAGGTGTGCCCATGGCTACATTCTGGGTTTGGTGGAGCAGAAAAGGCTGGCAGTCTTCCTCCCTCTTTAAAATGGGGCTTGGTACGATCATCGCCGGTTTTGGCTTTTTGCTGCTCGCTGCCGCCGCTGAAGAAACCATGCAATCACTTTCCGGCCTGGCTTCAATCTACTGGATGTTTGGTGCTTATTTTCTGCATGTTGTCGGAGAGCTGTGCATATCGCCTGTATCTTTATCTTTCATAACAAAAATGGCCCCTGCAAAATATGTTTCCTTCATTATGGGCGCCTATTTCTTAGCAGTAAGCGCAGGGAATAAGCTTGCCGGTATGATAGGAGAAGTTGCCCAGAATGCCGGTGAAATGACTATTTTTCTCGGTCTTTTTGGATTCTGTGTGGGTTTTGGTTTCTTGTTAATCGTTTTTGTGAGTAAGCTAAAAAAACTCACCCATGGCGCTGATGATGTAACTGCAAACGCATAGTTGGTTGAGCAGGAATAAATATTTTTCGCAAAACTGAATTGAAAATTACCTTGCCTTTTATTTTTTGGTCGTGTTTTGTATCATTTGAACTTAGTGCCGGAAGCGGATCATCTCAATACTCTATTTCATATTGGCCATTTCAATGATCATTCTGAAAGGTTCATTGGCGATTTTTAAGGGTCCGATCATCGGGTTATTCATCATAATGATAAAATACAGGACAATAGAGACAAAGGCATTATATAATGATAAAAATCCCACTGAAATGTAATCCGGCTTATAGACAGCAAAAAGTATCGATGAAACAATGAATCCAAATGCAGCGATGATAATGAGGTTTGAAGGTTCCGGTTTCGAGCGGTAACCCCGCACTTGCATAAAGTCCGAAACAGCATCGATATCCGCAAGAAGGTTTTGTTTAAGCTGTTCCTGTCTCGGGTTCTCCGGTTTCAAATCCACAATTTTCAAATAAAGATTAAAATAAATCGTCGATGATCGCTTGAAAACAGGATTCTCTACATCTTTCACAGTTTCTTCATGAATTATGCTTCTGATATAATGCTTCACCTGCTCCTGCATCTGATCTGTTTCAGGTGTGTTGTAAAATTGCAGATCAAACCAAATATCAACCAACCGGGAAGCTTCGATTTCAAAGGTATCCTTAATTTTATAGTAGTTGACCCGCTGGTTGGCAAAAGTAAATGAAAGCAACAAAGCGAGCAGAGAGGCGGTAGTTCGAAACAACACCCTTCCTGTGCGCTCATGGGGCTTTTGCAATTTGTCTTTTATGCTAAAATGGGAGGCGAGATAAATGATATTGCTCGCGATTACGGCAAAAAGTACAAATGCAGTAAGACTGTACTCAAGCGGCCAATCAAAAAAGAAATCCATATCAGAGAGAATTGTCCGATCAATTTATGAATAGCATCGCTATAACACAATAAATTGTCACTAAACCATCAACAGAAATTTAGCTTTGAGATTTTAAAAAAATTCTAATAGTTGGGTTACAGGCCAGGGGGGGGATACACGATAACGAAATAAAAAACGCGATTTGCGGTATTTCATATTCCCATTTGTCGCTCCAACTTTCCGGAAAATCAGTTCTCCATCATCGCTCTGAGCACCTTTATGGTTTCCTGTGCAATAACGAGCTCTTCATTGGTTGGCACAACCAGCACCTTCACTCTGGATTCAGGCTTGCTGATAACGGCATCCTGAGCTTTTACCAATTTATTTTTATTCGAATCAAATTCAAGACCAAGGTAGCCAAAGCGTTTGCAGACCGATTCCCTGAGTCTCGCTGCATTTTCTCCTATGCCCCCGGTAAATACGATCATATCCACCCCGCTCATTGATGCTGTATAAGAACCAATGTATTTTATAATCCTGTAGTCGTACATCTCCAGGGCAAGACGGGCGCGGTTGTTGCCGTCTTCTGCGGCCTTCTCAACCTCTCGCATGTCTGAAGAAACACCGGAAATACCAAGAATTCCACTGTGCTTGTTGATGAGCGTATTTGCCTCTTTAACGCCAAGCTCCTCCTTATCGATTATAAAAGTAAGTACACCCAGGTCAAGGTCTCCGCTACGTGTACCCATTATCATGCCTTCGACCGGTGTGAGTCCCATCGAAGTGTCAACCGATTTGCCGTGATTGATGGCCGTAATTGAGGCGCCATTACCAAGGTGACAAGTGATTATTCTCTGGGTGTGATAATCATCTCCTGTAAGTTCGCAGGCCCTTCGTGACACATATTGGTGGCTTGTGCCATGAAATCCGTATCTGCGCAGACCGTACTTTTTATAAAGAGAATATGGAATGGCATACATATAAGCCGACTTGGGCATGGTTTGATGAAATGCCGTATCAAATACGCCCACCTGCGGTGTATCCGGTAGTAACTCGTTGATCGCGTAAATGCCTTTGAGATTGGGCGGATTGTGCAAAGGCGCAAGCGATATGCAGGCTTCAATCTTTTCTATCACATGTTCATTAATCAGCGCACTGTCGTGAAATGATTCCCCTCCGTGGACAACCCTGTGGCCTACTGCACTGATCTCTTCGAGATTTTCTATAGATCCATGCTTTTCACTGATCAGGACACCCAGCACAAATTCGATACCCGACTGGTGATCAAGGATTTCTCCTTCAAGTTTCACTTCGTCACCATCCAGGCGCCTGTTGAGCAGGTAGGAATCGGGCATTCCGATTTTATCGACCATTCCCTTTGCAAGGACTTCCTTATTTTCAACATCAAATAGTTGATATTTGATGGAGGAGCTTCCAGCGTTCAGTACGAGTACAATCATGTTTTTAGTATTAATCTCTTGCGTCGATAATTTTCTTGCCTTCCTGGTTGTATTTATAAAAACCACGCATGGTTTCTCTTCCAATGTGATTTGCACGCACCATTTTTTTTAGTAAGGGTGATGCCTTGTATTTCAAATCTCCGAATTCCTTATACAGATTGTCGAGCCAGCGAACAATGGTATCAATACCAATTTTGTCAGCTACTTCAAAAGGACCCAAAGGGAACCCAAAACCCATCCGCATCGTCGCGTCAATATCCTCCAGCTTGCCGACACCTTCCATGAGTATCTCGCATGCTTCGTTGATAAGCGGGGCAATGAGTCGGGTGCTGATTACTCCGGGACTTTCGACTACAGGCACGACCTTTTTTTCAAACATCCCGGCAAACTGACAAACTTTTTCGTATGTCTCATCGGAAGTATGGAGGCCACGGGCTATCTCCACCACAGGGATTTTGTCGGCCGGCGAAAGAAAGTGCAGGCTGACGCAACGCTCAGGATATTCGAGCTCGGATGACATTTCTGTTATAACCAGCGTTGTGGAATTTGTAGCGATGATGGCATCGGTGGCAATGTTCATTTCAACTTCCCTGAATATCCGTTTTCGCAAATCCACACTGCTTTCTCTTGAACGTGATTTCACCGCCTCGATCACGATGTCAGCACCTTCGAGATCCTCATAATTCATGGACCCCCTGATTCTGGACATAATGGACTTTTTTTCACTGAAAGTCATGCCCCACTTTTCGATCATGGCGTCAAGATCGCTGGTAATGCTGTTGAGCGCCTGCTCAATTTTCTCCTCAGAAATTTCTACGAAGGTAACATCTATGCCATGGGAACTCACCATTCTCGTTATCTCCTGGCCAAGGATACCACATCCAACAATGCCTACCTTTGTAAATTCGTAGCGGTTCTTCTTCACCAGAGGCTTTTCCCTTCGCTTTATTGCGTACCCTTCTATTGACTCTACACTGTAACTCATACTCGATTGCTTTTAATGGCTTGAAGCCTGGTTTGATGTAATGGCGATCATATTGATAATATCCTCAACTGAGCACCCTCTTGAAAGGTCATTGATCGGTGCGGCCATCCCTTGCAAAATCGGCCCGACTGCTTCGGCACCGGCCAGGCGCTGTACGAGCTTATAACCAATATTGCCTGCCTCAAGACTTGGAAATACCAGTACGTTTGCTCGGCCGGCAATTGTGCTGCCTGGCGCTTTGCTTTGCCCGATGGCTTCGACCAATGCTGCATCAACCTGCAGTTCGCCATCGATCTGAATTGAGGGATCCATTTCTTTGGCAATCCTGGTGGCGGCCACGACCTTGTCAACCATTTCGTGCTTTGCGCTGCCTTTTGTTGAAAAACTCAGCATGGCAATGCGCGGCTCAATTTTGGCAATGGACCGGGCGGTGCGGGCGGTGGCTACAGCTATCTCAGCAAGTTGGTTGGCATCCGGATCGGGATGCACGGCACAGTCGGCAAATACCAGCAATCCGTTTTCGCCGTATATTTTTTCAGGCAAAATCATTAAAAAAGCCCCTGATACCACACTAATTCCCGGCAGTGTTTTCACATACTGAAACGCAGGCCTTAATACATCACCGGTAGCATTCATAGCGCCGGCCACCTCTCCGTCTGCATCTCCGCTCTTGATCATCATCGTTGCCAGATGCAGCGGGTCGTTGAGCAGATCCAGGGCCAGTTCATGGGTCATACCCTTATTTTTGCGGAGTTCGACCATCAGATCCGCATAAGCTGATTTTTTTTCAAATGTCTCCGGATCAACGATGTGCACCGTTTCGATGGCATTGAGTTGATGCTCTTTCGCCAAACCAAGCACTTTATCACGGTGTCCGATCAGGGTAATTTGCGCCAGCTTGTTTTGAATGGCGTAATCTGCAGCCTTAAGGATCCGGACTTCCGTCCCTTCCGGTAGCACAATGCGCTTAAAGTGCTTTTTAGCATTTTCTTTGATCAAATCGAGTAAGCCCATAAAAATAATCTTTATAAAAGAAACGATAAAAAATGAGGTAATCAGGCCAATCAGTCTATGTGGTAACCCCGGATAAAATTACGCTATATCCGGCACGGATCACAAAAATAAAGAATCAAATACGAAATATTTTTACTCACTGCACACGCATATTACATTATCCCTCGGGCGCACTTAGGAGAAGTTCGTGTTTTTACATATTTTTAAGCATTACGGAAGGAGAAAATGGATTTTTTACATCAAATTAAAACTTCCCTGGTTTTTTACTGGCGTGCTTACAGTTTTGTCGATGCGCATGATCTTTATAGACTGCTCATTTTGCCGGCCATCATTACTTTGTTCATTACTACAATCATCGTAGTGTTAGCAATAAGAACTTCAGGGATCATCAGTAATGAATTTCTGACGCATTTGCAGTTCAATAACCAGGACAAGGATTCTTTAAAAATTATTGAAGGCCTGCTCATCATCACCATCCGGGCAATCGTCTTTTTTCTATATTTAAAAATCTACCGATTCCTTATACTCTTCCTGCTCGCACCGGTTTTTGCCTCAATATCAAATAAAATCCAAACAATCGCTACAGGCAAAATCAGAAAACCCTGCACCAGGATGTACCTGATCGATTGTAGCAGGGGCATGAAAATCGCCCTTAGAAATTTCCTGCTCGAAGTAATCATATCAACAATAATTATCCTGGTGGCCCTTATCACACCGTGGTTGATTCCAATTGCCCCATTATTAGTTCTTGGCGTGGAGAGTTACTTTACAGGCTACGCACTTACTGATTACCGCAACGAACATTTTGGCCTGAGCGAAAAAAAGAGTCGGAAACTGATGCACCAATACCTGGGCCTTATAATTGGGAACGGACTTTTTTTTAACATCCTGCTCCTGATCCCCATCATCGGAACGCTACTTACGCCTGCGTTTGCACTGATCGCCTCCGGGTTGGCTATCGATCACCTCGAAAAAAGAAAACAGATACTATGCAGTTCAGATCAATCAACCCTTATGATGGAAAAATCCTGAGTATCTACGAAGGACACAATCAGGCGCAAACTTCTGAAATAATAAAGCAGACGCATGAGGCCTGGCACCATTGGAAAAGAACCGGCTTCCCCATGCGGGCTGAACTGATGCGCGCAGCAGCCTCTGAACTTCTGAGCAACAAGCATAACTATGCCCGGAATATGACGCTGGAAATGGGGAAGATTTTAAGCGAATCGATTGCGGAGATTGAAAAATGTGCTAAAGTATGCACTTATTACGCTGATCATGCGGAACAATTTCTGGCTGACGAACCCTTAAATACAGGCCGGGGCCACGCTTACATTCACTACAATCCGATAGGCACAGTCCTGGCCATTATGCCATGGAATTTCCCTTTTTGGCAGGTTTTTCGATTTGCAGCTCCCGCTCTGATGGCCGGCAACACCTGCCTGCTTAAACATGCCTCCAATGTACCCGGTTGCGCCATGGATATCGAAAGCGTTTTTGTACGGGCAGGTTTTCCTGAGCATGTTTTTAAAACCCTGCTCATTACTTCTTCGGATGTGAAGCAGGTAATTGAAAATCCACTTGTTGCCGCAGTGACCCTGACCGGAAGTGAAAGCGCCGGAGGCAACGTCGCCGGTGTGGCAGGCGGTTGTATTAAAAAGTGCGTACTGGAACTTGGAGGCAGCGATCCGTTTATTGTGCTTAAGGACGCGGATTTGCCAAAAGCAGCCGAAATTGCCGTAAAAGCCAGGATGATCAACTCCGGGCAGAGTTGCATTGCTGCAAAGCGGTTTATTATAGAAAAGGAAATCTATGAAAGCTTCACCTCTAATTTTATTGACAAACTTGATGCATTAAAACCCGGCAATCCCCTTGATGCTGCCACCACAATTGCCCCGCTTGCCAGAAAAGATCTTGCTCAGGAGATATTTGGGCAGGTAAAGAAAAGTATAGAAATGGGGGCCGAATTAATTTACGGTGCATTACCTGAAAAAATTGAATCCGCGTTTTTTCCACCTCTTGTTCTGGGCAATCTTAAACCCGGTATGCCCGCCTTCGATGAAGAGATTTTTGGCCCGGTCACCTCTTTTTTTGTGGTTGAAAATGAAGAAGAAGCCGTAATAATCGCGAACAACAGCCCTTTTGGCCTTGGGGCTTCGCTCTGGACACAGGACGAAAACAAAGCTATGCAAATAGCCGATAAGATCGATAGCGGCGCAGTTTATATCAACCAAATGATGTTTTCTGATCCGGCCGTTCCATTCGGGGGTATCAAAAAATCCGGCTTTGGCAGAGAGTTATCGCACCTTGGCATCCGTGAATTCACAAATCAAAAAACAGTGTGGCTGGCCTGATGTGTCGTGCATCCCAACTATCTATAATTGGGTTTTTTCTAAAAAGGATAATGACTTTTCGGCACAAATTGTAATTTAGCTTTCTGAAAATTCTTCAACCAACAACCATACGTTATGGCGGAAATATCTACCCCTCATAAAATTCTGAAAACAACTTTTGGATACGATATCTTCCGGCCTTTACAGGAAGAGATCATCCAGGCTGTGTTGACCGGCCGCGACAGTCTCGTGATTATGCCTACCGGCGGAGGAAAATCAATCTGCTATCAAATCCCTGCAATAATTAAAGATGGAACATTGGTGGTCATTTCCCCATTGATCTCCCTTATGAAGGATCAGGTTGAATCGCTCCGTGCCAATGGGATTGAGGCAGCTTTTATCAACAGTTCACTCGATGCTGATGAAGAAGCCCGGTACATGAAATTGCTCGAATCAGGTCAGTTAAAACTCTTGTATTTATCCCCGGAAAAGCTGCAAACACCATCCATGTACAACAAGCTCATGGCATCAAAAATCAGCGGGTTTGCCATAGATGAGGCGCATTGCATCTCGGTATGGGGTCATGATTTTCGGGAAGAATACGGCAAGCTTGGCTTTGTTAAGAAAAAGTGGCCCGATCTGCCTGTCATCGCCCTCACAGCCACAGCAGATAAGATTACGCGTCGTGACATCGCGCAGCAACTCAACCTTGAAAATCCCCAACTTTTCCTGAGTTCATTTAACCGGCCCAATCTCAGCCTGGCAGTTAAGCCGGGACAGCAGGTTTATCAGCAAGTGAAAAGCATTGTTAACCGCCACAAAGGCGAATCCGGCATTATTTACTGTCTCAGCAGGAAAAGCTGTGAGGAAGTGGCGGCAAAACTCAACTTCGATGGTCATCCGGCAGCATACTATCACGCCGGCATGGATGCGAAAAAACGCGCTCAAACCCAGGAGGATTTTATCAGGGACCAGGTGCCCATCATTGTTGCAACGATCGCATTTGGTATGGGAATCGATAAGTCAAATGTCCGGTACATTATCCATTATAACCTGCCCAAAAATATTGAGGGATATTACCAGGAAATTGGCCGGGGAGGCCGGGATGGGCTTCCATGCGAAACTGTGATGTTTTACAGCTTCCGAGATGTGATGATTCTGACAGATTTTGCGGAAAATAGTGCTCAAAAAGAAATTCAACTGGCGAAACTAAAGCGTATGCAACAGTTTGCCGAAGCCGAAGTCTGCAGGCGTAAAATTCTGCTTTCATATTTCGGTGAAGACCTTAAGGAAAATTGTGGCAATTGCGATGTATGCAAAAACCCGCCGGAAGTCCAGGACGGAACCACTGTGGTGCAGATGGCGCTTTCGGCCCTTAAACGCCTGAATGAAAATGTCGGTATCGGCATCCTGATCGATGTGCTTCGCGGATCCCAGAAGACCTATATTTTTGAAAACGGTTATCAGAATATCAAAACCTATGGCGTTGGCAAGGATATCAGCTATCAGGACTGGCAGCACCACATACTGCAGATGCTCCATCATGGGTTTATCGAAATCGCGTACGACGAAAAACACGTTCTGAGAATCACCGGAGCCGGCAATGAGGTGCTTTTTAATGGTCGCCAGGTGAAAATGGTGAAGCCGGCCTCCAGAAAAGAAACATATGTATCCTACACAACGCCCATCAGGCAAAAGACTAAAAAACAACAGTTTGAGGAAGAACTGTTCGATGCCCTGCGCGAACTGCGAAAAGAAATCGCTGATTCGAAAGGCGTTCCGCCATATGTCATATTTTCAGATGCAACTTTAAAAGATATGTCTGAAAATGTACCCATCAATTCGGATGAATTATCGCTGATATCAGGTGTTGGCACCTTTAAGCTGGCTGAGTATGGTGAAACATTTTTACATACCATATATAAAACAATGGCTAACTCAGCACAGAGCAGCTCGGTCGTAAAGGGTAAAACCTACATCGAAACGCTGATGATGATCAAGGCGGGTAAAGAAGTTTCAGAAATCGCCAAAGTGCGGAATGTCAACGAATCAACAATTTATTCGCACCTTGCTCATCTGCTCGATAAGCGACTCATTCAGGATATAAATGGCTACATTGCTCCCGAAGAAATGAAAATGATGGATGAGGCTACGAAAGTCCTGGGTAATCCAGAGGTGCTGAAGCCACTATTTGACCACCTGGAAGGCAAAATAGATTATGGAAAAATCAGACTTTACCTGAATTTCAAACAAATGAATCCGCTTAAAACTGATTAACTTGCCGGAGCAGTCAGATTATTTATAGATGAGGAGAAGATCCCGTGTGAGTTTTTCAATGGTCAACGGCCACTTACAACAAAACCTCGATTCTAAAGAGCGCTTAACGAACCCTTACCAGCCTTGAAACGAAGCATATTGCATAAATAAAATCAAACAGCCCTGTTTTGAATTTAGAAATGTTTTCCTCATCTTTGCAGACCAATTTGTAAATCGATAAAATTTCAGATCAAAAATGGCTAGAGTTTGTCAAATTACGGGTAAGAGGCCACTGGTTGGAAACAACGTTTCACACGCCAATAACAAAACCAAAAGGAAGTTTTATCCCAATCTTCACAAGAAAAGATTCTATATTCCTGAGGAAGATCGTTGGGTGACATTAAAGGTTTCTGCCTCCGCGATACGCACCATCAACAGGAACGGCATCACGGCTGTATTGAAGAAAGCTAGAAAAAAAGGCAACGTTTTAGTTTAAAAAGAATAAAGTTTTCAAGACATGGCAAAGAAGGGCAACAGAGTTCAGGTAATTATGGAATGTACGGAACATAAAAATTCCGGTATGCCAGGCACTTCCAGGTACATCAGCACGAAAAACAGGAAGAATACCACAGAGCGGTTAGAGCTAAAGAAATACAATCCGATACTGAAAAAATATACTGTTCATAAAGAAATTAAGTAATCATGGCAAAGAAAGTTGTAGCTACCCTGAAGACAAAGGGTGAAAAAAACTATGCGAAGGTGATTAAAGCCGTAAAAAACGAAAAAACCGGCGCTTACTCATTCAAGGAGGTGGTTGTAAGTTCTGACCACGTCAGAGACGCCCTTTCCAAAAAATAAAGTATTTTACAAACTCTAAGTAAAATCCCTGTACTCCAGGGATTTTTTTTTCTTCACCACACCTCTCCACTTATAAGCCAATGTTTAAGTTTTTCTCGAAACAGAACAAGGAGACGCTCGATAAGGGACTCGAAAAATCAAAATCCAATTTCTTCTCAAAGCTCAGCAAAGCCGTGGCAGGCAAATCAATCGTGGATGAAGAGGTCCTCGATGAGCTTGAAGAAATCCTCATCACCTCAGATGTCGGCGTTGAAACCACCATCAAAGTAATAAAGCGAATCGAGGAACGCGTCGCCAGAGATAAATACGTGGGCGCCCAGGAGCTGGACAAAATTCTAAAAGAAGAAATTGCGGGCTTGCTTGATGATAATAATCTTAAAGATCAGGAGGATTTCATACTTCCTGAAGATATAAAGCCCTACATCATGCTGGTGGTCGGGGTAAACGGTGTTGGAAAAACCACTACCATTGGCAAGCTGGCAGCACAATTCAAGAATCGCGGTAAATCTGTAGTTCTTGGTGCGGCAGATACCTTCCGGGCAGCGGCAGTGGATCAGTTAAAATTATGGGGCGAACGGGTTGGGGTGCCTGTTGTATCGCATGGAATGAATACCGACCCGGCATCTGTTGCATTTGATGCAGTGAAGACCGGCGTTGAAACCAATGCTGATCTTGTTATTATTGATACCGCCGGCAGGTTGCATACGAAAGTAAACCTGATGAGCGAATTGACTAAAATCCGTAAGGTGATACAGAAATTCCGTGAAGATGCCCCACATGAGGTAATGCTTGTATTGGATGGCAGCACCGGTCAAAATGCTGTTGTGCAGGCAAGAGAATTTACAAAGGCAACCAATGTGACTTCGATGGCGATTACAAAGCTTGACGGCACGGCCAAAGGCGGGGTGGTTCTCGGTATCAGCGATGAATTTAAAATCCCCGTGAAGTACATTGGTGTAGGAGAAAAAGTAGATGACCTTCAGGTATTCAACAGACACGAATTTGTCGATTCATTTTTCGGCAAAAAAAATGACAAATAGCCTCTTTTTGCCAGACCATCTCTACTTTGTAAAAACAGTCTTGGTGCGGAAGGGCAACCTGTACGACACATAGTAATTAAACCCGAAAGCTGCATCGGATGAAGTTTTACCAAAACCAGGTACATAAAACGGTTTTAAATCTTTTGCCCCATTTACATCTAAAACAAATTTGTAACGCGCTGTAAAGCCCATGTACAACTGCTTCACTACCCTGATCTTAAGGCCGGCAACCAATTCGAACCACGTGGCCCGCATGCCTGAATTTTCAAATGTCTCCCTGGTATTGGGCCACCCGGTTTCCGATTCGATGACAGCCTGCGTATCAAAATCGAGCTGATCCCCAAATGATGAAGTGGAAAACCTCAAACCTATAAATGCTATATTGTTATTCGGATCAGTGTGCATCAGATTGTAGTCAGCACCAACGCGAAAATATGTTCCGGTATTTTTATAATAGTATGTAGGTTCATCCAATACATAATCGGATATACCGTAATCAGTCACTACAAAAAAATTACCGACATCGATATCTGCCTCAACTTCAAAAAAACCGCGTGTTTCCGAAAATACCGCGTAAAAAAGCGTCCCGGGGTCTGCGCCTACCCTAACAGCCGAAGGCGCAAACCGACTGACCTGCGCCAATGCATTGCTGTAAAGTAAAAATGCCACGGAAATGCTAAAGAAATATTTCAATATTTACGCTGTTAAATCTTGATAACCGCTCTCTTACCACGTTTGCGATACCAAATGATGTCTCATCTACCTTGAGTGAAATGTATCCGATTTCCACACCGCAAGGCTCAGAGATAACCCGGGTAATCCTCCGATAGCTTACTGACATGGTATAAGGTATTGGATTTGGAGTAAAAATGATATCCACGACCGGAGGATCGACAGAAATTGTATCATAAGTGATGGCGGCAATAGTATAAAATTCAAAAGTTGTCTGATCCTCAGCGGGATTCACAGGCAATACAATGGTTTTTGCCGTTCTTTTCAGACTGTAAAGTACAGAATCATTACCCACAGCCCTAATCTCATAAAACATGGTATCAAGTGCGCTGAATGTTACCCGGCCGTTTTCAAGTGTGTCGGTTTCCTTAAAATCAACGAGCAAATCATTATTGAAGATTGAAAAGCAATCCTCTGTCTGACAGGAAAAAAATGAGGCAAGCCCCAATAAAAAACCCCAGATGTAAAAATTTCTACGATGGATCATCAAGAACGCCCGCATGCCAAATCTTTCCAATGAAACGCAAATTTATCCATTTAATTGAAATTATATCCATGGGCGTTGTAATGGTTAACCGTGCACCAACACATTAGAGGGAAATTTTACTAATTTTGCGCTCTTAAAATAACTGGTATTGAAAACAAAGCGCACAGCAAAACCAAAAATCAACCTCGTTACACTTGGATGCTCCAAAAATCTGGTCGATTCCGAAGTGATCATGACCCAATTGAAAGGCAATGGCATTGCGGTGGCCCATGAGGCAGCCGGCGACGAACACAATATTGTGGTCATCAATACGTGTGGATTTATAGACAATGCCAAGCAGGAATCGATCGACACAATACTGCGATACACCCAGGCCAAGCAGGCAGGGCGTATCGAAAAGGTGTATGTGACAGGTTGCCTTAGCCAGCGTTACAGGGATCAGCTCGAAACAGAAATTCCTGATGTTGATGCCTGGTTTGGCACCATGGAACTTCCACTCTTACTCAAAAAGTTCAAGGCTGATTACAAACACGAACTGATTGGCGAGCGCATTACCACCACTGCGAAACACTTTGCATACCTTAAAATCTCTGAAGGATGTGACCGGCCCTGCTCTTTTTGCGCCATACCCCTCATGCGCGGTAAGCATCGGTCAAAACCCATGGAGCTGATTATTGACGAAGCGAAAAGTCTGGCCCGAAATGGTGTTAAGGAAATATTGCTGATCGCCCAGGATTCGACCTATTACGGTCTGGATATTTACCAAAAAAGAAATCTGGCCGAACTGCTCGACAGGCTCTCTGATGTTGATGGCATTGAATGGATTCGCCTACATTACGCGTTTCCTGCCGGTTTTCCGGAGGATATTTTGAATGTGATGGCCTCAAAACCAAATATTTGCAATTATCTGGATATCCCGCTTCAGCACGCCTCTACCAAAATGCTTGAAATGATGCGGCGCGGCACCACCAGAGCAAAAACCGAACGGCTTCTGGACAAAATTAGAACCAAAGTACCCGGAATTGCGATTCGTACCACCATGCTGGTTGGCCATCCGGGGGAAACAACAAAGGATTTCAGTGAGCTGATGGAATTTGTGGAGCAAGCCCGCTTCGAACGGCTTGGCGTTTTCACATATTCGCATGAAGAAGGCACGCATGCATTTGGTATGAAAGACAATGTAGGGGCCAAAACAAAACAAGATCGGGCATCAAAGCTGATGGAACTCCAGGAACAGATTTCGCTGGAAATCAATGAGGAAAAAGTGGGCCAGGTATTCAAAACCATCATTGACAGGAAGGAATCCGGGCATTTTGTAGGTCGGACAGAATTCGATTCACCCGAAGTGGACAACGAAGTGCTCATTGATGCGCAAAAACATTATTTGAGGATCGGCGATTTTGCTGATATCAGGGTTGCCGAAGCCAGAGAGTTTGATCTGATCGGTGAGCCCTTCAAAAACAAATCATAGTTGCAATAGTTAAGTTTCTACATTTTTAAAACTCATTTTCATGATTTTGCATAAGGTCGAATTTGAAGAGACCCGAAGGTTTTCTCCCCTGTTTTTAGATTATATTAAAAAAAAACCAGCACTCAGCAACCATTACAACCAATATCCGGAAATTGAACATTTTGCCAAAATTATAGCTGAAAGGAACTTTGATGATTCGTTGAGACCCTCCATCGTTACTGAACTAAGCAATCAGTATGAAGGATGCGCAATAAGCCGGCCCGTGAAAGAGAATATTGAAGCGCTCTCCTCCAATAATACATTTACCATTACTACCGGACATCAGTTGAATATCCTCACCGGACCCATGTTCTTTGTTTATAAAATTATCGCTGCAATTAATCTCGCCGGTGAGCTAAAAAGTCGGTACCCCGAATTCAACTTTGTGCCCGTTTACTGGATGGCATCAGAAGATCATGACTTTGAAGAAATCAATCATTTTCGCCTCTTCGGCAGGGAATACAAATGGGAGAAAAATGCGTCAGGAGCTGTAGGCAGGCTTGAAACCGGCTCCATGAAGGCTTTGCTTGATCAACTTCCTGATTTACCTGAAATTTTTGTCCAGGCATATCTCGAGTCTGCAAATTTGTCCCGTGCGACCAGAATGCTTGTGAATCATCTTTTTGGCGAACAGGGGCTGTTGATACTCGATGCCGATTGCCCGGCGTGGAAACAGGAATTCTCCGGCATCATGATTGATGATGTACGCAGCCATGCTGCAAATGACCTTGTTGAGAAAACAACACATTCTCTGGAAAAAATCGGCTATAAAGGGCAGATTTTTTCAAGGGAGATCAACCTGTTTTACATGGATGACAACACCAGGGAACGCATCGCGGCGGAAGCAGGGCAATTCAGAGTTCTCAATACGGATTTGCATTTTTCACCGGAAGATATGGAAGCGCTTATCAGGCATTCACCTGAAAAATTCAGTCCGAATGTTGTGCTGAGGCCAGTGTATCAGGAAACGATCCTACCGAATATCGCTTATGTAGGCGGGCCTGCAGAAATTGCATACTGGCTTCAACTCAAGGCTGTTTTCGATCACTATAAGGTGCCGTTTCCGGTGCTGGTTCCAAGGCTTTTCGGGATGATCATTCCGAAAAATATTTCAAAGAAAATGGATAAAAATCAGCTTTCCGTCCCTGACCTTTTCTGCAACCTTAAGGAGCTGAAAGAAAACCTGATCAGGAATTCAGAAGGTGAAACACTTGAACTGGAAGACGAATTGAAAATGCTCGAAAAGCTTTTTAATGCAATCAGGGAAAAAGCTGCCTGCACTGATCCTACGCTTGAAGGCTTTGTGATCAGTGAGTATAAAAAAGCCGAAAAGAGCGTAGAGCATATCGAAAAAAGAATAAAGCGAGCAGAAGAGCAGAAACATGAAGTGGCAATTAACCAGGTTATGGGCATTTTGGACAAATTGTTTCCGGAAGGAAACCTGCAGGAACGCACCGACAATATCCTGAATTTCTTCATTAACGATTCTGAGATCATCTTAAAACTCAGTGAGGCACTCGATCCACTCGATTTCAGGTTCAATGTTCTGTTACAGGATGAATAAATCAGATTCCAGAATACTCTACCTCCAAAAAAGGCTCAACTTATCAAATGATCATTACCGGTCGCTGAACAGGAAAATCACTGAGCATTTTCTGCATTATCTGCCTGAATCAACTGATACAGTACATATTTATTTGCCGATTAATGAAAAAAACGAACCGGATACCTGGCCGATCATCCGGGCGCTTTGGGCGCTGGGCAGAAATGTGGTTGTTCCCGTGATGGATCCGCTCAACTCTTCACTTACCTCCTGGAATTTGGCACCGGATACTATTTTACAAAAAAACGACTGGGGTATCCCTGAGCCTGTCAGCTCTTCCATTGCTGAGGCGAATGCTATCGACCTGGTTGTTTTGCCTCTTCTGGCATTCGACAGGCAAGGATACAGAGTTGGTTACGGCAAAGGATACTATGATAAATACTTAGCCGGATTTGGCCATCAGCCAATCAAAGTTGGGTTGAGCTTTTTCGATCCACTAGACAAAATTGATGACCGAAACGCGCAGGACATTCCGATGGATATTTGCATTACCCCATCAGGCCTGATCAAATTTTAGTCGCGCGCACCATTTCCTTTTTACCCGGAGGCCCGGGCAGCGTTTCCACATCAAAACCGAGTGTTTTCAGGTCGCGCTTCAATTGACCTCTGGAACAGTAGGTTACTAAAACACCCCCATTTACCAGCGCATTGCCCACTTTTTCGAGTATGGTTATTTCCCATATTTCGGGTTGCTTTGAAGGAGCAAATGCATCAAAATAGCAAAGATCAAACGCTCCATCGAGGGTAACATCCTGAATCTTTGCGTGAATTTTTCTCAATCGGAAATTGGGCAATATTTTGCTCCAGGTATGCCAGGAAGCATGATGTATGGCTTGCCAGTCTTCAGTAAAAGCTGCTCCGAGCTGATCGGTGTAGTTGAGTTGTGCAATTTCCGGTAGCTCCAGAGGGAATGCTTCAATGGATTGGTAATCGACTGAAATTTGATTGTTTCGGGCCTGTATCAGGGTGAGCAGCGCATTGAGCCCCGTGCCAAAACCTAATTCGAATATCCTGATATTTTTTTTCCCCCCGGTAAAAGTAAAAACAAGTCCGTTTTGGATAAAAACATGATGTGATTCCTGTATGGCACCATGAGTTGAATGGTACGTTTCGTTTAATTCGGGGACAAAAATGGTGTGAGAACCATCTTTCGTCAACACGAACTTTTTTTCCATCACTTTCTTGAAATCAGCACAGTGGCATAGGCAGAGACGCCTTCTTCACGGCCAACAAAACCCAGGCGTTCGGTGGTTGTCGCTTTAATAGAAATATCTTCTTCTTTCATCTGCATCACATCAGCAAGGCAGCGCTTCATGGCCGGGATATGTGGGTTGATTTTGGGTTTTTGAAGGCAAACAGTCGAGTCAATGTTTTCGATGATCCAACCCTTTTCTTCTAAAAGACCAATCGTTTGTTTAAGAAGGATCTTACTGTCAATTCCTTTGTATTTTGGGTCTGTATCTGAAAAGTGGTAGCCGATGTCGCGCATGTTAGCGGCTCCGAGCAAAGCATCGCAAATAACATGTATCAGTACATCGGCATCCGAGTGTCCCACAGCGCCTTTTTCATGCTCAACTTTAATGCCCCCAAGCCAGAAGTCATAGCCTTCTTTCAGTTGATGCACATCATATCCGAATCCAACTCTGATTTTCATTTTCATTAACCTAAAAAAATACCGGCTTCTGCCGGTATCGATTCATTATTTTTTCTTTTTGGGCATGGTCTGAAACACATAATCCCACAATGGAGATGAGACGCCAAATGCAGCATCCGGATCTTTATAATGATGTATCGAATGATTGATCCAAAGTGCTTTGAAGAAGTTTTTGGGCGGTTGAAATGCATGCACAATATAATGAACGCATAAGTACGAAGCATATCCAAACATGAAACCAGGGGTAAAAGCAAAAGCAAAGTCTCCCATAATCAGTCGGAATACGAAGATAAACATAAATGAGATGAGCACAATCATTAGCGGTGGCATGGCGAGTCTCGATTTATCTTTTGGATACTCGTGATGGATGCCGTGCATATTGTATTGAATCCAGCCTTTGATTTTGTTAGTTGGCAGCATGTGATACATATGTTTGTGCATCAGGTATTCAAATAATGTCCAGGAAAAAATGCCTACCGGAACACCAATCAGATACCCGCTCAGCGAAAGGTTGGTGTTGCGCGTTCCCCAGTAAAGAAATGCAATTCCAAACAGAACGAGCATGCTGATGGGAATAGATGCATGCGAACTTGTGAGCTTTTCAAGTATCTGATTATCAAACATTTTTCCAGCCTTGTCATTTTTAGGCTTTATATCATGAATGGCCTTGTAATTCATTGATTTTAGTATTTAAATTAATCAATTGCAAAAATAGCCCCGGGGAGTCAATTCACCTAATTTTTTACACTTAAGGTGCGGCAAAGGTTATTTTTTTTTCAATCACTTCCTCATAATAACTTTCGTATTCGGGCAAAATTTTGGCCAGCTCAAAAACTTTGGCTCTTTCGAGGGCATTTTTCTTGAAGGTGGGGAGATTTTTGTCGTCCAGAATTTCGAGCGCGAACTTTGTCATGGCCTCCACATCTCCTACGTCTGCAAGATAACCCGAAAATCCATGAACATTCAGCTCGGGAATGCCGCCTGCGTTGGAGGAGACAACCGGCACTTCGCATGCCATTGCTTCGAGGGCGGCCAGGCCAAAACTCTCCTTTTCTGAAGGCATCATAAAGAGGTCTGCCACAGACAGTACTTCTTCTACTGCTTCCAGTTTGCCGAGGAAGCGAATGTCTCCGCAATCGCCACAGTCTCTGCACTGGCTTTCGATCCGGGCTCTCTCCGGGCCATCTCCGACAAGCAGCAATTTTACCGGTATTTTTTGCCTCAAATTTTTGAATACAGCGATCACGTCATCTATCCTTTTCACTTTTCTGAAATTTGAAGTATGCACTACAAGTTTTTCACCTTGCGGACAAATAGCGGTTTTGAAATGGTCTTTCTTCAATCTTCTGAATCTTTGCAGATCGATGAAATTGGGGATTACCTTGATCTCCTGAGTGATGTCAAAGTGTTCGAGTGTATCGCGCTTTAAGTCCTCAGAAACTGCCGTAACTCCATCTGATTGGTTGATGGAGAAAGTTACAACCGGTTCAAAAGACGGGTCCTTCCCTACAAGCGATATGTCTGTTCCGTGCAGCGTAGTAATCACCGGAATGCTGATGTTGTGCACCTTTAGGATTTGTTTGGCGATAAAGGCCGCAGATGCGTGCGGTATGGCATAATGTACATGGAGAATATCCAGTTTTTCATATTTCACCACATCTACCATCTTACTGGCCAGTGCTGTTTCATAAGGAGCATACTGGAACAATGGATATGACATCATATCCACTTCATGATAAAAGAGATTTTCATTGAAGAAGTCGAATCTCGTCGGCTGGGAATAGGTAATAAAATGTACCTTATGCCCTTCTTTGGCCAATGCGATGCCAAGTTCAGTAGCTACTACGCCACTGCCTCCAAATGTTGGGTAGCAGACTATTCCTATTTTCATAGATTTATTTGATGAGTTTAATTATTTTCTTTTTCAAAACTCCAGATCGATTCATAAACCAAATCCTGAATACGTCTCCTGATTTGATAGTCACTGAGTTTTGGATTGTTGGCATTCGGATAAATTCTGTTGGATAGAAACACGAAAACCAGGTCGAATGTTGGGTCAGCCCACGCTAATGTACCTGTGAACCCTGAATGCCCGAAAGAATCGTGCGATGCCCACCTCGAAGCCGGATTGGAAGTATTGTTTTTTTCTGGCTTATCCCAGCCAAGGCCGCGCCGGCTTTCATCCGAATTATAACTCGTAAATTGGTTGACGGTATTTTTGTCAACTAACTGAGCTCCACCATAATAACCACCCTGCGATTGCATCTGGAGTACCTTGGCGACATCATGCGCATTGCTGAAGAGTCCGGCATGCCCGGAAACCCCGCCTTTCATCGCGGCAATCTGATCGTGCACGGTTCCCCAAACGAGTCCCTGCCTGAAATCCTTATCCATTTCAGTTGGTGTAATGCGCTTGAGTTGAAATTTGCACAAAGGGTTGAATGTCATGGTACTCATGCCCATAGGTTTGTAAAACATGGAATCGACATATTCGTCCAATGGCATATTTGTAACCCTTTCAACGAGTGTCTGAAGCAGGAAAAATCCCAGATCACTGTATTTGTAATCGTATGTCGCTTGTCCCCGGCCTTTTGGCCGTAACCTTGTATCGATTGTCCAATGCCAGATTGAATCCTTTAGGTTTTCGCCGGCGAACATACCATAAGCTACTGTATTGGAAAACTCAGGGTCAGGATACCTTTTATAGTATTGCAACTTTTGCTCAGATTTACTGATGGTATAGAGCCAAAATGGATAGAACGGGCGCAGACCTGACTGGTGAGCCAAAACGTCTCTCACGGTGAGTTCTTCCTTGTTTGTTCCCTGAAGTTCCGGAAGGTAGTAAGCGAAAGTGGTGTCAAGCGCCACCAGATCGTTTTCAACCAATTTCATGGCCGCCTGGGTTGTGGCGGCAACTTTGGTGATAGAGGCCAAATCGTAAATTGTTCTGGTATCCACCTCCATGATGCTGTCGTAAGTATAATACCCATAGCCCTTTTCCATAACTACAGCGCCATTTCTGGCCACAATAATCTGGCAACCGGGGGTGGCGCCAATCCTGATCGCTTCATGCGCAACCTGATCGATTTTTTGAAGCACTCTCGAATCCATGCCCTGCATTTCCGGCAAGGCATAAGAAAGACGGCCCAAATCTTTGTTGTCGGCACCAAAAATTTTCACAGCAGCAATCCGCTGAGTCATTTCGTTGTCTTCGTGCATGTAGAGCTTTACGGGGAATAAAACAAACTCTTCATGGTTGATCTCTTTTCCAAGAAACACAAGCACGACTTCAGTTTTTGCATTCAAATCTTTGAGAAAATCCAGGACATGCTGATCAAATGCATAAAGATCACTTGTGTGAAGCCCAATGATGAGGTGATCAAATTGTTGCAATTGCGCTGCAAGGGTAGTGAGTTCATATGGATTAAAAGATGCATCGGGAACCATGAAATGCACAAAAGGAGCAAATTTTTCAAGGG
>CAYZWN010000031.1:0-32950 GCA_964482185.1 uncultured Roseivirgaceae bacterium
CAGAATGCCAGTAACCAAAAGAACGCGTCACAAACATATAGTATTCTCCCCTGAATTCAACGACTGCCGGATCAGCGCCCGAGCGATACGAAATATTTCTGCTGGAATTATATACCATGTAGGTGTAGTCGATATCCAGTGGATTGCAATAGGTTTGAGGTATTAGTTCCTGGGCTGAAATTACCGTTACTAATGAGAACTGGAGAAAAATAGACAGAAGGTTTCGAATGGTAAATTTCATTTGCTTCAAGGTATTTAACTCGGAGTTTTTGCAGTTTGAAATCCCAATTTACGAAGACCATCCTGAACTTCAGGGCACGACATGAACAAATCCCAAAGCAGGCCTGTCCTGTGGTTTTCTATCATAACCGGAATGGGCCCCTGATTAGTGATTTTATTCCTTAGTAATATAGTCCATGTCAAATATCTCAATTTTTAGTCCCATTTCTAAATATTTCAAATTTGAAATATTTGTGGGTTATGTTTCTATCGTTGCCGGGAACCGGTACACCCGGCTATTGCACATCGTGATCTTAGAAAAGATTTATTATCAGGGAATCGGCGTAAAGTATCGCTTTAGGTGTGGTTTTGAGAAATTTAGTTGCCTTTGGGTCAAATAAAATGAAATTGGCTAACTCCATTCCTGTTTAATATACCGCGATCAATTACATAATTGCTGGTAGTCACTGTTCATTTTATACAAATCGAGCAGATAATCATCAAGCCGGTCGTACGGACAAAAGTCATGATTTGAATAAAAAAGTGTTTTAGCCTGATAAAAAGCGCGAACACAGTCTTTGTTACACTTTAACTGGGCGTTGTACAAAAAGCGGAAAATGAAAAAGATCTCAATGCCACTTTCAAAATTTGTTTCGGATTGTCTCATTGCTATTATCCTTCATTTTAAAAACGAACCACTCATATATACCCCAAAGCAGTATTAGGTAAGTGCAATATTATAATAAAATATTTATATAAAGCAAATGATGTACACTTTTTGAGCGCGCTCAGTAATTGAACATTGATGTGAATGCTAAAACCAAGAGGCCTTGGCTGCTTAAGGTCTTTACTTGATTTCCTAAAAGTATTTTATTTCCTATAAGTTTTTTGCCCAACGGTAAGGTTGAATAAGCAATGATTCACACCCTTTCGTCCATGTGAAGGGATAAGGCTCCAGAAGGGCATTTCTTTACCTGGGAAATAATATCATTTTTCGGTGCACCTTCAATATTAACCCAGGGCCTTTTACGGGGATCGAAAACAGTTGGTAAGCCCTTAAAACAGATGGCTGAGTGGATACATTTGTGCGGCTCCCATTTTACAATCAGGTCATCTCGTTGATAGGTTTTAATAAGTTGCTTCATAGCTGGTTGTAATTGATTTACCAATTAAAACCATTCACCGCAGGTTATGTTCAAAGAAGACACTAATCATTGAGCGCCTCAGATATCCTGGAAATATATTCTTCAATATATTCAGGCTTCTTTTTCAGCCGGTATTGCATGACCCACCTTGGATGCGGCAGAGCCTCGACCGATTCAAAAAGCCCGTACTTTTCATTCAGATATTTTAAGTACTTTACATTTTGTCCTTTTCCCATGCTGAATGCCACACGCTTGATCGCACCCATTTCAATTTGCCGCTGTAAAGAGCCGACCATGAAGGGTTCCAGAAAATCGCGTAGTTCCGGGATGTCATAATAATTGAGGTTTACTCCGTTCTTCACAAAGCCCAATGGCGATACGCTGGTAAAAAACACCTTTTCGTAAAACGCATTGACGCCGCCGAATGCTTCAATCACATCATATACAAAAACCGAACTGAGTTCCTGCCTCCTGGGAAGTTGGTTGGGAATATGACAATATTTTTCAAGCCTGATCGGGTCTGTAAACGGCACGCCTGTAACCCCGGCTCCAAATCGTCCGGGGTTTATTCCGATCAGGAATAATCTTGGTTTTGTGTCGCTGTAATAGCGTTCGTAAAAGGCTTTTGATAGCTGATACGTAACCGGGTTACTAAACGGGTCCAGTAGCTCGACCCCATAAGGGAGGGTTCGTGGAAAATCAATCCTGTCGATGAAATTGAAGTATGCTTTGCAAAAACTCATCATATCCGGTCACCCGGCATTATTGAACAGCCTCAAGCTTTACCTCACCAACATTGGTTACGATTCCTGTTTGTACTGTCAAATCTGTAATGAGTGTATCAAGATATCCGGATTCTGCACCCGGATCCACATATAGTGAATAAGTATCCGGAGTCAGACCTTTGATGAGAAAAGCACCATCGGTATCGGTAAAGGTGCCTAAACTGTCCTGCCCGACGATAGCCCATACTGCGCTTGTAGTTTCTGATGGTACAACCGTACCCTTCAGTGAGCCTGTAAACTGCTCCACAATAGTTCTGATAACCGGTTTCAAATTATATATTCCTGATTTACCTGCTTTTACCACAGAACTGGCGGCATCAAAGTCGATGAGTATATCATATGTCAATTCTGGTTCAAGCATGGCATTTACTTTAAGTTTCAGACCGGATTGCTGTGCGCTGGGAGTTTTCATCCCTACTGAGTCAGTGCCATCTATCACTGAATTGTGCTCGCCAAGTATTAACCTGATCTGACTGATTTTACCCGATGGAATTTCATTTTCACCAAGCAGGGTATCCACGCCATTGGTGAGTTTCATGAGATCATATACCCCGGCATTGATATTTTCAAGTGTGACCCAGCCTGAATTTTCATCATTCGTGGCATTTACCATAATCTCTTTGAGATCAATATACACTGCCTTGTAATCTCCTGGAGAATCTGTCAATCTGATTCGTAGAATACTTTTTCCAGTGATTTCGTTATTTGAATCACATGAAACAAGCAGGGATGCTGCAATTGTCAGCACAAGGAGTACATTCAAAAATAATCCTTTCATTTTCTATTTTGTTTAGTTGAACTTAGAAAAACTGATTTCTTTAATTGGCAACGGGTTTAAACGCGTTGTCAGGTATCAATACGTATATAACTGTTGGGGCAGTATAGGTAACTCGTACTTATCTCAGGCTATGCACAACAAGTCCGCTTCGCAATTTTGGTTCAAACCATGTAGTTTTTGGGGGCATAATCTCTCCGCTGTCTGCAATGTCGATGAGCTGCTGCATCGAAACAGGGTATAATGCGAAAGCTACTTTCATTTCGCCACTGTCAACCCTTTTTTTCAATTCTCCAAGACCCCTGATTCCGCCCACAAAATCAATTCTTTTGTCAGTGCGCAGATCTAAAATATTTAAAACAGGCTCAAGTATTTGTCTTGAGAGGATTGTGACATCCAATACACCGATCGGATCATTATCGTCATAGGTTCCTGGCCTGGCAAGCAGCTTGTACCAGTTTCCGTCCAGATACATACTGAGTTCATGGAGCCTTGTCGGTTTGTAAATATCACTTCCCATCAACGTTACCTCAAATCCGGTTTGTAGCCGATCTATAAATCCCTTTGAATCCAGACCATTAAGATCATTCACCAGCCTGTTGTAATCAATGATATTGAGCTGATTATCAGGAAAATGAACGGCCAGAAAGTAGTTAAATGCCTCCTCACCAGTATAGTTCGGATGCTCATTTCTGTAATCCTGCCCTACTAATGCCGCAGCTGCTGTTCTGTGATGACCGTCTGCCACATAAGTTGCCGGTAATTTTTCAAACTCATTAATGATACTTTGTACGCGATTATCCTGCACGACCCAAAGCTCGTGTCGCACACCGTCCGTTGCCACAAAATCATATTCAGGTTGCCCGTCGATAATTTCTGCTACAATCCTGTCGAGTGACTCCATCGCCGGATATGCAAAAAACACAGGCTCAGCATTCATTTCTGAAACGCGAACATGTCTTTTTCTGTCTTCTTCCTTGTCCGGCCTGGTAAGTTCATGCTTTTTGATGATGTTATTAAAATAATCATCTACAGCAGCAGCAGCGACGATCCCTGCCTGGGATTTACCGTTCATAGTCAATCGATAAATATACAGGGAATCGCTTTTATCCTGAAAGAACACGCCATTCTCCATGAAAACAGCAAAATTCTCTTTTCCCTTTTTGTACACCGCTGGCGCATAGGGGTCTTGGCCCGGGGGAAAATTGATTTCAGGCTTAACTACATGAAGAAATGAATATGGATTTCCATCAACCTCAGTCCTGGCCTCTTCTGTGTTCAGTACATCATAAGGCCGGCTTGCAACAAGATGCGCTTTTTCTTTAACAGGTCTGATTCCCCTGAATGCTTTAATAATTGCCACGTTCTGATTTAATTTATTTTAATGTCTTAGGCGGTATCAAACGAACCATGACGACACCCTCGATTTCCCTTATTTTTCCTATTTGATCATCATTAATTCCACCATCAATGTCAATGATATTATAGGCGATATCTCCTCTGTGTTTATTAATCATATCTGCAATATTGATATCCTGGTCAGACAAGACGGCGGTGATATTACCCACCATTTTGGGGATGTTTTTATTGGCAATTATGAGTCGGTAGCGGCCGTTTCTCGGCATGCTGGTATCGGGGAAATTTACTGAGTTTTTGATGTTGCCATTCTCGAGAAAATCCCTGACCTGATCCACAGCCATTACAGCACAGTTTAATTCTGACTCAGGCGTAGAGGCTCCAAGGTGAGGTATAGCGATAACTTTGTCATGCCTGAGCAGTTCCTCTGTCGGGAAATCAGTAACGAATCCGGCCACTTTACCGCTATCAAAAGCATCAAAGAGATCCGGTTTGTTCAGAAGACCGTGCCTTGAGAAATTCATAATCCTTATACCATCTTTCATGATGTCAAATTTGGACTTATTGATAATTTCTTTTGTAGTCTCAAGCAAAGGAATGTGCAGACTTATGTAATCTGCTTCTGCGAGCAAGCTGTCAAAACTAATGGCTTTTTCAACATCCTTTGAAAGCGACCACGCCGATTCGATGCTGATATACGGATCATAGCCAATGACGCGCATGCCGAGCGAAAGCCCGGTATTGGCGACGAGCATGCCTATGGCACCAAGCCCAATTACACCAAGAGTTTTACCCTGTAACTCCGGGCCAACAAAATTACCCTTTCCGGCCTCGACAAGCTTTGGCACATCATCACCTTGCCCAATCAGTGTTTTTGCCCAGCTCACACCTTGTATCAGATTGCGACTGGACATCAGCATAGCGGCCAAAACAAGTTCCTTGACGGCATTTGCGTTTGCGCCTGGTGTGTTAAACACCACAATGCCCTTCCCGGTGCAAATATCCAACGGAATATTGTTGACACCCGCCCCTGCTCTTGCTATGGTTTTTACGGCGGGAGAAAAAACCATGTCATGCATTTTTGAGCTTCTAACCAGAATCGCGTCAGGGTTAGTAAACTCTGAGGCAACCTCATACTGATCCATCGGCAAACGCTGCAACCCGATTGCGGATATTTTATTCAGGGTCTGGATTTTGAACATAGTAGGTATATTAAAAAGTTATTTGTTTTGAATCTCAAATTTTTTCATAAAATCCACGAGGGCTTTTACACCTTCCTGTGGCATGGCATTATATATGCTCGCCCGCATGCCGCCAACCGTTCGGTGACCCTTGAGTGTTTTCAAACCGGCGGATGAAGCCTCTTTGATAAACTTATTATCCAGTGCTTCACTTGTCGTTACAAACGGCACATTCATTGTCGATCTGGAATTGCGATCTGCGGTGCCGCTAAACAGGCTTGAGTTATCCAGGAAATCGTACAGCCATCCGGCCTTTTCTTCATTCACTTTCTGCATTTCTGCGACACCTCCCCGGGCGATCAACCATTCAAAAACGAGACCTGCGATGTAAACTGCGTAGGTCGGTGGCGTGTTGAACATCGACTCGTTTTCTGCATGGGTCTGGTAATTGAACATATTAGGTGTTATCTCCATGGCTTGCCCCATCAGATCCTTCCTTACAATAACGATTGCGACACCTGCCGGGCCAATATTTTTTTGCGCGCCAGCATAAATGATTCCGAATTTCGAAACATCATACACCTGAGCCAATATGTTTGATGACATATCGGCAACCAAAGGCACCTTCCCGGTATCGGGAATCTCCGGATAGGTTGTGCCGTAAATGGTGTTGTTAGTGGTGATGTGCACAAAGTCCGCTGAGGGATCAAACATATCCCTGGTGATTGTCGGGATGTAGCTGAATGTTTTGTCTTCAGAAGAAGCCACAACATTCACTCTTCCATATCTTTTAGCTTCTGCAATCGCTTTCTTCGACCATAATCCGGTGTTGATATAATCTGCTTTATGACTTCTTGAAAACAGATTCATCGGAACCATAGCAAACTGACTGGAGGCGCCTCCATGCAGAAATAATATTTCATAGTTATCGGGCACAGCCATCAATTTTTTAAGATTCTCCCTGGCACCATTAAAAATGGCCAGGTAGTCGGTTGAACGGTGGCTCATTTCCATTACGGACATGCCCGTTCCCTGGTAGTCCACCAAATCTTTTTGTGCTTGTTCAAGCACTTCCAAAGGCAATGTTGCCGGGCCGGCAGAAAAATTATAAACTCTTGACATAGGTTTTGAATTTTAAGGAATTATAGGGAAAAGTGTTACAAAGCACAACAGTCAACCAGATTTGCAGATCCCGGGTGTATTGATATCGATCCTTGATGCTCATCAGGATTTATTGTGAAAACATCTTGTAAAAAATGACGATCCGCATCATCAGGCATGCACTGCTCTGTTATTTTCATTATTAATAAGTTTGAAATTCGCCGGAATGTTCCCAGACTGTCTTGGCATTTGAAACCTTTCAGATTTTAAATATTTAGCATATTTCAGAAAAAGAAGCAACGCTTCATCCATGCTTTCTAAAAGGGTTGATCCCTAAGCGAACCAGACTGATTTGACGATGCGAAGATGGGCCATAATCCTGAAAGTTTCAAGCGTTGGGTGCTTTTTAAGTGATAATATTTTGCAAATTGTGGGACAACCAAAATTTTATTCATGCAACCATAAAAATTATAGTTATCCAGCTAGAATGCCTCTTCAGGCGAATTATTGATCGAACGATATTTGGAGCTTTAAAACACATGCCTCCCCGGCTGATAGCCGTTTTTCATAAATGGCAGAATGCGTTGAATCCTTTTGGTGTACGAAGCATTTTTAACCGGTGATTCCTTGAGATATCTTGCTCTGATGATATTCACGAGCTCAACGAGATCTCCCTCTTTTTCCTTGCCATCGAAAAGTACCCTCAACAAAAAGGCCGTTTTCAGCGAGATGGCCGGCACGCGAATTGTATCAGACGATTTTCTGGCCGGGTGAATATGCAAATAACGATCCTGATCTTTTCCTGCAAGAAGTGTCCAGATCGAGCCATCGGAGACTTGGATATTGTGAAATTTGCCCGGTTTAACATTTATAAAGTGCCGGAATTCCTGCTCATTAAAAAGACCTTGTTTTTCCAGCTGAAAGCGAATGTCCTGCAAGATCCCTGATATAGGCAAAATTCCGGTATACACATCGACCATGGCATTACCCATCCTGACTATCAATTGATCAATGTCTATGTCTTTATCAGGACGATTTTTAAGCAAATTAATCAACGAATTAAGATATCCGGCATGATGCTTAAGTGGATTAAAAATAAATGGAGGTGGAATGTCAGAATGTTTCAATGAAATGTAATAAAGGGTACCCCGAATTTACTGATGCTTTCGCGATAGCGGTTGACTCTCCGTGAATTCTTGATATACGGTAATTCGCGAATGAGCACACCTTTGATGCGATCTCTATACCTGGAGCTTATTTCATTATAAATATCCATGTCTTTTTGGCCATTGTCTCCGACAAGAATAAATTGTTTTTCTGGATAAAACTTAAGAAGAAATTCGATGCTGTTTATTTTATGATTGCTGTTTACCCTTCCGCTTTTCAACAAGTCTCTCAAACCTTTTTTTAGATTTTGAAGAAAAAAAACGCCTTTAGGCAATTCGTTGATCGAAAAGAAATCACTCAAAAAGTCGTACAAATTCCACTCACTGTTCGATACATAAAAAAAATCATTCATTTCGTCGGTATCGTGCAAATCGCGCAGGTGGGCATGCCAGTTCTTAATAAGTGGGAAGGTTTTGCGTGAATAGGCGTTTCTGAAAAGCAACAACGCCATTTTTCGAATCAATCTCGTGCTGTGAGAAACCAGGAGCGTATCATCAATGTCTGATATCACGCCCGTTTCATACTCATTTGAAAGATAGAACTCGCTTTTAAATACCTTGTGGTTTCGTTTCCAGAATAATTCATATGGGTACCAGCCCGGTTCGGTGATGTCATGTTTGATTTCACATGTAAAAAAACCACGTTTGTTGGTTCTTACCTTCTTAATCTGACCATTAATTTTAATTGCAACAGTAGTCCACCTTAGCGGTCGCGCCCGGAACCGCCAGATCGCCTGCCGTAAGTTTCTTCTCCGGCCGTGATGTTGCTCCAGATCACGCACCTTGTGCTTTTCAAAAGCATGACCCGAAACGATCACCCGATCTTTATTAGCAATTCCCCGGTAGCCGACAATTTTTGAATTCACAAATTGAATTTAAGAAAACAAAATAATATTGGGAAATTTTTAATTTCAGGAGTTGTACCTGCTTTTGAGCTGCGCTGGTACAAATGCAAAACAAATGAGCCTAAACCACTTGTTATAATTATATTTATTGAGTAATTCTTCGATACTTTTTAATATAACAAATTTATACCATTCTTTTGCCTTTAAATTTTCCGGTATTGGGAGTTATAAAAAAGCAGGCATTTCAGTCATCAATTCTTTTGTACGTCGGTACACTGATCGGTTTTTTGACTACCGGACTGATCACGCCTCATTTGCTCAGTCAAAGTGAAATCGGCACAATCAGATTGCTGCTCTCCTATTCTGCCATCTTCATGAGCCTTGGTGTTTTAGGTTTTGGAACAGTCACAATTCGCTTTTTACCCCGGTTTTTTGATTCAACAACCGGAAAGTATAATGGCTTCCTCGGTCTTTCTTTGATTGTCGGAACTGTTGGATTTGCAGTAGCCTGGATCATCATTGAAATGATTAAGCCGGGAGTCATTGAAAACAACCTTGATAAATCACCTCAGTTTACGAAGTATTTTTTCCTGATCTTCCCGCTCACCATTTTTCAGCTGTTCTACAGCCTTTTTGATAACTATAACAATGCACTTTATCGTTCGTCATATGGTGTGTTTCTCCGCGACTTTGTACAAAGAATCTTTATTCTGATTGGTCTGGCACTGGTCTTTTTTCAGGTTTTTAATTTTCAAAGCTACTTGTATTATTACGCAGTCTCGGTGTGCCTGCCAACATTGCTGATCCTTTTGCATATCATCTATCATCGCGTATTTGACGTTGGCATTAATTTTAAATTCCTTACCAAACCATTGATGACATCCATGTTCAGCGTCGGGATGTTCGGCTTGCTCAATTCGATCAGTAACATTGCTGCGCTCCAAATCGACTCCATAATGATTAACATGTATCTCGACGACACCGCTGTGGGAATCTATGTAATCACTTTCTATTTCGGAACACTTGTCTTGATCCCATCCAAAGCATTGAACAAAATTGCTCCATCGGTCATTGCGAAGGCCTTCAAGGAAAAGGATATGGAAACAATAAGAACTATTTATTTCAAAAGCAGTCAAAACCTTTTTATGATCGGCGTATTGCTCTTTACAGGTCTTTGGGTAAATCTCGACAACATATTTTACCTCATACCCAGATCTTACGAAGAAGGGCGTAGCGTAATCATGCTTATTGGCCTTGCGAACCTGGTAAAGATGGCAGGAGGAAGCAATGATTCGGTCATCATCTATAGCAAATACTTCAAAGTATCAACTCTAATCCTTGTGTTTTTCACTGTGATGATTGTGATCTTTAACTTCGTTTTTATACCCGGATTCGGCATTACCGGAGCAGCCATTGCTACACTTTCGGCAATCACTGTTCACAACCTGATCAAATTCATTTTCATAAAATGGAAATTTGGATTAAACCCTTATTCCTTTCAATATTTATTAGTCATGGCTGCATCTGCCTTCATTGCATTGCTGGTCAATTTTGTGCCCGACACGCCAAACTTTATCATCAATATAATTAAAGACAGCCTGCTGGCCGTTGTGCTGTTTTATCCGCTTATCAGATTCCTGCCAATGGCTGTGGATTTAAATCAGACGGTTGAACAACTCATAAAAAGTGCAGGTCTTTTTTTAAGGACAAAAAAATAAGGTGCTTTGCAATTTTAAAAAATTTAATCATACCTTTGTACCTCGAAAAAAGAAGGCTTGATTTTGTCCCATGGTGTAACTGGCAACACGTCTGATTTTGGTTCAGAAGAGTCTAGGTTCGAGCCCTAGTGGGACAACATAATCCCGAATACACGTTCGGGAATTTTATTTTAAAAACCAGCAAATTCCAATGTCTAAGGTCAAACTTTTCTCCGGAACCAACTCACAATATCTGGCGAAGAAAATTGCCTTGGAATATGGCAGACCTTTGGGAGAGTTGGAGGTCCAGAAGTTCAGCGACGGCGAAATATCGCCGTTTTTTAAGGAATCCGTAAGAGGATGCGATGTTTTTCTGATCAGCTCCACATTTGCTCCTTCAGACAATTTACTTGAACTCCTGCTCATGATTGATGCTGCCAAGCGTGCCAGCGCCAAGTATGTTACGGTCGTCATCCCCTATTTTGGATACGCCCGCCAGGACCGAAAAGACAGGCCAAGGGTTGCTATAGGCGCTAAGCTTGTTGCCAATCTCATTTCCGCAGCCGGTGCCGACAGGATAATGACCTGCGACCTGCATGCCGGTCAGATCCAGGGTTTTTTCGACATCCCACTCGATCACCTCGATAGTTCATTCATTTTCGTGCCCTATGTTACGAGCCTGAAACTGGAAAATTTGCTGGTAGCCTCTCCAGACGTTGGCGGAACTAAAAGAGCCAGATCATTTGCCAAGCACTTCGAGGTTGATATGGTAGTAATTGACAAGTACCGGAAGCGCGCCAATGAGGTTGCGAGCATGCAGGTGATTGGTAATGTTGAGGATAAGGACATTATTCTGGTGGACGATCTTATCGATACAGGCGGCACATTAGCCAAGGCAAGCATTGTATTAAAGGAAGAAGGTGCAAGATCTGTTAGAGCAATTGCCACACACCCTATCCTGTCAGGAAACGCCTACGAGAACATCGAAAACTCATCGCTGGAAGAATTGGTTGTCACTGACACCATTCCATTGTACCGCGAAAGCAGTAAAATTAAAGTATTAAGCGTAGCAAACTTATTTGCGAAAGGCATAAGAAAGGTTCACAATAACGAATCAATCAGTTCATTATTTATTCACTAAAACAAATTAAAAAAATGCGTACAGTTGAGGTTATAGGGTATAAAAGAGCAAATCTCGGTAAAGCTGAGGCCAAAAGGCTGAGAGCTGAAAGTTATGTCCCCTGTGTGTTGTATGGAGGAAAAGAGCAAGTGCATTTCTATTCACCAATGATTCTTTTCAGAGACCTTGCCTACACTCCGGAGGCAGCTTTTGTTAAGTTGAACATAGAAGGAGATGAATATTCTGCAATCATGCAGGATATACAGTTTCATCCGGTCAATGAAATCTTGCTTCATGTAGATTTTCTTGAGCTTGCAGAAGACAAATTCATTAAAATGGAAATCCCCGTTAAATTTACAGGCACGGCCCCGGGTTTGATTCAGGGAGGCAAGCTTGTCACAAAGCTTCGAAAGGTTAAGATCAAAGCATTGCCAAAAGACATGCCTGAAACGATACTCTTAGACGTGAGCAATCTTGAACTTGGAAAATCAATTAAAGTATCAAGCATCGAAACAAAAGACTTTGAAATTCTCAATAATCCAAGGGTAACGATAGCTTCAGTCGAGGTTCCGAGAGCGCTCAAAGGCGGTGCAGTTGACGAAGAAGAGGAAGAGAATGAGGAAGTATCCGAATCCTCTGAAGCAACGGAGTAGAATATTATTTATGAAAATCACTGAATCCTGCTTCCAAAAAGCAGGATTTTTTATTTAAACCCACCACAAACCAGTTATGAAATATCTGATCGTCGGTCTTGGAAATATTGGAGCGGAATACGAACTAACCAGACACAACATTGGCTTTATGGTAGCAGATGCGCTCGCAAATGAAGCAAAAGTATCTTTTACAATTTCAAGACTGGCTTCTTCGGCATCTTTTAAACACAAAGGGCGTCTCATTTATGTTATAAAACCATCAACTTATATGAATCTGAGCGGCAGGGCTGTGAATTATTGGGTAAATGAGCTCAAAATCCCAAAGGAAAATCTTCTTGTCATGACTGATGATGTAGCGCTGCCAATCGAAAAAATCAGGTTACGTGCCAGAGGATCGAGCGCCGGTCATAACGGACTGAAAAGCATTGAGGAATATATGGGGCAGGATTTTGCCCGATTGCGCATTGGCATTGGAAATGACTACCCCAAAGGCCGGCAGGCAGATTATGTATTGAGCAGGTTTACGGAGGACGAATTTGCCGTTTTACCCAAAATTATTGAGGATTGCGCCAAGGCTGCACTTTCATTTTGCACCATCGGCATTGAAAGAACCATGAATTTTTTCAACAATTAATTCGATCTGATAGCAACCACAGGGTCGAGGCGCGCCGCCATCAGTGCAGGGATAATACCACTCGCCACGCCAACAAATGTGGATATGCCTATACCAAGTATGATATTTTTGAACATAAGGGTGAGCACAAATGAACCAAGGTCAATAAAAGTGCAGGCATAGACAATCAACAAACCAAAACCGCCGCCAATCAGACTTAAGAAGATCGCTTCGAAAAGAAACTGAAACAATATAAAATAATTCTTAGCCCCCAGGGATTTTTGTATGCCAATAATGCCTGTGCGTTCACTTACAGTCACGAACATGATATTGGCTATTCCAAACGCCCCGACCAGAATAGAAAATATACCGATAAACCAGCCAGCCATGGTAAGCACATCAAAAATGCCTTGCAATTGATTGGTAATCGCTTCCGGGCGATTGATAGCAAAATCGTCCTTGTCCTTTGGTTTTAGTCCACGGTAGTTTCTCATCATGCCGCGAATTTCACTCTCGAGCTCCGTGAGACCAATATCTGTTTCGGTGCCTTTCACAGCAATCAAAACATAACTTCCCCTGGTTTTTCCTGTATAGAATATTTTCCTGAACGAGCCAAAAGGAATCAATACGGTTTCATCATTGCTTGGTGTATTGAGCAGTGTCTCGCCGGATTCCTTCATTACGCCAATAACTGTATACTTCAAACCACGGATAACGATTTCCTTTCCGATCGGATTGATACCCGGGAAAAGCGCATTCTTTGTTTTGAAGCCTATTACAGCCGCATTCGTGGCATAATCCAATTCCCTGTTCGAAAAAAACCTTCCAACCTCAAGCTCAATTTCGTACAGGTCTTTGTGCCCTTCCGTGACTCCCATCAGGTTGATAGCACCTATGCTGTTGCTGCCTCTTTTTATTGTAATGCCGCCATTCACGGCAAACACACATATGGCGGATGCCTGCTTTAGATTGGCCTCAAGATATTTATATTCATTCTGGGTCACCATCGGTCTTTTCTGATATTCCCACCAGGGCGAATTAGGTGAAAAGATGTATGGCCATTTTTCAACGTACAACACCTCCGTGCCCAAAAAGGAGAGACTGCTTTTAATATTCTCCTTGAGGGAATCTACAACAGTAAGTGCGGCAATAATGGCAAAAATACCGATCGTGACACCAGTCAAAGATAAAATAGTACGCAGGGGGTTTTGCGCTAAGGCATTCCACGCAAATCTGAAACTTTCGATTATGAGTCTTAGATAAATCACAGCGCTGAATTTTATTTAAAAGACATAAGGATTAAACTATTATTTGTACAACAATTCACTAACTTTGCAGCCCTTTATTTTTTAACCTATTTAATACCGTAATATTAAATATGAAATTATCTGAATTCAAGTTTGATTTGCCGGCTGGCTGCATAGCATTATATCCGGCAGAAAACAGGGATGAATCCCGCCTGATGGTTATCCACAAAGAAACCGGCACGATTGAGCACAAAATGTTCAAAGACATTGTTGACTACTTCGAAGAAGGAGACGTGCTGATTATCAATGACACGAAAGTTTTTCCGGCTCGCCTGTATGGAAATAAGGAAAAAACCGGTGCTAAAATCGAGGTTTTCCTGCTCAGGGAACTCAACAAGGAAATGCGCCTGTGGGATGTGCTTGTAGATCCTGCAAGAAAAATCAGGGTTGGCAACAAGCTCTATTTTGGCGAAGGTGATCTTGTTGCTGAGGTAATAGACAATACCACCTCCAGAGGGCGCACCATAAGATTTTTGTATGATGGAACGGATGAGGAATTCCGTGCGATGATCAATACGCTGGGAGAGACACCGCTCCCTAAAAATATAAAAAGGCAGACAGAGCCTGAAGACAGGGAGCGATTTCAGACGATATTCGCTGATAAGGTTGGCGCTGTCGCTGCCCCAACTGCAGGCATGCACTTTACCAAACAGCTTGTAAAAAGACTTGAAATTGTTGGTTCTCATATCACACCGATTACCCTGCATATAGGCCTGGGTTCCTTTCGCGCGGTTGATGTGGAGGATCTCACGAAGCACAAAATGGATTCCGAAAATTTCTTTGTAGAGAGCGAAACTGTCGAAATGGTAAACCAGGCACTTGACGAGAAAAAGAAAGTCTGTGCAGTAGGCACAACAGCGATGCGGGCACTGGAATCGTCGGTTTCTGCCAATGGAAGGCTTAAGGAAAGGGAAGGCTGGACCGATAAATTTATTTTCCCGCCTTACGAGTTCAAAATCTGCAATGCCTTGATCACCAATTTTCATTTACCGGAAAGCACTTTGCTCATGATGGCTTGCGCATTTGGAGGTTACGACCTCGTGATGAAAGCCTATGAGACCGCGATCAAAGAGAATTACAGATTCTTCAGTTATGGCGATGCCATGCTGATTATTTGATGCTGCAATTCAGGTTCCGCCACTTAATTATTATATGGAGAGATTTGCCATAATTGTAGCCGGAGGAAGCGGCAGCAGAATGGGTGCGCAAATTCCAAAACAGTTTTTACCGTTACACGGGCAACCTGTGCTGATGCATACCATCTCTGTTTTCGCCAGTTGCACAACGCCAACAAAGATAATATTGGTTTTGCCTGAATCTTCATTTGACACCTGGACTGAATTGTGCAATCAGTATCATTTCCAAATACATCATAAATTAGTTGCGGGAGGCACTTCCAGGTTTCTCTCAGTGAAAAACGGCTTGAATGTCATTCAGACTCCAGAGAGCCTTGTGGCCATCCATGATGGCGTTCGACCGTTGGTCACCCGGCAAATCATAGAAGATTCCTTTAATATAGCAGCCAAAACCGGAAGCGCTATTGCTTCAATGCCTCCAAAAGAAAGCATCAGAATGCAAAAAGGTGAAACATCCATTGCACTTGATCGCTCGAAAATCAGACTGATTCAGACTCCTCAGACTTTCAAAACGAGTCTGATTAAGTCAGCATTTAATGCATTTGAAGATAGCGTAGAATTTACAGATGATGCCAGCGTGGTAGAAAAATCCGGGCACCGGGTTCATCTTTTTGACGGCATTTATGAGAATATAAAAATTACTACTCCCGGGGATATGCTTTTTGCAGAAGCAATAATGGCTAAAAAATTAAAAGGCGATTAATCTGCATGACCAATCGCCCTAATTTCTTGATTTAGTTGTGGTTAGTATTCGTCCTCGTTGAAGAAGAAATCTTCCTTTGTTGGATAATCTGGCCAAATCTCCTCGATGTTTTCATAAGGCTGCCCATCGTCTTCCAACTCCTGTAAATTTTCCACCACTTCCATGGGCGCTCCAGATCGAATGGAATAATCTATCAATTCATCTTTTGTCGCCGGCCATGGGGCGTCTTCGAGATATGAGGCAAGTTCTAATGTCCAATACATAATATTCCGTTTTCTTAATAATCGTGCAAAAATATAATTTTATTCTTAATATCAAATGTGAGTTATGGTTTTAAAACGACGAACTTTAGAATTAGTTTAAGGAATGAAAAAAAAGTTGCACGATGCTAAATGTCAGTTACTTATATATAAAAACCTTATTTATCTCCACAATTTTTTATGGCTCCGGCTTTTGCAACAATAATTGTGATTTCCTGGTAAGGTCTGCCAATCGGCATTTAATGCCATCCAAATCCATTCAATACTTTATCAGGACAATAAATAAAGGCGTGAACACTGAAAACAGGTTTTATCATCTTCTGAAAAAATACCCCGGTTTAAATAAAAAAGGCTTATCACTAATGATAAGCCAATTAATAAACAACATAAACCCAAAAATGAAAATAAAGAGAATGTGTCCCTTTATTATAATAGTGCAAAGCTAAAGAATTTATATTATTATTGAAAATAATTCACACAACCATTTAGTTATTTATATTTTTTATACCTTTGAGACGATCGATTTATAAATACTGCAATTAGTTAGTGAGTGATGAATAAGAATTATGATATTGATAATGTTGACCTAAAGATTCTTTCTTTATTGACAGAAGACGCCAAAATGCCATACACTGAAGTCGCCAAAAAGGTATTTGTTTCGGGCGGAACCGTACATGTCAGAATGAGAAAAATGGAGGAGATGGGTATCGTTAGAGGGACTACGCTGAAAATGGATTATTCCAAGCTTGGGTATGATATCACAGCATTTTTAGGCATATATCTGGAAAAAAGTTCCTTATACGATGCGGTCATAAAAAGATTGAATGTAATTCCTGAAGTCGTAAAAATCCATTACACCACTGGAAACTACAACGTCTTCATCAAACTGCACTGCAAAGACACCAAGCATCTGAAGGATGTGCTCCATGACAAAATACAACAGATCGAAGGCATTGAGCGAACTGAAACAATCATTTCACTGGAAGAAAGTCTGAACCGGCATATTCAATTTATTGATAAGTAGTAATATTCGAACTACCGGATCTACACTGAAATATCCTTATCTGAATAAACAGAGCGGCATTTTCGTTTTTGTTAAGATTAAGTTACAGCCCGGTTAAGCCCCCGGCTATTTTTTTTAGTAAAATTCTATCCCCATTGATTTTCCACTTACAACTTTTTGAAATATCGTTGTGTCTTTAAGTCGAATCCAATAAATACCTTAATTTCCTGAAAAATGAATACAAAGAACAACCTCCGAACAGTGCTTTTAATAGCAGGAATCATTGTGGCCCTTTCAAGCTTTTTACTTACAAATTGCACAGATAAGGTGGAAATAACTCAAAAATATACGCTCATGGAGCCTGTTTATCTCACTCCCGAGGCGATCAGGAGCTCATTCGACATCACAGTGCCACAAGTTGTTACCAATACAGGCAAGATTTATTTGTACCAAAATTATATATTCCTCAATGAGCCAGGCGAAGGCATCCACGTGATCAACAACGCAGACAGAGAAAATCCTGAAATAATCCGTTTTATTAAAATCCCGGGCAACTACGAAATCGCAGCCCGAGGAGACAGGATATTTGCCGATAGCTATCTCGATCTCGTGGTGATCGATATTTCAAATCCTGCGGATGTAAAACTCACCAAACGGATTGAAAATATCTTTTTGGAGCTTGCCCAGCAAAACCAATATTATGATCCGGATAATGGGGTAATTGTTGATTGGGAACCAAAGGAGGTCATTGAAGTAACAGAAGGTGATTTTAATGGCATTTATCCATCATACTATTATTACGGTAAAGGCATCGCCTTCAGAGGAGGTTTTGCAACTATGGATATGGCTATGTCGAGCTTTGCCCCGGAAAGCGCACCTGTTGTGCAGACCGGTGTTGGCGGGTCCATGGCAAGATTTACAATCATGAAGGATCATCTCTACAGCATTGATAATCGAAATATGATGGTTTTTGATATTTCAAATCTTGACAATCCGGTGCCAGGGGCAAGATTGAATATCGGCTGGGGAATTGAAACGATATTCCCGTACAAGGATAACCTTTTTATAGGCTCGCAAACCGGCATGATCATCTATGACAATAGCAATCCTGATTTTCCGACACACCTATCAACATTCTCCCACATCATGAGTTGCGATCCGGTAGTTGTCGAGAACGATATTGCTTATGTAACACTAAGAGGTGGCGCAGGATGCCGTAATGATTTCACCAACCAACTGGATGTGCTGGATGTAAGTGACCTGAGAAAACCTACTTTGCTCAAAACATATCCAATGACCAATCCGCATGGCCTGGGAATAGACAATGGCATGCTTTTTATTTGTGAAGGCGCTTCCGGATTGAAAGTTTTCGATGCAACAGATATCTATTCCATATCTCTACTCGAGTATTTTGGCACCATCCATGCGTTTGATGTCATACCTTTTAATGATAATCTCATTTTAGTCGGTCAAGACGGATTATATCAGTTTGACTATTCTGACAAAGAAAATATCCGGTTCATTAGTATGATACCGATCAAACGCGAGCAAGCACTGTAGAGTCTTCAGGCATGAAACGTATTTTTTTAATTGTCTTGACTTTAGCACTAATTTTTACCTCTGAGTCTGAAGCTCAGGAGACAAAGCAGGTGAAGATTTTCTTGAACAATGGCGTCAAAATCAGCGGCGCCATTGTTGATTCATTTAATGAAAATGTAATCAGAATCCTCATTAACAATCAGACAGAACCTGTTCAACTCAAATATGACTACATCAGAAAGATAAAATTCAAAGGGAATGGTTTTATCAATGATGAATTCAGCGAGAAGATCAAATACATGCCTGGTCTTGAGATTAAGCAATTTTATCATGATCTAAAACTTGGAGCCTTGTTTGGCGATGAGTATGTGAATGTTTCCGCTCAAACCATCAATGGTTATCAATTTAATCAGTTCCTTGGAGCCGGCGTTGGAGCCGGTGTAAACAATTTTGAGAATTATACTACCCTGCCCTTATATGCTTCACTCAAGGGATATATCATGGATAAAAAAGTAAGCCCCTTTTATTACGGTGACATTGGATACGGATTTGCCTGGGGCCGAAACACTAATTCAGATTATTACAGGCTCGATAATGTACAAGGTGGCCTTTACTGGCAAATTGGAATTGGATATCAAATCAATTTTTACCAGAGTGCGATGGTTTTTTCTATCGGATATATGAACCAAAAAGTGAGCGGCGACTATACTTACGAAAACTGGGGCCTTTCCGATTTAGAGATATCAGAAGACAGGATTCTGAGACCAATTACCTTTTCGGTGGGATTTTCTTTTTAGTTTTTCAGGAACCGTTTAGTTGTGAAATATACTTGCCTGGTTTTTCCGGAACTACGTTTCATTCATTATCAGTAGGAAAAGACATTCGATTCCTAATATTCGAAATACATCGGATCAGGAAACCGGAAATTGTACCCGGTTTCAATTATTAGTTTACCTGATGAAATCTCCCTGCGATATGTTCCGGGATCTTCCATAAAAGTTGGCGGTTCCAATCCGATCATTTTAGCCATTTTGATATAAAATTCCTTTTTATCCGGATGCTTCGGCGCCACAATATTATATACATATTTACCAATTCCATTAGTAACAAACAGCATAGCTACGCCTATCGCATCTTCAAGATGTAGAAAATTGATCGCCTGATCTCCGGATGAAAGACCAGTGCGACCGGCAAGGAATCTGCCGGGATGACGACCGGAGCCTGCCAGACCCCCGAATCTGAGTATTACTGAGTCAAATTCACTTTCAGAGATGATCTGCTCGGCCCTGATCAGTGCCTTCCCGGAATCTGTTACAGGCAAAACCGGCGTATTCTCGTCAATGAATTGATGCTTGTCGCCGTAAACCGACGTTGAGCTGATGAAAATGACTTTTTTTATACTCCCACTCCCGGTTGCGGCATGTATAATTTCAGTAATGACCATTGGATAATCTTTCAGCACATCCGGATTGCGGCGACCGGGTGGCAAATTGATCAATAGTAAATCGGACTTAAACAGTTCCTCTGGCAAAATGGACGAAGCGGGCAATTGCAATACATATGATTCAATACCGGCCTGCTCCAGGACAGCCAGCTTTTCAACCCTCGAAGTCGTGCCTTTGACGTTGAATCCGGCTTCTATGGCCTTTTTTGCAAAAGGCAGCCCGAACCATCCACAACCAATTATGGTAACTGTTTTAATTGCATTTTCCATGAATTTCAAAACCCAGTTGAAGTAAAAAAGATCATTCTGCAGCAAAGCCCACCTTTTGCTGTATCCAGTCCCCATGCTTTTTCAAGCCAAAAGAACAAAATCCAAACCACTGGATGCTTCAAAGTTCCAAAAATCAACTTCCAAATCACAAACCTTAATCGAAAATTTCCAATCCCGTCCGGATTTTTGAAATTTGATCCATTGGGGTTTATTTTTTTGATGTTTGTGATTTGGTTTTTCAAATTGACTTTTGACTCAAATCTCTATTGACATGTTCCATTTAATCAATATGATCAGCATACCCTAAGCTCTGCTTCAACTCCTGATCTACCTGTTGCCAAAATCTATTAAGAACTTGCGGCCCGGGGGATGCAATTTCCTGAATCTTACCGAGGCGATCCACCATATTTCCATTGTATCCCGCGTCCTTTTCGAATAATTTAAATAGTCCGGAGGCTACCAGATCGGAAGATTTCATAAAAGGGCTTGCTGCCTTATATAAGCTCCGAAACCATTGATTTTGGCCGCGATAAATTCCAGAACTAAATGTTCCGGGATTGAAGCAAAATCCATCCAGCTTATCCTCCTGGATCTTTTTACTAAATAAAAACATAAACAATTTTGTGTTGCAGTAAGCTTTCCATGAAGAATATTGCTTTGGAGAAAAACCAAATTGATCTATTTTTCCATATTTGAATAAGGGCGAACTCACATTGACTACTTTAGTTCTTTTCAGAACTCCTGCATTTTTCAGGAGCGTAGTCAGCAAAACGTGGGAAAGAAAGTTTACCTGATAGGTTTGCTCAAAGCCATCAGTTGTTACCTGGTAAGTCGCAGGAGCCAGGATGCCTGTACAATTTACCAGAAAATCCAGATGCCCGGCAGCACCCTGTATTTTCCGTGCGCACCGGGTTACGCTCTTTATATCTGCAAAATCAACTTTAAAAGAAGTGATATCCTTTGGTATTTTATCTACATTCCTGCCTGTAACCATTACCTCATAGCCATTATCACGACACATCAAAGCCAGCGCTTGCCCAAGACCGGATGTCCCGCCTGTAATGAGTACTCTTTTGCTCATGCTGTATAAAATTTCGTGATAAAAAAATCTGAAATGAGGTCTTCATCTCAGATAGTTCGTTAGCACTTTTGAATATTTTGAAATATTAAAGTTTCGCACTAATCTGTTCCAGGTACGGGTCAAGCTGAATTGTACTCTTGAAACTCGAAATCATATCCACGCCTTCATTTTTTATTGAAAAATATACCTCGACAAAGAAATCCTTCATGTGATAAAGATGCACCACATGCTTGTCTGTTTGTCGGGAAACAAGAAAAACTCCGGTGTCCCATATAAACTGAGCCCTGTATTGTAATGGAAGGGTATTGAACTCGATCATATTCATCTGAACTGACATATAATGAAGCGAAGTGAAGGATATTTTAAAACCAACATCTAATTTAGTTTATAAATCGATCATTGACAATGGAATTTACACATGATACGCTCACTAATTCATAACCGGGTGAAAGCCGAATAACTGCTGTCCTTTTAGTTGATTTGGCTGGCTTTATTCATCATATAACATTTTATTTGCCTTAAAAATTCTATCAACCGATGAATAAGCGAATCTTAGTGACCGGTGGCACCGGATATATCGGCTCCCACACAGCCGTTGAATTGATCCTGAAAGGTTATGAAGTAGTAATTGTTGATAATCTTTCCAACTCGCGAAAAGATGTTTTGGACGGAATTGAGGATATTACCGGTGTGCGGCCTGCCTTCGAACAATTTGATCTTTGCGATCAAAACAAGCTGAATGGGTTTTTAATGAATAATCAGGATATCAGGGCTATCATCCATTTCGCTGCCTCCAAGGCGGTTGGCGAATCGGTACAAAAACCACTTCTGTATTATCGAAACAACCTGCAATCCCTTTTGAATATCCTGGAGGGCATGGCTAATTATCAGATTGCCAACCTGGTTTTTTCATCTTCCTGCACTGTATATGGCCAGCCTGAAAAATTGCCCGTAAACGAAAATTCGCCAATCTTGCCGGCAGAATCTCCCTACGGCAATACCAAGCAGATAAGCGAGGAGATTATCCGCGATGCCGTGAAATCATCCGGTAGTATCAATTCGATTGCCCTGAGATACTTTAATCCTGTCGGGGCGCATGAGTCAGCAAAAATTGGCGAATTGCCATTAGGCGTGCCAAATAATCTTGTGCCTTTTATTACTCAGACAGCGGCTGGTATCCGCGGACAACTAAGCGTTTTCGGAAGTGATTACGATACCCCGGACGGTACAGCAATACGCGATTACATCCACGTGGTTGACCTGGCAAAAGCGCACGTTATAGCAGTAGAGCGCATGCTCAACCAAAAGCAAAAAACACCATACGAGGTTTTTAATCTCGGCACCGGAAACGGAAGCTCCGTGATGGAAGTCATCAGGGCATTTGAAGCAACCACGGGCGTAAAATTGAATTACAAACTAGTTGACAGAAGAGAAGGCGACATAGAAAAAGTCTGGGCAGATACCTCATTTGCCAATGAAGAACTTGGCTGGAAGGCTACACGTGATCTGAATACCATGATGGCCTCGGCATGGAAATGGCAGCAATATCTGATTGCCAACAAGGATAAGTATTTTCAGTAAAATCAGTCGCCGGGTACAAAGTGCTTGCGGAGTAACAATTCGTACATGCTGTAGGGCAAAAACTTTTTCAATTGAATGCCTAGCAATTCACTGAATGTTCCAACGTAATAGTTTCTTTTAACTTTTTTCGATTCAATGATCTTTTCAACCATAGGACCAAAGAAGTCAGGATCTTTACCGTGCTCAATGGAGGCATCAAGCTTATCGAAAACCTTTTTGATTACCCTGCCATACGTATCATCCTCCTCACTCGCCGACACGATCCGGCTTGCTGCAATATTTGTCTTCACCTCGCCTGGATGAATGGTACAGCATTGAATGCCAAACTGCTCTGCCTCAAGCCTTAATGTTTCAGTCGCCAGATCCATTGCGCCCTTACTCGCACTGTAAAACCCCCTGTAAGGAAGCCCAATCATGGAGCCGAGTGTGCTCATATTGATGATCCTTCCATAACCCTGATTTCGCATCTGCGGCAATACGGCCTGCATCATCCTTACAACGCCATAAAAATTCACTTCAAAGGATTTGTGGATGTCTTCGATTGGCGTCTTTTCTATCGTTCCCACAGAACCCACACCTGCGTTATTAATAAGTACATCGATGCGACCTTCCTGCTCAATAATAAAACTTACTGCGTTATGTACGCTATTGTCATTAGTCACATCGAGCTTAATAGCCTGAAAGTGCTGGCTGCCCGGAGCGGTCCTGCTTCCACCGTAAACCTTATGGCCTTTTGATGATAAATATTTCGCAATAGCCATTCCAATTCCTGAAGATGCTCCTGTTACAAAAATCACCCTTTTCATATCTAATTAACCTGATAAAAACGCACGATCTGAAAATACTAATATTGGCAAAAAGACCATTTTTTAATTTTAAAATCAAATTGTAATCAGATTTTATATTTTAGTTACATTGTGTAAATTTTGGAACCAATTTAACTTAATTCTAAAAACATGAGAAAATTTATCTTTTTATTCGCCGTTGCCGTCTTATCAGCAATCGTATTTATGCAACTAACTTCCAAAAAAGCGCTGAGTTCCAGCGAAACATCAAGTATGGCAGGCGCATTTGTTTTCCCTGATCACATTAAAGTCATCATCGACAAATCATGTTATGGATGTCATAGCGTCGATGGCAAATCGGATGAAGCGAAAGATGCTTTGCGATGGGATCTGATGGGTGAATATGATAAAGAAAAACTTGTATCGGTTTTTGATGAAATTATAGAGGTGATTGAAGAAAGGGAAATGCCACCGAAAAAATTTCTTGAGAAGTATCCTGATGCCCAACCTTCCGATGAAGCATATGCCACTTTAATGCTATGGGCAGAGGAAGAAGCAGAGAAATTATTCGAATAATCTCAAAGCCTCAGCACTGAGGCTTTTTTTTGTAAAGACCTGAAAGATGAAAAAAATTATAGCTATTTCAATCATTGCGCTGGCTGTTTTGGTAATTGTCATTCAATTCATTCCTAAAAATCTTCCTGAAACATCTGAAGACCGGACAAACGATTTTATTCTCCTGGAAAACCCGCCTGAGCAGATCAAAGAAATACTTACGACTTCATGCTATGACTGCCATTCCAATCAGACAGTTTATCCCTGGTATTCCTATGTCGCTCCTTTTTCATGGCTTGTGGTTAGGGATGTCCGCGAAGGCCGAAAGGAACTTAATTTTTCTGAATGGGGAGATCTGAGCAAAAGGAGAAAAGTAAAATTGCTCGGAGATATAGCCGAAGAAGTGGAGTCTGGCGAAATGCCAATGAAAATTTACACACTGATTCACCGCGATGCCCGCCTCGATGATGATCAGGTGAAGCTTCTCACAGATTATACAAAATCGCTTTCCTCCGGGCTCTTTGGAGATTGATTGTTTTCTTTTTCAAAACCTGTAGCAGAAGGTTCTTTGCAAACCCGGAAACATCATGTTTAATAGAAATTTCAGGTAAAATCATCTTATTAAGATTATCTTTATTTAAAGAAATGATATCACCATGCGCACCTTTCAATTTCTATTTGCACTCCTGATCGTTTTGTTGTGGAACTGCACGAATCCGAAGTCACCCGAAGTACCCAAAATCATGACCGTTACCGGATATATCGAAGCTGAGAACCTTGGCGTTACGCTCTCGCATGAACATGCCATGGTTGATTTTGCAGGAGCCGAAAAAGTGCCTCAACCCCAGTACAAACACGAAGCAGCATTGGATACGCTTCTCCCCTATTTTGCTGAAATCAAAGCCCTTGGCGTGCAAAGTATGTTTGAGTGTACACCGGATTTCATTGGAAGAGATATCAGATTGCTTGCGTCCTTGTCAAAGCAAACCGGGCTTAATATCATCACAAACACCGGGTATTATGCTGCGGCTGATAAAAAATTTCTCCCGGCGCATACATACACCGAAACAGCAGAACAACTTGCCGAACGCTGGATCGACGAATGGAATCACGGGATCGATGGAACGGAGATTAAGCCGGGGTTCATTAAACTTGGCGTCGGCCGGGAAGCGCTTGATGAAACTGAACAAAAAATTGTATCAGCAGGAGCGATAACCCACCTCGCTACAGGTTTGAAAATAGCCATTCACACAGGGGGCGGCCAGGCAGCTTTTGATGAAGTGGAGATTTTACAGAAATACGGTGTTGATCCAAAAGCGCTGATCGTTGTACATGCGCAAAACACTTCCTCTGAAGACCAGATCAGTCTCGCAACAAAAGGCGCATGGGTAAGCCTCGATGGCATCAATGAATCGGAAGAGTCCATCACCCGGTATCTGGAATTTTTAAAAAAACTTAAAAAGGAAAATCTCCTCCGCCGCGTACTCATCTCCCAGGATGCCTATTGGGATGTAATCAAAAAAGAAGATGGCGACATTACCTTCAAACGAATGGGAAGTCCTTACACTGCCATCATGATCCAGATGAAGAACACTTTGAGACAATCCGGTTTTACTGATGATGAAGTTCAAATGCTCTACGAAACAAACCCTGCTGAGGCATTCAGTATCGGTGTTTGCCGATTGTGATGCACGTTTTTAGAACTATATCAAATTCTCATTGCGATAAAGCTCAATGCCGGCATCGATCATTTTTTTGATGTCAGCACCAAGTGACTCAGGCAAAAGTCGAATATGAAAACAACTCTTTCCTTTCTGGCATTTTCGCAATTCTGCGGAAATCCAGTCAAACTTCCTTGCATGAGTATAGATTGGGAAATAGTAAAGCCTGATATCCTTTTGTTTGGAAACCACACTGCCAAAATATATTCCGGATACCTTTTTTCTGCGTTGAATTACCTCCCGCGTGCCACAAACCTCATAAATCATTTCATCATCCTTGCTAACGCAAAGTGGCGGAACATGCTTGTTAAGCATGTCTTTCAGTTGCTGCCTTATCTCAACTAAATCTCCGGTCTCAAACATTCATTTCACGCGATAAAGGTTTCTGAAGATACTTGCTCGCCACGCTTATCAACCGTGATGATTTTGTATTCACTCCTGCCCTCACCGGTTTTTTTATCTGTAAAAGTAAAGGGTAAATTGGTGATTTGTGGCTTGTGATCCACCGAACCGATTTGTTCTCCGTTACGGGTAATCCGATAACTCTGGATGGCAGCGGGTCCGGCAAATGCCGTATCCCAGGAGAGTTTAACCTGGTCGGATGTCAACCTTTCAGCCTTAGGATTGGCGATAGCCGTCAGACCTCCGTCATGGATTTGGAAATAATTTGTATTGCCACTTTTTGCGAGTAATGCCATGTTTTCAATTTCGGATCTGTCTGACTCTGATAAACCGTCAGGCGTGATCTGGGCAGCGTCAATGTTTTGTGTAAGCTGGCATTTTGACGATTCCTCATCAACATGACCAATGCCAATAATTTGTGTAGAAATACCAGGTGTGGTCAGCGCATACTCGATCAGTGGTCTGCTGGGTAATTTTTCACTCCCAACCGTTCTTACGACATGCTTGTATTCATTTGACCATGTTGCTTCCTTGGAATACATGGCGCCATCAGCAAATACTTTCATGCCTATAATGCCCATGTTTTTAGCCGCAGCAACCGGAATCACATTATGCTGCATATTCAGATTGAGCTTGTCATTGGCATTGATGGAAACCAGCATGCCATCAAGAATATTTTTTGTGTCTCGCCTGATCATGTCCATCATTACCGGTGCTGAGTAGTGCCCGCTGAAGCCAATGTGACCAATAAGTTTCTCCTCTCCGGGATTCAGACCTGTATGGTTGGTGCCATCCCTGTAGTCTAACAGAGCAGCCAGTGCACCGATCTGCTCATCAGATGCATCGGGATTTTCATAACCTGTGTAAAGCGCATCAACTTCCTCGGTAGTGTTCAGATTATGAATCAGCATCATATCCAGAAAGGCGCCCTTTGGGTAATTTCCTTTGCCGTCACCATAAACTTGAGAAAGGGTTCTTCTCAGGTCATCTATGGTGTATGTGCCTTGCTCGCCATTGGTGCGGTTTCTTACCCCTTCCAATTCATTGTTGCCTTTAGCGACTCTGAGGTGCGTTTTTGACGTCAGGAATATGGACTTTCTCAGTTTCTCGTTATAACCGGCCTGTCCGGGAATGAGATTAAGATGTCTGAAAGCCGTGCCAAAATGCACCTGACTCGGTCCATAGAGATTGGATGTGTCGAAATAATTTACCTTCCTTTCAAATGACTTTAGGATAATTTTAACAGGATCCACATCCGGCGGAGTCCATTGTATGGATGCCTGACCACCCAAACTAAAAGATGTTACATCAAAGCCAATTTTTCCAAAGGGGCGGGTAAGAAGACTTGCTGATTTAGTTTGAGTGCTGCAACCGGCTATGGCTGGTGCAAATGCAACGCCCGCTGCAATAGCAGAAGAGTTTTTTAGAAATCGCCGGCGGGTTAGGGAACTGTTTAGTGAAGTGCGCATGATGAGGTATTTAAATGACATATTTTTTAATAGCACTTTAATTTCCATAAAAACCATGACATAATCAATGAATCCAAAAGATTAAAACTCCGATTTTTGGTTTCCGCACGCTTAAGTGCACGTTTGCGCGACTTGAAAGCCGGAGTTACGGTTTTTTTGATTTTTATAAATAAGCAACCGTCTTGCTTTCCTGTTCCGTCTATCTCCCTTTTAAATCTAAAGACCAAATTTGGACTGTACGATATCCGCTGACAATTACTCCACAGCCACAGATCTTTGTTTATTCACGAATCACAGCATAAGTATTTATGTTTAATTACGTTTTGTTTTGTTTCGAAATATTTCGAAACCTATATTTGTCTTGTTATGAAAGAATTCAAAAATATGATGGCCAACCAGCGAAGGGAGAAAATTCTTGAATTCCTCCGGGAAGACGGTTCGGCCAAAGTGATAGAACTTTCAAAAATCTTCAAAGTCTCAGAAGTCACCATCCGCCAGGATCTGGAAAAACTCGAAAAAGACGGTCTGGTAAAAAGAGAACATGGCGGGGCATTCCTCAAAGAAGTAGAACAGCAGGTGCGCACATTTTCGCTGATGAACCAGACCAATCTCGAAAAGAAAGCTGCTATCGGAAAAACCGCTGCCGAACTCATTGAAGATGGCGATACGGTCATTCTTGATTCGGGTTCCACCACCACCGAAATTGCCAACCATTTGTTAGGAAGGAAAAATCTTACCGTCATCACCAATGCGCTCAATATCGCCTTGATTCTCGGCGCCGAACCAGGCATTGAACTGATCATGACCGGTGGAGAATTTAAACCTCCTACCCTCTCTCTTACCGGCCAGAAGGCTGCGGATTTTTTCCATGATGTCCATGTTGACAAACTGTTTCTGGCTACGGCCGGCATTTCACTGCGGTCAGGTCTCACCTACCCCAGTCTCAGCGATATTGTTGTAAAAAAAGCAATGATCGATGTAGCTGAAACCGTGTATCTCGTTGCTGACTCCACGAAATTTGGCAAGGGGGCTTTTGCAAGCCTGGGAGCGCTTTCACTCATCGATTATATTATCACAGATTCAGATATCATGGATCAACATTTACAACTCTTCCGTGACCATGAAATTGAACTGATCATTTCTAAACTCTAACTTTTTAAACACCATGGTACTTGTACAAAACTACCCATTGGCTGTATTCTTTTTCATCATCTCCATGATTTGCTGGGGGTCGTGGGCCAATATGCAAAAAGTTGCCGAGCGAAACTGGCGGTTTGAATTATTCTACTGGGATCTCTCGATCGGTTTGCTATTATTTGCCACTATCGCCGCCTTCACCCTTGGAAGCATGGGTGTTTCAGGCCGACCGTTTCTGGTTGATTTGCAACAAGCTGATACCACAAGTATCATCTTTGCCATGTTAGGAGGTATCGTGTGGAATCTTGGGAATATTTTACTTGTTGCTGCCATCGCAGTTGCCGGCATGTCTGTTGGTTTTCCTATAGGCGGCGGCATTGCATGGATTCTGGGTATCATCATCAATTACATCCTTGTAATGCTCGACCCAAACAAAACATTTGAAGGCAACGCCAACATATTGTGGATCGGCGTTGCCGTGATCATTGCAGCGATTTATCTGAGCATGTTGTCGTACAAGCGATTGGCTTCCGAAAAGAAGAAACCGACTGCAAAAGGCATTCTGCTTTCTGTTTTTGCCGGCCTGCTTATTGCCTTTTTCTATGGTCTTGTGGTAAAATCGCTGGACAACACCTACGTCACCGGTGGAACGGGCACGCTGACACCTTTTACCGGTGTTTTCTTCTTCGGTGTTGGCGTTTTTCTCAGCACATTTGTTTTCAATCCATTTTTCATGAAATATCCTGTCCAGGGTACCCCCGTAAAAATGGCTGAATACTGGCATGGAAATTTCAAAACGCACCTATCGGGCATCATCGGCGGGTTCATCTGGATGTTTGGGATGGTCGTGAGTTTTATGGCTGCCGGAGCTGCCAATCCTGCCATCTCCTATGCACTCAGCAATGCCGCCCCGGTCGTGGCCATCCTCTGGGGCGTACTGATCTGGAAGGAATTTAAGGGTGCCCCCAAAGGAACCAACACACTTTTACTGATCATGTTTGTGCTCTACATTATTGGTCTCATTCTAATCACGGCATCCAACTGAAATAATAAATAAAAACAAAACTCAAAAATCATGAAGACTACTTTAGGTATAATATTCGGAAACAGGGATTTCTTCCCCGATCATTTGGTGACTGAAGCACGACATGACATTCAGAAACTTTTTAAAGATTTGGACATACATGGCATCATGCTGTCTGAAGAGGACTCCAAGCTCGGCGGTGTGGAAGTTTATGCAGAAGCCAGAAAATGTGCAGACCTTTTCAAAAAGCACCGGGAAATCATCGACGGGGTGCTGGTGGTTCTGCCGAATTTTGGCGATGAAAAAGGAGTCGCCGACACCCTGAAACTCGCCGGACTGAACGTCCCTGTGTTGATTCAGGGCTATCCTGATGATCTCGGCAAAATGGATGTAGTGAATCGCCGGGATGCATTTTGCGGAAAAATTTCCGTTACGAACAACCTGTATCAGTATGGCATTAAATACTCTCTTACCTCCAAACATGTCTGTCATCCAACTGATGAATCTTTTATTGCAGACCTGAAAAAATTCGTAGCTGTTTGCCGTGTGGTTAAAGGATTGAAAAATGTACGCATCGGAGCAGTGGGCGCCCGTCCCGGAGCCTTCAATACCGTTCGCTACAGCGAAAAAATATTGCAGCGCAACAGCATTACGGTCACAACCGTCGATCTGTCAGAGATTTTAGGCAAAGCAAACAAACTCTCGAAGGATGACCAGGTAGTAAAAGATCAACTGGAAAAAATAAACGCCTATGCCCCGGCCGGCAAAACTCCCACGGATCGTCTGGTGCAGATCGCCAAACTCGATGTGGTGCTGAGAGAATTTGTCGAAGCCAACCAACTGGATGCCACAGCAATCCAATGCTGGACTTCCTTGCAACAAAACTACGGCTGCAATGTATGCACCAGCATGAGCATGATGAGCGAAAATATGCTGCCAAGCGCCTGCGAGGTGGATGTGACCGGCACCCTCACCATGTATGCCATGCAACTGGCCTCCGGCTCGCCGAGTGCCCTGGTGGACTGGAACAACAACTATGCTGATGACGATGAGAAATGTGTGCTATTCCATTGTGGCAACTGGGCAAAATCATTTTTACCGGATATCCAGATCAGCAATGCACCGATTCTCGGAACCTCAGTCGGAACGGAAAATACCTATGGTGCGCTGGATGGCCGCACACCTGCCTCGCCTCTCACCTTTGGACGCATTAGCTCAGACGATTCCAAAGGGGTGCTTAAAACCTATATCGGTGAAGGCATGCTGACCAACGACGAACTGAAAACATTTGGAAACAGGGCGGTGGCTAAAATTTCTGATCTTCAGAAACTCATGAATTATGTGTGTAGAAACGGTTTCGAGCATCATGTGGTCATGAATGCTTCCAACACTGCGGATATACTTGAAGAAGCTTTCTCCAACTACATGGGTTGGGAAGTATATAAACATGGTTAATTAGGATTAATCAGGAGAACTTCCCTGCTTCCGGGTGGGGAGGTTTTTATAATCAGGCAACATCTATGACCATTCAGCAACTCGAATTAAAATCAATAGAATACAGAAAAAAAATTCTGTATTACATTAAAAAAGCCAACGCAGGGCATACAGGAGGCAGCTTGTCATGCGTGGACATTGTGAATGTTTTATACAATGAGATTATGAATGTCCGGCCCTCGAACTTCTCCGATTCGGGTCGCGAACGCTATATACAAAGCAAAGGGCATTCTGTCGAAGCGTTGTATGTTGTCCTGGCAGATTGTGGATTTTTCCCGGAAACTGACCTGGAAACTTTGTGTAAATACGCCAGCCATTACGTTGGCCACCCCACAAGAAAGGTAAACGGGATCGAGCAAAACACCGGTGCGCTGGGTCATGGCCTGCCTGTCAGCGCTGTGATGGCGATGGCAGGTAAAATTGATAAAAAGCCATACAAGGTTTTTACTTTGCTGGGCGACGGAGAACTTCCCGAAGGCTCCAACTGGGAAGCTGCCCTACTGGCATCGCACTATAAGCTGGACAACCTGGTTGCCATAATCGATTATAACAAACTGCAAATCACCGGACCTACAGCAGAGGTGTGTAATACAGACCCGATTGATGCGAAGTTTGAGGCGTTCGGCTGGGCAGTGCGCCATGTTGACGGGCATAACTTTGCTGCGATGATCGAGACATTCAATAAAGTACCTTTCAGTCATCAAAAACCCAGTTTGGTCATCGCGCATACGACCAAAGGAAAGGGAGTCAGCTATATGGAAGGTGTGAAAAAATGGCATCACGGCGTACCGGATGACGCACAGTTTCAACAGGCAATGCAGGAATTAGATGCGAATAGGAAGGTAAACGAATAGTAAAATTTACCAGAAACATATTTTATAAAAGCAGAGATAAATAAATGATTCCAACAGCAACACTTATTTTGTCTTTTCTCGATGCAGTTAATCAGGTCTGCCTGAAATTGTTAAAAAATCGATCTGTTAGGTCATCCTGATTTGATTTTCATTATTTAAAAACCAATAAAATGATCACAAAAGACACTGTTTCAACATTATCGCTCATTACACTTACTTTATTAACAATTCTTTTCTCTTCGGAAGCAATTGCGATAGAAAAAGCTACCGGCATTCAAAATGAAAGGTTAACCGGGCATGCCGATTCTGGGATTGAGGCAAATGACGGATCGCTACGCCCCTACGGAAAAAATCCCTGGTATTGGGAGTACAGAGGAAAGCCAATCATGCTTGTAGGCGCCAGCGATGAAGACAATTTGTGGCAATGGACGGGCAAACAGCTTACCGACCACCTTGACCTGATAAAGTCTGTCGGCGGAAATTATGTCAGAAACACCATGAGCGATCGCGATGAAGGAAACACCTTTGC
>CAYZWN010000032.1:0-32629 GCA_964482185.1 uncultured Roseivirgaceae bacterium
GTATGCTTGGATATGAAGATCTAATTGTAGGTGTAGATCTTCTCGGGCCATCGTTATGGAAAATCGAACTCATGCCAAAAGCTACTGAACTGAATGAAGTATTGATAAGCGCAACCCCTGATGACAGTAATGTTAGTTCAGTAATCATGGGCATGGCGAGGCTAACTACAAGGGACCTGAGAGATTTGCCTGTGTTTCTCGGAGAACCGGATGTAATAAAAGGCATCCTGACCCTGCCTGGTGTAAGCACTGTGGGTGAAGGTGCCGGTGGATTTAATGTTCGTGGTGGCAATATTGATCAGAACCTGATCATGCAGGATGAGGCCATGATTTTTAATTCATCCCACGCCATGGGATTTTTCTCGATTTTTAATCCTGATGTCATTCATGAGGTGACACTTTATAAAGGACATATCCCAGCTCAATATGGCGGACGTGTATCGTCGGTATTAGATGTGAAACTGAAAGGCAACAATTATGACCAGTTGAATATGAGTGGGGGCATTGGTTTATTGTCCAGTAGGGCTACATTGGAAACGCCCATTATTTCTGGTAATACCTCTCTGTTGATTGGAGGAAGAATCGCCTATTCCGACTGGATATTAAACTTTGTTGAAAATCCGGACGTCAAAAACAGCTCCTTATCATTTTATGATATCAATGCAAAAATCACGCAGCGCATAGGAGATAACGGCACCCTTGGCCTGTCAGTTTATAACAGCAAAGACAGGTTTAGTTTCTCTGATCAATTCGGATTTTCATGGAAATCAACAACCGCTGCACTCAATTGGGATCAGATGATAAATCCAAAAACAATATCAAAATTTGCCTTTTCGTATAGCAAGCTGAGCAACACAAATTTTGAACCTTCAGGAATAGACGCATTTGTGCTAGGTAATGGTATGAATAATTATAAGATAAAGGAGGAAGTATATTTTTCCGGTTTATCGAAAAATACCTTTAATATTGGTTTTGAAATCAATAGTTTTTTTCCCGAAGACGAGACACTAAGGCCATTTAATGAGCAATCAACCGTCATACCTTATGACGGAGAAAAAGACCGCGGGTTGGAATCTGCAATATTTGTAAATAACGAGATCAGCCTTTCTGACCAAATTTCGTTTTCAGTAGGATTGAGGTATTATTATTATAGTCAGATTGGCCCGGGAACTGTCAACATATATAATAATGGCATACCTACCAACGAAGAAGATATTGTGGAGGTGCGTTATTTTAATAGATGGGAAAGCGTGATATCCTACCAGGCTTTTGATCCCAGAGTTTCATTGGTGTATCAGTTTACTCCTAGTTCATCCATAAAACTGAGTTACAACCGAATTCACCAGTTTATCCATTTGATTTCCAATACTACGGCAGCGCTACCCACAGACTTTTGGCAGGTGAGTAATGATTATCTAAAACCACTTGATGCAAAGAATTATTCTTTGGGCTATTTCAGGAATTTCAAGTTTAACTCATGGGAGACAAGCATTGAGCTGTATTATCGTGATCTTGATAATGTCGTAGAATACAAAGACTTTCCGGACATATTTTTAAACGATCATCTTGAAACGGAACTGATTGCGGGAAAAGGCAAATTCTATGGTGTCGAGCTGTTTGTCAAGAAGAAAAGAGGGAAATTAAATGGCTGGCTTTCCTATGCCTATTCACGATCGATGGTTCAAATCGAAGATGAAACCAGAAAGGAATCAGTAAATAATGGTGCCTGGTTTCCTTCAAGACTCGATCAGCCGCACAACTTAAATCTTGTTGGTAATTATAATTTAAACAAAACCAATCAGTTCAGTTTCAATTTTAGCTACTCCACAGGCAGGCCGCTCACAGGTCCAAACGCGTATTATGACCTGGATGGATATTTCATCCCAAATTATTCAGAACGCAATGAATTCAGGCTTCCTGACTACCATCGGCTAGATGTGTCTTACACGATTCAGAGGGGCGTATTTAAGACGAGCCGATACAACGATAGTTTTACCTTTTCTATTTATAATCTTTACGGAAGGAACAACGCCTATTCCATATATTTTAAAAGAGATAAAAATACAGTTATTGGCGCCTATAAGCTTTCCATTTTGGGAAGTATGCTTCCTTCGTTTACGTATAATTTCAATTTCTAATGGCACATAGATTTTTATCATATCTGCTCCTCGCTTTTTTGTGTTCCACAAATTGTGTCAGTCCCTATGATTTTGACCCCGGATATGCCGGAAGTTTTTTAGTAGTGAATGGGGGGATCAATCAACTGGACAATGTCAACAGGATCAGGCTGACCCTGAGCGCGCCTTATCAAAGATTTTCTAACACAAGCCCAATAGAAAGCGCTGAAATTTTTTTATTTAATTCAAAGAATGAAAGTGAGGCATTTAATTATGAATCTGATGGATGGTATGTTCATTTTGGTGGTAAAGTCGATGTAAAGACTGGGGAATGTTATCATATCGAAATAAGCTACTTAAACAAAAAGTTTAGAACAGACCCTCAGATGATGCCATCTCCGGTGACGCCTGACAGTATCAGCTATATTTCAGGATTAAGGGATATTACAAACAACAATGGCCGTGTCATTACTGTAGAAAGCATCGATATTTTTATCAATACGCCAATCAATGTAAGCTCTGAAACTTCTTACCTTCGATGGAAGGTAGATGAGACGTGGTTATTGGCCGAAAGACAATGCGGGCCACTGCACATACCTAAAGCATGCTTTATCAACCAGGAATTGAATAATGATGAAATATATATCTATTCCAGTGAAAAAAATTCTGGCAACTACCTACCCAGGCAACTAATTGCGGAAAAAATATACCCTAAAAAAATTGAGTTTTCTTCGAAACACTTTTTTAATGCCACCCAACTTACTATCGACAAAAAAGCCTTTGAATACTGGCAAAAGGTAGTTCAACTGGCTAATCCTGATGGTAATATTTTCGATCTGCCGCCAGCTCCCCTCAGGGGTAATGTCTATAATATTAATGATGAGGATGAGATTGTTTTGGGATATTTTGAGGTAGCAGGAAAATCAATAGCCAGAAGAATACTTTACAAAAATGATATTTTACCTTTATGGGTGCCACAAAAGGATTACCTGTGCAGGTACGATGGTGGGTTCTGGGAAGCCTGCTGCAATTGTCTCCTTTTGGAAAACAGCACAACTGAGAGACCTGATTATTGGGAATAGCCTTATGCACGCGCTAAAAAACATCTTAAACAAATCATTGCCAAGTTTCATTTTTTCGCTCTGTTGGCTGGCCGTAAACGCTCAAGATAAAATTCTTGAGACTTTTATCGTCCACCTTAGTCAGCCGGTATATACGGTAGGTGAATCAATCAGATACAAAGTATATCAAACAAATTTCAAGTCTTCCAGCGCTCACAGCACAATTCTTTTTACAAATCTTCATGACCAAAGTGGCTTTCTACTTAATCAACAAATGTTAAAACTTGAAGATGGCATGGCCCATGGTCTTCTGGAAATACCTCTTACGTTGAAGGAAGGACTTTATTACCTTTCTTTCTTTTCTAAGTGGAACCTACAATTCAATGATAATGATCTCTATTGCATTGAAATTCCGATTTATAGTCCACTGGATTCAGATACTGAAAACTATGAAATCATGGAAAAATCTACCCCGGCAGTTTTTGATACTGTAGACTCAAATCTAACCTTGATGCTCGATAATAAAACATACCCCAGAAGTTCACAGGTCAATTTCGATATTGCATCAAAAGTATTAATGAAAGGCAGCCTTTCGGTTACTGTTCATGCCATGCACAATCTAAATACTGCACCGGTAACAATGAATGGTCCTGCCTACCATCAATATGAAAAAACTGAACATCAAACAAACATCCTGATTGAGGGAAGACTTATTGATCCTAATTCGGAAAACCCAATTTTCAGTGATGTCATTTCTCTTTATCAGGTTGGATCCAATAAATTCTTGAAAGCAAGTTGCAAATCAGGAATAGTACAAATTCCCTATAGTAATTTTTCAAAGTCAGTCACATTCCAGATTTTCAATATGAATCCATTTGAGACGACCATCCCTGATTTTGAATTGCTAATTCCAGGTGAAAAATTGCTTGGACTCAGTACCAAAAAAATAGTTAGAAATTACCAGATAGCCAACTATCTTAAAACAGTGGCTGAGAGTATAAAGATTGGGGAAATTTTCAAACCTGAAGAAAAAGAAAGTGTACAAAGGGTTTCATCTCTATCTATCCCTTTCAAGGCTGACAAAGTTTATCAAATGGATAAATACCATAAAATTGCCACCCTTGAAGAGTTTATGCGAGAAGTAGTTGCCTTCGCAAGGGTAGATACAGAAAATGGCCAGCCAACAGTGCGGCTTAAAAACCGGGAGACCAACAGGGAATTTATGGAAAAACCATGGTATCTGGTTGATGGATATCTGACAAGAAATGAACGACTGGTGCTTTCCATACCCTTTAAAAATCTTATGCGTGTTGAGTTTTTTAATACAAGCAGTTCAATCTTAAGCCAACTGGATGCTATTATGATTCGAAGTGGACTTATAATTATTTACACTAACGACAATCACCTGAAATCGTCATGTGAGGCACTTAACAATATTTTTGAGTTTAAAGGTTTTGCCCCTGAAAGCGCAGTTGAGACATTAAAAAAAAATGAAATGAACTTTAGGGAAAATCCAAAATTTCGACACCATTTATACTGGAATCCTGATATTTCTTTAAACACTAAGATAAGCTTTCAAACATCAGAACTTATGGGAGAATACATTATTGAAGTCTTAGGAATAGACGAAAAAGGAGGAGTACAGTCTACCTCAACAAGATTTTTCGTTGAGTTTGATTGATTCTACAATACTTAAAAGTAATCTACTAAAAAAAGATTTTTAACCTATCGTCAGTTCGGCAAAATGCGGAATCGTCGTGTGACGTACTTATAATTTTGATGTTTATTTTGTTAAACCCCGAACCTAGGTTAACTTATTTGAGATAACCAAGAAATTATTAAGCATGATCTTTCATTAGTCCAATTTGCTTAATCATACTCATAACAAAGAAACAACAGTTTTGCGTGACTAAATACCCTATAATCTTCGCTATTAAAGGACTAATACATATTTCTTAGTTCACATATCATCAATCACCCCCGACCAGTTTAATCCGAATCCGAAATCATATTTGTTACCTGTGGCATCAACATGACATTCCATATCGTGTGGCACATCTTCAAGCTGGGTTTCGACCGCAGTCATATTTAGAGGCATTTGAAAGGGTAACAGCGCTGATGGTTCGGCCTCGCCAGCGACTATGGTCAAAACTGCCTGTGATTGCACGCCAAATGTCGCGAGAATACCATCAACTGATTTTTCAAATTCAGCAACTACGGCAGGATTGGATAGATTCATTACAACAATTACCGGCTTTTTGCCCATTTTTTTCCGGGTTTCCAGGATCACATCCAGGTCTTTCTCATTTGCTGTGGTAATGGTTTTTCCCCTATACGTCCTGTTTTCGATAAGCTCGAGCGGATCGCCACCTGCAATACTCGCGTCGCGTGCCAGTGTTGCGGTGTAGGGGCGGTACTGCAAACTGATTGGAAAATATCCATTGCCCTCCCCTGCCTTGGCTTCCTCAATCTGATAGCCATTGCCAGAGTTTGGGCTTTCGACAAATACCAGTGCAAAATCTGCATCAGATGGCTTTTGTACCAACTCAAAATACTTGCTGACCAGTTCCGTTTTTACCGGATCTTCCCAGCGTTGTTCAGTTCGGGTGCCCATGAAAGTCATCACTGATGGCACGAACTTTTTTGGAATATAGACTTTGGATTTCTTCTGAACAGGCAGGGCGTTTCCGGAATTTTTAAGCATTACAATCGACCGAACCTGTGCTTCAAAACCCGCTTTCATAAATTCAGGATTGCCAACCGTCTGCTTTGAGTGTTCCACATCCAGATATGGGTTTTCGAATAATCCTGTCTGGAAAATATTTGTGAGCAGCCGAACCGCTGACTCCTCAAATCTTGCCCTGATAAATTTCTCCCCGTGTTCTTTGACGCCCATTTGATAAGCTTCAATCACAGGCCCGGCATCGTTGTTGCCTCCAAACTGATCCACACCTGCCATCACAAGCATATAATGCCGCTCGACTTCGGAGAGATGTTCCACACCCCAGCTTTTCCCGGTCATAAATACATCAATTGCTCTTGCATCATGCGTCACGTTCCAATCGGTACATACCACTCCATTATAGCCATATTTTTTTCTGAGGAGGTCTGTAATCAGGTACTTACTATATGCATTGCCAACATTTTCGCCATCCGGCACCTGGTTAAAAGAAATCGTATAGTAAGGCATTACTGCAGATGCCATGCCTGTACCGCCTTGCAAATCAAATGCGCCCTTAATAAATGGAACCAGATGCTCATCAAAATTTTTACCCGGATAAACAGCGTATTTCCCATAACCATAATGCGCGTCCCTGCCGCCTTCACCGCTGCCGCCACCCGGCCAGTGTTTTACCATGGCATTTACACTGTGAAATCCCCATCCACCGGATATTAATGCGTCTCCTGCTGAAGTCTGAAATCCATCGGTGTAGGCTCTGCCCATATCTGCCGAAAGCTCCGGGTCGGGGCCAAACGTGCCGCTAAAACGCATCCATCGGGGATCCGTTGCGATGTCCACCTGTGGCGAAAGCGCCGTGGTAATGCCCAACGCCCGATACTCCTTTGAGGCGATGTCACCAAATTGCCGTACCAGTTCAGGATCGAAAGTTGCAGCCAAACCCAGAGAGCCCGGCCACATCGATATTTCTCCTCCCGCACCGGCGTTGTATTCAGAATCTGCCCGGGTGCCATGCCTTGGGTCTGAACTGTTATTTGCCGGAATGCCAAGACCAAGCCCTTCCACCAGCGCCTGCGCATTGTTGTTCCATTTTGCGGCTACCTCAGGACTTTGAACTCTGGTGATCAACACATGCCTGAGATCGTCATCAGTAAGAAATTTTATCTGATCATCGGAAAGGTCAGAAGGCGCGGCCCCGCTTTCGCGGAATGGTTTACCTCCATAGGTTCCGCCCCACGGCCCTCTTCCCCCTGCGGGGATTGTCTGATGCCGGCTGTATAGCATCAACCCGGCAATCTGCTCCACGGTCATTTTTGAGGCGAGGTCTTTTGCCCGTTCTGCCACGGTAAGACGCCAGTCTTCATACTTATCCAGTTTGCCGTTTCTATTTAAGTCTTTGAATGCAAAACCTTTATTAGTAATGATGGTCACGCCGGATTCATGTGCGTACCCAAGTGTGGCGCCTCCTTCATTTATTACAATATGGAAAGTCTCTCCCTGGGTTTCAGCCCATTTTACGCGTTCGGAACAGTTGCTTAGGCCAAATATCATCGCTATGGAAAATAACAAAACCGAGGAAACCATTAACTTTTTCATGATGGGGTTTGGATAAAAAATATGTTCAATAACAAGTCAAACAGCCCGGTGCGGCCAATAACAAGACCTGCCAGAACTGAAATATAAAAATGCGCCTCGATTCTGAAGAAAAATCAAACTCAGGATCGCAATGCAGCAAGCACCCTATCAGGATTCATCGGCATCTGGTAGAGCCGGATACCTGCCGCGTCATAAATCGCATTTGCCAGGAGCGCTCCCATTACAATAATGGCCGGCTCACCTCCGCCTTGTGGGGGTTCGTAAGGCAAATCAAGCAACACTGTTTCAATCTTCGGTGTCCAGGAAAATTTAGGTATTTCATAGGAGTCAAAGTTGCGATTGCGAACCTCACCTCCGGTAAACAACACATCTTCGGTTAATGCATATCCAAGACCCATGATCACGCACCCCTCAGCCTGGGTGGTTGCCCCCTGCGGATTGATGACAAGCCCCATATCCTGGGCTACCACCACACGCTCAACCTGCACCTTACCGGTCTCCTTATCAACTATTGCTTCGGCCATGAGCGCCACATACGAACCGGCATCCACGCCGCAGGCAACACCCCAGCCTTTCGCGCTGGGTGATTTAATCGGGGTCCAGCCAAACCTGTCAGCGGCTGCTTTCAGTGTCCGGATCATGCGCTCATCCTTGAGATTTTTAAATCTGAAATCCACCGGATCCATACCTATTTTTGCTGCCATTATGTTGATCTGGGATTCTCTTGCAAAAGTATTGGTATTATTTGAAGGCGCCCGCCATGCGCCGGTACCAAAAGGATGCACGCCGGGGGCCTGCCAGCCGGCATTAAAAGCGATGGTTTTTGAGTTTGGAATATCGTAAAAATGTTGTGCACCGCGTTGCCCGGCAAAATAAACGCCATAGTCCCAATGGGTAATTTTACCATCCTGTCGAGTTGCAGAATTTACTTTCACAACCGCAGCCGGCCTGAACGTATCATAGAAAAATTCTTCCCTTCGTGTCCATGCCACCATGACGGGTTTGCCACTCATTTTTGCAAGGCGCGCTGCTTCGATGGCCTGACCATTGCTGGATTTACCGCCGAAACCTCCTCCTGTAAATACCTGCAACACCTGAACATTATCAGGCTGCATACCGAGTGTCTGCGCAATGCTGTCCTTCAATCCGAATGGATTTTGTGTGGAAGCCCAAACCTTCATTCTTCCATTTTCGACCACTGCAACTGCGGTGTGTGGCTCCATGGGTGCATGCGCAACATAACCGTCCAGATAAGAGGAAGCTACCTCGATTTGGCCTGGCTCAACAGATGCCTTTACATCTCCCTGCTGGTTCACCAGAGTTCCTTCCGGCGCTGACCTTATAAGATGATCAAATATGGTGTTTTCATTAAGCTGCGTTGGCGGCACATCATATTCAGCCTTTATTTTGGCAAGATATTTTTCCGCGACTTCCGGATCCTTATGCAGCACGGCTACCAAATCCCCGTCCCGGATGAGTGTTATTTCTTTATCATTTTCCACAGCCGAAACATCCAGTTTTGTCAATTTAGCTGCATGCGATGGGGGCCGGAGGATTTTAGCATAAACCATTCCGGGCAATTTGATATCTCCGGAATAAATGGCCTTGCCGGTCACCTTAAGCACACTGTCGGTACGTTTCATCGGTTTGCCAATCACCTTGAAGTCTTTGGGGTCTTTCAGTTTAGGCTTTTCATCCAGAGACTTGATGATCCGGGCACCTTTTGTCAGATCAGCGTAGGTAACCGATTCCTGCTTACCATTAACTTGTATTACACCATCATTCACTGTGAGATTATCTTCCGAAACACCAAGCTTTTCTGATGCCATTGCAAGTAGTACTGCTCTCGCCCCGGCTGCTGCACTGCGCAATGCCGGCCCGAAGATCCGGGTTGATTGCGAGCCCCAGGTACCCCTGTCGTATGGACAAAGATCCGTATCGCCCATAACCATATCTACTCTATACGGCGACAGATCCAGCTCTTCGGCCATCATCTGGGCAAGGGAGGTTATGATACCCTGCCCCATTTCAATTTTACCGGTATAGCAGGTAACCCTGCCATCAGTTCCTACCAACAGGTAGGCATTGAAGTCCTCAGGATATTGTTGCGCCATCGCATCCTCGATCATCGCGAAATCAGCGAGCGCTACAGCAATGACTACACCTCCACCAAATCGCTTGAGAAACGATCTGCGCGACATGCCTGAAGGGATATTGCGCCTGGTAATATTTATATAATTGTCTTGATTCTTTCTCATATCAAATACCTCCATTCATTGTTTTTGAAGCTTCCTGTATGGCATCAATTACACGGGTATAGGTGCCACATCGACAAAAATTATCTTCCATCGCGTTGATGATTTCAGACCGGGAAGGTTTGGGGTTATCCATCAATAGACCGGTGGCCGTCAAAATCATTCCGGGTGTGCAATATCCGCATTGCAATGCGTCATTTTCAACAAATGCTTTTTGAACAGGATTTAGTTGATCCGGGGCGCCAATCCCTTCGATGGTCACAACTTTTTTCCCTTCCACAAAATCGGCTGTCACCATGCATGATCTTGTAGGTTTATTATTTACCAGAATGGTGCAGCAACCACAATGACCCATCCCACAGCCGTACTTTGTTCCGGTGAGATCCAACTCATCACGCAATACCCAGAGCAGTGTCCGCTCAGGATCAATATTGATTTCCTTTGGCTCTCCGTTGAGCGTAAATTGTAATTTTTGTTTCATGACAGGTTAGATTTCGTGTACCAAATCCGGGAGTTAGGGATTTAAGACATCAATTTAAATAATAATAGTCACGAAATCTAAAGGAATTTTGAGATTGAAAAATGCTTCCTATATGCATGAAGTAAATAACAAGAGTGGTCGATAAATAAATAATTTGGTGGAAGGTTAAAAAAACGTTTAAGCTTAAAGCCTTAATTTATTAGCTTTATTGTCGTTGAACCATGGTTTATAATTCTACAAAACCCATTCAGATGCGCAAATTATTCTATTTTTTTATTGCAATCCTGCCCTTTATTGATGCCTGCGATTCCGCAAACGCTCCTGGAAAAGATAATATCAATCGCTTTGACCTGGTCAGCAGACACAATGTGTTCATTAACCAGGTTGACTCACTTTCGCCTTTGAGTGTTGGTAATGGTGAATTTGCCTTTACGGCCGATATAACAGGCATGCAAACTTTTCCTGAAACTTATGAACGAGGCATTCCCCTCGGCACCCAGTCTCAATGGGCCTGGCATACGTTTCCAACCGATCAAAACTATACTTTGGAGGATGTGGCCGTGTATTACGAAACATGCAGGGAAAAGAAAGTACCCTATGTGGTACAGCATAAGGAGGGCCGGCCAGCTGAAGCGGCAACCTGGTTGCGTGCCAATCCGCAAAGATTGCATCTTGGTATGATCGGCATGAAAATTACCAATGCAGAAAATCGTGAAATAAGTGCCCAGGATATTCAAAACCCAGAGCAGAAACTTAACTTATGGACCGGGGTAATAGACAGTCATTTTGAAGTTGATGGTATGCCTGTTGACGTGGAAACTGTAAGCCGCCAGGATCAGGATATTATTGCATTCAGGATTAATTCACCTATGATTGGAACAGGAAAAATGAAATTTAAAATCCAGTTCCCGGCCGCTGATGCTTGCGGTTTTTGCCCGGGATACAGGTTTGAACATCCGGAAAGCCACCAGTCCGAAATCATAGAACAGGGTGACAATGATGTATTGATAAAAAGAGTGCTGGACTCCACACAGTTTTTTGTTCAGATCAGATGGGGAGGCGAGGGTAAAATACATCAACGGGAGGCACATTATTTCGAAATCTCACCGGAGCCCAATATATCCGGTTTTGAATTTTCTGTGTCTTTCTACAAAAATAAAAGGGCTTCAGAATCCTTTGACTTTGAAGACGCAAAGCAAAACAGCAAAGATCATTGGGGCGAATTCTGGTCATCCGGCGGTGCAATTGACTTTTCAGATTGCACCAATGAACGGGCACATGAATTGGAGCGCAGAATTATCCTTTCACAATATCTCACAAAAATCCAGTGTTCAGGCTCTATGCCACCTCAGGAAACCGGCCTTACTTATAACAGTTGGTTTGGTAAATTCCATCTGGAAATGCACTGGTGGCATGCCGCGCACTTCGCATTATGGGGCAGGCCTGAATTGATGGAAAAATCCCTTTCATGGTATTTTGACAATCTTGAAAATGCCAGGCAAACAGCCAAATGGCAAGGCTACGATGGCGTCCGCTGGCAAAAAATGACTTCTCCGGAAGGTCAAAGTAGTCCGTCGAATGTAGGTGAGTTTCTGGTCTGGCAACAGCCGCACATTATATATTTCGCAGAGTTGCTTTACAGAGCAAATTCATCGAAAAAAATATTGGAAAAATACAGGCATTTAGTTTTTGAAACTGCTGATTTCATGGCCTCGTTTGCAAAACGCGATGAACAGGACGGCAAATACCATCTGTGTCCGCCACTCATACCCGCCCAGGAGCATTTTAAAGCAACAGAAACCAGCGATCCTGCATTCGAATTGACCTACTGGGCATGGGGATTGGAAACAGCACAATTATGGAGAACGCGCCTTGGCATGAAACCGGATGAGCAGTGGCAGAAGGTTATTGACAATCTGGCTCCCATTCCGGAAGATAATCTATATTATCTTCCCACAGCCGAGGCAGTAGATGCATTTACCAATTTTGATAAAAGAAGAGACCATCCAATCGTGGTTGGGGCATTTGGCATGTTACCAAATAATCGGATTGAAGTGGAAAAAATGTCGGCTACCTTTGATGAAGTGATGCGGGATTGGGACTGGCAGCAAACCTGGGGGTGGGACTATCCATTATTGGCCATGACAGCTACCCGCCTCAACAAGCCTCAAAGCGCGATTGATGCTTTGTTCATCGACACTCAAAAAAATACCTTTCTTGCCAACGGCCACAATTATCAAGATCGGCGACTTACTATCTACCTGCCAGGAAATGGTGCGCTTTTGGCAGCACTAGCCATGATGACAGCCGGATATACCGGGAAAACCATAAGCAGTCCCGGATTTCCGAATGACGGTACATGGAATATTAAATGGGAAGGAATTCAGCCTTTGCTCTAAATTGATTTTCATAAATTAAGGCAAACAACAATTGCTATAGCCTTGTATCCCCAACCTGCGAAACAGGATTTTCTTTTGTCTCATAAAGGCTTTCATAGCCTATTCGGGATAGAATACTTCATTGAAACACCACTGATTTTAATTTTTTTAAAAAAGCTTTTAATTTACGTATAGTAATTTTATTTTTGTCGTATAAATATTAAAAACAATAAAATGGATGCCAAGATCACCCTTTCTTTCGACAGAGATATAATAGAGAAAGCAAAAAGCTTTGCCGATGCTCAAAATGTCAGCCTGTCCCGGTTGACTGAGTTTTTATACCGGCAAATTACCAGTGGCAGCTATAAAAGCCTGGAAGATTTACCGGTTTCAGATTGGGTGCTACAGGTTGCAGAAGGCCAGGCGGAATACAAAACCAGGCATCGCTCCCGCAAATCAATGAAAAAAGATTTTTTTGATTCCCGCAAATGAAAATTTTCCTCGATGCCAATGTCCTGGTTTCGGTACTGAATAAGGAATACCCGCTTTTTACATATTCTTCCAGAATTCTAAGTCTGGCCGGCTCCAATAAATACCAACTTTACACCTCACCTATTTGCCTTGCCATTGCTTTTTATTTTTCCGAAAAGAAAAGCGGCGCTAAAAATGCCAAATCAAAAATTGAATTGCTTATTTCAAAAATCAATATCTCCTCGACAGACGGAAACGCAGTATCTATGGCTGTGCAAAACAAGGCCGTCCTGGATTTTGAAGATGGATTGGAGTATTATTCTGCATTGAATGCAGGATGCAAATACATCATTACCGAGGATGTAGATGATTACTATTTTTCCGAGTTACGGGTGCTGGGCTGTGAGCAGTTTCTGGGCCAGATTTAACCCTGATACGTTAGTGTCGCGTCAACAGCAATTTGCCAATATTCCAAAAAATAAATGCGGACGGAAAAAAGTTATTTCACCGGGCCATACGCAAAAAACGAAGTATCAACTTTGCGACTTCACGTCTTTGCGGTTTATTTTCGATTTACCATTTAAATAACAGTAAAAGCTATTTATGCAACCGCTGAGACGAAGAGGCGCAGCGTTTTTATTCATATCATTATCATGCTTTGCGTCCCTACGCCATTGCGTGAAAACATCCACTGAAAAATATTAGTCATTTAAACGTTGACACGAAAATTATCTTTTTATCGACGATTTTAAGTTTAGTGGCTCCTTTCAGTTAAAATATCCAAACAATTCGCCAGCGCCCTGTAATTGTGATAGGTCGATTTCCAGATAGAAGCCTTAGGTGCTTGCCTGGCTTCGGGTCGTGTATCGATGCCGTTAATATACCAACCACCATTTTCCGGGTCTATCACATATTTTTTAATGTAAGCCCACATTTCCTCAAAATGCTGATCATAACCGGCAACAGGATAATACTGATGAAATATCAAAAGTGTATTGAGCGCCTCTGCCTGCGCCCACCAGGCTTTCGAATCTTTAATGATGGAGATGGGCTTTGATCTGTCAAAATAGTACCCGGCATCGTAGAGACCACCATTTTTTGAGTCCAAACCCAGTAGGGCATGCTCCACAACTTTCCGCAATTCATCCTTCAGGACATAATCGACGGGAAAATTCAGCGCTTCGGCAGCTTCGAGTAATAAAAAAGCCGTTTCGATATCATGACCGAAGGAAACATGATCCATCGCGTAATTTTTCATGATGGAGAAACTGTCTTTGCCATAAAAAGAAACAGGAGTCCAGTCAGGTTCAAAGAAAAGATCAAGATGATGACGATCATTGATCATTACATCCTTTACCAAACGATACATCTCCGAAAGTCTTTCCTTAAGCACTGAATCAGGCCAAACGTGATATAGAGATGTGAATGCCTCCAGCAAATGAATGGAACTGTTTTGGTCTTTATATCCTGCCGGCGAGAAGGAATCTGCCTCTGTAAGCTTCGGCACTACCTCACCCCTTCTGCTCAGCACCTGAAAATAACCCCCAAAGTCCGGGTCATGGCTATGACGCTCGAGCCAATAAAATGTATCAATAGCCAATCTTAGGGCCGAACTGTCATTGGAGGTATCGAAATATGCACTCAATCCATAAATGGCAAATGCGTTGCCATAGGCTGTTTTTGCTTCGCTCAACGGATTACCATCGCGATCAACGTCCTGATAAAATCCTCCAAATTGCTGATCCCACATTTTCAGTAAAAAATTATAGCCGTGGGCCGCATACTTCATATACTGATCACTATTTCGGCGTTTTGCTACCTGAGCAGTAACCCAAAGGTGCCTGGCCTGGGTTACGATCATTTTATTTTGTGATTCCAGGTTTGAAAAATCAGCTGCCAGATTACTCAGGTATCCATCGGATTCATAGTCAATGATTGCCGGATACCATTTGTCCAGGATGCTGGTTTCCAACTCAATTTTGATTTCCCTGGCAATATCGCTCCACCAGATTGGATCGTTTTCATCCTTTTTGGTGCAGGAGAATTGTACTAACACTAACAAACACAAAATCAATGGGCTATAATTCTTCATTGGGCCGGGTTTCTTAAAAACAGACTCAAAATAAAATAAAATTGCCTTTTTTCAGATTATATGGGAAGATATGATGGCACTTTTTGAAGATTACATTTTATGTGTGCCGAAATCAGTATGGTGTTGGGTAATTAAAAAATGAAAACCAATCCCCTTGAAGGAATTGGTTTCCGCAACTGCAAGAAAATATGAATACCTTATGATTTTACTACCTGAATATTGAGGTTCAGTCTCACGTCATCTCCGACAACTACGCCACCAGCTTCTGTAACCATATCCCATTTCAATCCAAATTCCTTCCGGTTGATTTTGCCGGTAATTTCAAACCCGGATTTAGTTTGGCCATAGCCATCAACCATGGTTCCGCCATAGGTTACGTTGAGTTCAATAGTTTTGGTGATATCCCTTATTGTCATAGGACCTGATATTTTGTACTCATCGTCAGAGATCTTTTTCAATGTTCCTTTAAAAGTCAGGTGTGGGTATTTCGCTGCGTTGAAGAAATCATCGCTTTTCAGGTGGGCATCTCGGTCAGCAACATTGGTGCTGATGCTGTCAACCTTCAGTGAGAAATTTGCTTCTGCTCCATCAAAATCATCGCCTTCCGCTTCCAGACCGCCGTCAAATTCATTAAACGTGCCTGATGCTAATCACTTAACCGCCTCTTTTGTTTTTCTACCGATGGAATAGTGAACCTTAAATGCTCTCGATACAGTAGAGGCCGACAGGGTAAGCTCTTCAGCTATATCATATATCGTAATTTCTTTTTTCTTTTTCATTTCGGAAAAAAAACTTGAGCTGTTATTATTCCGATAATTTCAATTCCATTGTGAAGTTCGAATCTTCTAATCAGAATTGCACAATTCAATGAACCTAAATATAAAAAACAGGCACCATTAAATCTGGCAGGTTAGATTAATCAGCTTTGATCATTTGCCACAGGCCAATTCAAACCTTTATGGTATCAGGGAGCTTTTCCAGGCCACTTTATTAACGATGGTTGCCCTCCATTGCGGCTCACTGCGATGAAAAATTCTCCACCAAGCCGAATAAACTTCATGTCTTTTACATCGCCTCCTGCATAAAAACCGGAAACATCAGGTGGCATGGGTTCAAAAGCGCCCTGGCCATTTCCTGTCAAAAGCAACCCCACGCCGGCATCAATGCGCACCGTTTGCTCTTCGCTCCCGTACAGGTTGCCAGCCAGCAGAATATCGGGGCTTCCATCATTATTGAAATCACTTACCAGTATAGCATTTGTATTGGAAATTTGCGCCCGTGTGGGCAGTGGGCTGAGTTTGAAATTTCCATCCCCAAGGTTTTCGATATAACTGGAAGCGAACGTATGGGCATGGAGATTTAATGCATTCTTCAGCGCTTCAGTGCCATAAACCTTCCCGAGATTCATGCGGGCAAACTCATTGTGACTGTTGATTTTATTTTCCAGCTCCGGAATTTGCGCTTTCGACCTTTCAAAATTTTCCACAGGAACCAAATCATTGTTATTAAATCTTGCCAGGACTATATCCAGCGTTCCATCCCGGTTAAAGTCGTCCGAGAAAACCTGAAAAGGATATTCCGGTGTAGTTTGATATCTGTAATTCCACCCCAGGTTGCCCGCTACATAGTCATCGTCCCCATCACCGTCAAAATCGCCTGCGGCGATGGAATACCACCATCCGCCAGTTTTTTCCAGTCCGCTTGGGAATTTCGCTTTTTTAAAGACGCCATTTTCATTTACGAACAAGGTTATCGGCATCCATTCCCCCACTACCAGCAAATCAAGATCGCCGTCCCGATCAAAGTCTGTCCAAACGGCGTCCGTTGCCATGCCAAGGCCAAGCATTTCCGGCGCTGAAGAACTCGTAACATCCGTAAATATCCCACCGTCATTTCTAAGTAAAACAGAATTTGTCGACATAGGATATTTACCTGGCACCTGACGACCGGTAATAAATAAATCAATGTCACCATCCATATCATAATCTTCAGCCACAACCCGTCCTCCGCTGTTCCGTATTTCAGGCAGTGCATGTTCAGCCCTTGTAAAATTACCTTTTCCGTCATTGAGGTATAAACGATCCTGCAGCAACTGATCATTTTCCTGCAACTCGTAACCACCGCTTACTACATACAGGTCTGCATCTCCATCATTATCCGCATCAATGAAAACTGATCCCATATCTTCAAAATCACGGTCATTCTCAAATACCGGCTGAGCAGATGTTTCCAATTTGCCATTTCCCTGCTGTATAAAAAGCATAGACGCAATGCCTTTTGGTCCGCCCACAAACAAATCGTCCAGCCCATCGCCATTCACATCGGCAACAGCTATAAACGGCCCCAACTCAGAAAGCTTATAGGGCAACAAAGGCTGCACTTCGTACGGATTGAAGAAATTTTCCCGGAAGCTCCCCGGATGGCCAACCAGGAGATGCGCTGAATCGAAAAGCTTTGTTTTGGCCATTTTACGATCTTTCTCATCGCTTCTGGGAATCAGGGCATAGTCTAAATGCAATTCCTGGTTTGTCTGCACATCTATTAATTCACTCACAGAAAGGTCAGGCCAGATAATTTCAACTTTTGAAATGATGGTATCCGCACCACACCCAAAAATCAGTCTTGGATCCATACTTGATCGGTATCCACGAGCCGGATACAATTGCTGCAGCTGTTGAACTCCACTGCTGGCGGTGAGAATAATTTTTGTCCCAATGCCCATCAAATTCTTTGGCGGACCGGAAATCCTGAAGCTCAAATAGCGATAACCGGAGCCGTGATTGGATTGGTTTTCATAAATAAATGCCGGCTCGTCAACATTATTGACAACCAGGTCCAGATCACCATCATTATCCAGGTCGCCATAAGCAGCGCCGTTCGAAAAAGAAAGTTGATTCAACCCCCATTTTGAAGTCACATTTTCGAATATAAGATCACCATTGTTTCGGTAAACATAGTTGGGCAATTTTTCCGAAGGCAGGCTGCCGAGCAGAACCTGCCAAACGCCTGAAGGAAAAAGTTCGTAACTTCCGTATTCTCTTAATGCCTCATTGAAGTCCGCTGCCCAGTCGCGATTACGGATGTCCTTGCGCAAGCCATTGGATACAAAAAGATCTTTAAAACCATCGCCATCGAAATCGGCAAATAATGGACCCCAACTCCAGTCGGTGTTGGATATGCCTGCAAGATGACCAATATCAGAAAATGTACCGTCCCCAAGATTCAAGTGCAACATATTATACATGTATTGATGATGGTAACCCTGGTAATAAGCTCTCCAAAACATCTGTGAATTCATTCCCGCGAGCATTTCCTTTTGCCTGCGATCATCCTCGGCCACCATATCCAACACCACAATATCCAATAGCCCATCATTGTTGAAGTCAGCAAGGTCATTTCCCATGGAGAAATAGGATATATGCTGCATAGAAAATTTTAAGTTTTCTGTAAATGTGCCATCACCATTGTTGATGTAGAGATAGTCATGTTCAAAAAAGTCATTGCAAACAAAAATATCCTCCCATCCGTCATTGTTGAGGTCGCCGATGGCAGCACCATGGCCAAAATTGATAAGCGGGCTATAGATACCGGCCTCAAGCGTGACATCGTTGAACATACCATTATCATTCCTGAACAATTTATCCCCGGCATACTCATTGGGTTGCGCGCGGCTAACTGTCATGTTAAAGTTCTGGTTTTTCTCCGGGCCCTGGTTTACGATATATACATCCAGATCGCCATCCCGGTCATAATCAAAAAAATGTGCGTTAACCGCATATCCGGCATGGTCGAGGCCGTAGGCAGCGGCTTCATTTTTGAAAGTCATATCTCCCTGGTTTATCCAAAGCTTATTTCTCCTTTGTTCCGGGGGTACAAGTCCTGAATAGCAAACATATATGTCGAGCAAGCCATCATTGTTAATGTCGATCATGGTGCTGCCGGTTGTCCAGGTGTAGTCTGTTTCTGTGAGGCCGGCCTGCTCCGTAATATCTTCGAACTGCAGGTTGCCTTTATTCAAATAAATCCTGTTTTGCACCATGTTTCCCGTAAAAAAAAGATCCGGGAGCCCATCGTTGTTGATGTCTCCGATGCTTACTCCTCCCCCGCTGTAAAAGTCCTGGTAGTTGATGATGTTGAATTCCGGAGATTCTGTGATGTTATTGGAGAAGGTGACGCCTGAAGCCGATGACTTGATCAATTTAAAAAGTTGGTCTTTTTCTGGTGAGCGATCGCAGGCAACGAGAACAAATCCGAAGGCGAGCGACAGCAAGCAAAGAACAGAATAATTCCACTGCCTCATAAAAAGTATTATTTTCATCTTTCGAAAACATCATTCATAATTCCTGCTCTATTATAAAACTCTATCCTATGAATGAATTCATTGATATAAATCCTTGGTAACTCTGCAGATAGATATCCTGCACCCCGGTAAAATTCAATCTTCTGTTTCGAGCCATCAAAATAAAAGATTTGCGCCCATGTACTTTCTGTTTTTGGATACACAACCAATGATGCTTGTCGATGTGTCTCAAATACCTTTAAGCTATCGTCATTGCTGGCAACTACAATCATCTGTGCTGAATTTGCTCCTGTCATTTGTACCATACTCTTGGCATCTGTATCGACAAAAAAACCCGACTTTGTCCCAGGCAATACCTCGAATGAACCATCGCCTTTTCCTTTTAAAAATATTCCTATAGAGGCATCATACCAGCCGAGTCGTAGTGCCGTGGAATATGCATTGCCGACCATTAATACATCAAAACTTCCATCCTCATTAAAATCGCCTATCGAAAGACCAAAAATAGGGGATGTCTGACACAAATTATGTAAAGGCTTTATCTCGAATTGATTATTCCCAAGATTTTCGATGTAGCTGGAGTTAAAAGTATTTGCTTGAAACTTTTGACAACCGGCTATTTGCGCATCACTTAACAAGGATGCAAATGTTGCCTCAGCATAGGCCCGGTGTGTTGGATATTTTTTATCCAGAAAATTGAGCTGCTTGACCAGTAAAGATCGGGAATGGAAGGGTACTTTAACCCCATCAACAAAATTGAAGAACAACGGATCGATGATGCCGTCCCGATCAAAATCATCTGCATAGAGACTTAATGGCTCATCAGTACTTGCTTTAAGCCATGAATTCCGGCCGAGATTTCCCACTATATAATCTATATCACCATCTTTGTCGAAATCAGCTCCAATCACGCTGTTCCACCACCCTTCAGACGATTCCAATCCGGTCTTTTCTGCTTCTAACTTCTGAAAGGAAGATCCGCTATTTCTAAAAATGGTGACCGGCATCCATTCACCTACCACCATCAAATCCACCAAATTATCGTTATCATAATCGGTCCAGAGTGCGGCTGTCACCATCCCTACTTTACTTAATCCTGGGGCGATTTCATCGGTTACATCGGTAAATTTTATATTTCCGCTTTCGGAGTCATTCCTTAACAAGTAACTCTTTGGAATCTGCGGGAATTTTCCGGGAGATACCCTGCCGCCAACAAAAAGATCTAACCGTCCATCCTGATTATAATCACTGGCAACCACACAAGAGCCGCTTTCTGTGATTGTAGGTATAACGCCTGGCTTATGATGAAAAATGCCATTACCGTCATTAACATACAATCGGTCGAGGTAAAAATCAGAATTGACACCATATTCCGCTCCACCAGTCACCACATACAAATCCTGGTCGCCGTCTCCATCGGCATCAAAAAAAATAGCCCCCATATCTTCATATAGCTCTGAATCGGGAAACGGTGAGCAAATAAAACCACCACCAGTTTCCTGTATGCAAAGTACGCTCGGAAAAGTTCTTGAGCCACCAATAAACAGATCGTCCAGTCCATCCCCATTTACATCTGCAACAGCCATTCCCGGCCCATTTTGTGAATATTTGTGTAATAAAAGAGGTTGAAGGTCGAAGTCATCAAACGGTAATTCATCATGTTTGTACTTAACAGCACTATTCGCGGCTGCTTTATGGAAAAATGGTGTGATATCGTCATTAAAAATCACTGGTTCATTTTTATATTTTCCTTTGAGGAGGGTTAGGGTCTGATTTGCCGGGATATTTTCCATTGCTTCAAAATAACCATCCGGCCAAATGATCTCGATCTTGCCGATAATTGAATCCCTGCCCACACCGAAGTGAATCTGTGGGTCAAGCGATGATAGGTATCCTCTGGTTAAATAATGCTGGTAATACTGGCTCGTTTCATTGTGGTGTAGATTTATTTTTGTGCCTGCTGTTTCTCCATTATATACATTATTCATAAGCCGGATATTGAGATAATTTCCAGAACCCGTTGGATTGTTGGATGAGGTGGTATTTTCATAAATGAAGGGGAAATCATCCAGATTATTAATGATGATATCCAAATCGCCATCATCATCGAAATCGACAAATACTCCACCATTCGAAAAACCGGGCTCATCAAAACCCCATTGTTTCGATCGATCTGAAAATGAAAGATCCTGATTGTTTTCAAACAGATAATTATTCACATAGATACCGTCAATAGTTGTTACTTTTTTCACAAATTCCTTTTCCCAATTTTCCCTTGTTCCGAACGGGTTATCACCAAATAAAAAATGAATATTATCCAAATCCTGTAAATCCCTGCGAAAACCATTGCATACCATGGCATCCTTAAAACCACTGTTGTTGAAATCACCAAGCAAAATAGTCCAACTCCAATCAGTATGATGAATATTGGCCAGCTGCCCTATTTCACTAAATGAAAGATCGCCATTGGGGGCAAAACCATTGTTGAGTTGAAGTGTATTTCTGTTGTATTGCGGATAATAACCCGCCGCAAGGTTTGTCATAAATCGATTTGTCCTGGTTGGTAATAGCATGGCTTTTTGCCTTTTATTATCTGCCGGAGTCATATCTAATACAAAGATATCAGGCCAGGAATCGTTATTGTAATCGGATATATCCATGCCCATTCCAGCAAAGGTGGTATGTTTAAAATAAGTACCAACCTTGTTGATGAAGGTGCCATCGCCCATATTTAAATACAATATGTCATTGGAAAGAAAATCATTTGCCAGATAAATATCCGGGAAACCATCAAGGTTGATGTCATACACCACCAGGCCAAGTGTATAACCTTCATGTAGTATTCCGGCTTCCACTGAAATATCCTCGAACACAGGGTGGCCTTCTGTTCCGATCCCAATATTTCTGTACAGCCGGTCAGAACGGTCAGAATACCTCATTTGATTGGGCGTTGGGATATTAACTGATGCCCCATAAAACTGATCTGCATAATTTACTGCAACGAAACAATCCAGATCACCATCCCTGTCATAGTCGAAAAAAGTAGCTTGCGTTGAATAGGTCTGATCTGCCAAGCCATAGGCTTTTGCTAATTCCCTAAAATGAGGCAGACCATCTTTATTCAGGCCTTGATGGATAAAAAGGTAATTTTGCCTAAGTGCCGGATTGCTGTTGCCCGAAACGGATATATAAATATCAGGCCACCCGTCATCATTGATATCAGCAATTGTTACTCCTGTACACCAACGATTGGTTGCAATGCCTGACTCATTTGTAATATCCTGAAATTTAATCATTCCGCCCTGGGATTCATTTAGGTAAAGTCTTGATGAAACCATATTTCCTGTAAAGAAAACGTCTGGCCTGCCGTCTGCATTAAAATCAGCAATTCCTACGCCTCCACCATTATAGATATTCGTAAAGCTGACAACATTTACCGAATCTGATTCTTCAATAATATTTTTAAAATCGATACCGATTTTAGGTGCTTCTATCTTTTTAAAAAGTTTTTTATCCAAAGATGTGTTGCACCCTGCCAAAAAGGCTACTCCAATAATAAAATGCAGCTTGAAGGAATTAGTACGCATAAACGATCATTTAATCTTAAAGTAGTTGGCTAAGCAATGATAAACCAACTTAATGAAAAAGGCCGCCAATTGAGGCAGCCTTTTTATATAATTTATATTAGAGTATTCTAATAATTCGGATTTTGATCAGCGTTTGTCATTTCCTCATTGGCATCGATTTCATTTTGAGGAATCGGAAAATACTCATGCTTGCCCTTTTGGAATCTGGGTATATAGTCCGTGATTTCAATCAGACCCGCTTTATGCCATCTGACAAGATCAATCCTTCTTACCTGTTCTCCGCAAAGCTCCACCCTCCTCTCATGCATTAACGCTTCTAAAGCATCTGGTTGGGTTGATGCTGTCACGTTAGGCAAAATTGTTTCGGTTGGATCGGCACGCCTTCTGACCTGATTGATCAATGCAACTCCTTCTCCAATTTTATTGTTTCTGATCATGGCCTCCGCAGCGGAAAGCATTACATCGGCGTATCTGATGACATCATGATTACAATCATTATCGTTACCGGTAGAAACAAATTCACTACTCTGGTATTTTTTCCAGGCATAACCGGACGTATTGAAAATATCAATATATGGACCTCGCGTATCAATGGTGTCATTCTGGGTGAAAAAGAAAGCCTCTACCCTCGGGTCGCGATCTCCTATGGCAGTTCCTCCGTTGCCTTCAAACTCATTGATCAAAGGCGTTCCAACATTCTGGTTATCTGTATTTTGGCTTGGTTTGCAGTTGTAGAAAGACGATCCATCAACTCCGTACTCATGTGGCCTGATCGTTGATTCCTGCCTGCCTGTCTCGGCATTGCTATTCCAGCTCAAACCACCCAATCCTGCGGAAAACTGAACTTCAAAAATGGTCTCGCCAGTATTTTTAGATCCAAAATCGTGATTTTTTCTCATAGCGGCAATGGCCTCTTCAACAGTTGTTGCAGCGCCTGTCGGATCAGATGGGCTCCCCAGAAGATGATAATTTCCGCCATTTATCACAGACATAAACTCTGCTTCTGCCTTGGCCATATCACCTTGTTCGAGGTACACTTTGCCGAGGAGGGCAGCAGCTGCGCCGGATGTGGCTCGTCCAGCGTCGCTCTCACCATAGGTTGCCGGCAATGCTGCTTTCGCATCTGTTAAATCTTTGATTACCTGTTCCAAAATGGCTGCACCAGTTGATTTGGGTGTAGATACTTCGAGGTCAGTATCATCCTCAACAATCTTCAATGGCCCTCCGTTCCAGAGCACAGCTATGTAATAATAAGACAATGCCCTTAAAAACTTAGCTTCAGCCACTACCCTGCTTCTCAAGGATGTTGAAATTAAATCGTCAGACATAGGGCCAACGAATCTTACCGTGATATTTGCTTTGGCGATGGTGCGATAAAACATTAGCCACGGTAAATCGATGTGTTCATTGCCCGTTGGGCCAAATGTATGCAACAATAGCTCTTGAGGAGGCCCCTGGGTATTGCCTGTTGGATCAACTTCATCAGCAGTGAAGTCAAGCATAAAATGAATCCTTCTGCCCCACAAGCTAATATTTTGTAAGGGTGCGTAGGCGGCATTGACAGATGCAATTGCATCTGTCTCGCTTTGATAGAATGATCCTGAGTTTATCGATGTGTTATCAACCTTATTCAAAAAGCTATCACCACATGAAGAGTACATCAAGATCAATGGTACGATGATTAATATGATTTTTATCTTTTTCATTTTCTTAGTTTTAATTGATTTGCTATTAAGCTAAAACCGTTTAGAAGCTCATCTGAACACCAAAAATGTAAGATTTTGGCTGTGGATATTGCAAACGATCAGTCCCAAAGTCACGGGCAGTACCCGTACTAAAGGAGCCTATCTCTGGCTCAAGCCCGCTGTAATCAGTTATAGTTATTAAATTTTGAGCGGTAAAGTAAACCCTTAAATTGGACGCTTTAAGCTTATTCTGAACATTCTTATTGAATGTATATCCAAAAGTAAGGTTTTTAAGTCGTGTGAAGGATGCATCTTCCACGTACCTGTCTGATGATCGCAGAATATTTCTGTTTGGATCAGCTCGCACTAATCTTGGTTCGGAGGCAGTGTATTCTGGCCTGTATGCCGTTGAATTGGCTGCTGTTGACCCAACATTGAAGTTCTGTCTGTAATCTTCCAACCATCTGGTTGCAACATTGAAGACAGAATTACCCTGTACGCCCTGCCAGAACATCTGCATGTCAAACCCTTTATAGCTTGCATTAAAAGTCAAACCATAAGTGATGCTGGGGATTGGAGAACCAAGGTCAACTCTATCATCTGCATCGACAACGCCATCTCCATTTACGTCAACCCATCTGATATCTCCGGGAGCTGTATTGGTTGTAGCAGTTTGAGCATCACGCTTTGTCGGATCAACTTCTCCATCTGTTCTTGCCTGATTGATATATTCCCAGTTATAAACCTCATCCCAATTCCTGAAAATACCATCGCTAATCCATCCATAAAAAGTTCCGATTGTACCCCCGACATAAGTTCTCTGATGATTGGTGATATCATCCACCGGATTTGGAGCAAAAATTTCAAGATCCTCATTTACCAGCGAAACAACTTTATTGTTTATCGTAGTTATATTTCCGCCAATATCCCATTTAAAGGCTCGATCAAAATTACGATATGTCAATGCTAACTCTATACCATCATTTCGTATTTCGCCTGCATTAACTGCTGCCGGGCCAAGGCCAACTGATAATGGAACCTGCTGAGTCCAAATCAAGTCGCTGGTATTTCTCTGATACCAGTCAAAACCTATAATGAATTTATCATTAAATAATCCTGCATCAAAGCCCACATCAATAGTTGTGGTTGTTTCCCATCTTATATTTGGATTAGCCAAATTTGTCTGGCTTATACCCTGAACCGCGGTATTTCCTCCGAGCACATAGAATATATTTGTGTTGAGGTTGACATCAGTCGGATAATTACCTAGAGGATCCTGATTACCCAATTGACCCCATCCGGCCCTGATCTTTAAATTACTAATAAAGGCAGAGGACTTGAGAAACTCTTCTTCGCTTAGTCTCCAACCTGCAGAAACTGAAGGGAAGTTTCCTGTCGGAAAATTACCCCGGTACAATTTTGAAGATTGGTCTCTCCTAAAGTTGGCAGTTAACAAATACTTATCTTTGTAGGCGTAGGTCAATCTGGCAAAAACGCCATACAGTGAATTTTCCTGGAGATTATCGTTTGCCTGTATATTTACCGTAGCTGCATTCAAAGAAATAACATTGGGAGGCAATTCTTCGCCTGACCCAGATTGGCTCTGGAATTGAAATGACTGTGCCGAAAGACCTACCATTGCACTTAAATTGTGATCGCCAAATCGCTTTGTATAGGTGAGAAAGTTCTCAAAAACAGGATTAAATACCTGACTTTTGCCTCTTGATATCCCGGAAAATGCAATCACTCTTCTTACTTGCTCATATTCAGGATTGTAATTAAGGTTATTCTGATACTGAAACTCAAGTCCGCCAACTGCCTTGTATGTCAGTCCATTCACAATTTCAAGCTCGGCATAGATGCTACCAAAAAACCGATACCTGTCTTCATCTCTATCGAAAAGAAAATGATCGGCAACAGGATTGCGGGCATCCTGCCCTTCATCTGTATCTGGCCAACCAAAACCGCCCTTGAAAGAATCATCTCTTACTGAAACGAATGGAGATTGTTTTATTGCATGCTCCTGAGCTCTTCTGCCACCTTGATTTTCAAGTACACGGCGATTAGTTTTTGATATCAATATTGACTCTCCAATCTTAAGTCTTTTACCAATCTTGAAGTCAGAATTTAATCGTACCGAAAAACGATCAAATTTTGTATTTATAATATTTCCTTCCTGGTTGAAATAATTAATACCTAAACTAAATGTTGCATTTTGATTTCCTCCTGCCAACCCCAGATTGTAATTCTGAATGGGTGCGCTGGAATTAAATAGTTCTCCCTGCCAATCCGTATCTGAATTACTTGGCCGGGCACCATTTGCAAATGCATCAGGAATATTTCCATCAGGCTGACTGTGCAATTCATTCAGATAATTTGTATATCCGTTGGCATCTAACACATCATGGAATTTATTGATTGTTTGTGTGCCGTAATATGCATCAAAATTTACCCTGACCGGACCTTGTTGCCCACGTTTTGTTGTGATAATCACCACACCACCAGATGCCCTTGTACCATAAATTGCTGCTGCAGAAGCATCCTTCAAAACATCAATTGTTTCAATATCGTTAGGGTTTAAGCTATTCAAGAAACTATATCCCGTGTCGTTCTGACCTCCCTCTTTTACAGGAATACCATCTACTACATAAAGCGGCGTTTCGGAGTTAAAAGTGCCAATGCCCCTTATGTTCACCTGAAAAGAACCTCCCGGCTGGCCTCCACTCGTGTTTGTAACCGTAACGCCTGGCATTCGACCCTGTAAGGCCTGATTTACATTAACCACCGGCACACTTTCAACTTCCTTCATATTTAATGAGGATACGGCTCCTGTTATTGTACCCCTTTCCTGAGTACCATAACCTACCACAACCACTTCAGAAAGCGCAGTAACGTCAGGATTTAATGTGATATTAATTATGGTTTGTGTACCGACTGAAATTTCTTCAGTGACAAACCCAACGGAGCTAAACACAAGTACCGTACTCTGGCCGGGAACTTCCAATGCATAGTTGCCAACCAAATCTGTTACAGTTCCAATGGTGGATCCCTGCACGACGATGTTTACACCAGGAAGACCGGAGTTGTCCTCGCTGGATAATACTTTACCCGTAATATTTATACCCTGGAAAATCCCAGAATTAATAATATTCTCTTCAACGGGTTTGCCAAATATTTTTTTCTTTGACACAAAAATATTGTCATTGACCCGCTTGAAACTAAGACTCGTTGCTTTGGATATCTCGCGTAATACATCCGCGAGCGATTCATTCGAAGCATTGGTTGAGATCGATTTCACGGATTCAATATTCCCCTGCTCAAATGCAAATTTGAAGTTCGTTTTATCAGTTATCGCTTCTAATGTCTGCTCAAGCGTGGCATCTTTCAGCTCCAGGCTCAAATAAACATCTTCGATACTTACCTTGTCTTGTGCAAGTCCATCACTTGCAATCAACAGTCCTGTGAAGCATATCTGCAGTACAAGACCATAGAATAATAGCTTAGACATAAATAATAGTTGCTGTAATAGTTTCCATTTCATAATTTTAGATGATTAAGTGAAATTAAATTTCATTTAGTAGTTGAACTCTTGAGCCGGGACATAGTCGCCAAACTTCAACCGGCTCGGGGGTTTTTCTTTTTAGCTGGATTTTCTTTACATAAGCATAGTTTTGGGTTAGTTTAGAATAGGGTTTAATTTATATAGACATTCTTGCCTTTGATGCTGAAAGTGAATTTATCTTCACCCATGCCTCTCAATATGTTTTCAAGACTCTGATCAGCAAATTCACCGGTATAGCCGCCACTGAAAACCGGCGTTTTATTACAATGAAAATGTACATCATACCATCGCTCAAGTACAAATTGAACTTCCTTGAAAGATGCCTTATCAAAAATAATTTTATTGTCTTTCCATCCTGTAATCTTCTCGAAATCGAATGGAGTAATTACCAACTCATCATCACTTTGATTAATGGAAATCATTTCAGATGGTTTCAAAATCACGGGGTCATGACCTGTTGAAGTAACCTGTACGCTTCCTTTGACCAACGCTATGCGTGTCATCGCTTCTCCGGGATAGGCAGACAGGTTAAAAGCAGTACCTAAAACCTTCGTTTCAGTATCCGATGTTTTGACAACAAATGGCCAATTCTCAAAGTGTGCCACATCAAAATAGGCTTCGCCTGACAGTTCCACTTCTCGTACATTTTCAGAAAATTGTTTTAGATATGTTATCTGAGATTCGGAATTGAGTTTTACAACAGTGCCATCCGGAAAAACAATAGTCAGCTTTTGCCCTTTACAGGCTTCTTTTTTTATGATTTCTGATTCATATATTGCCTGGGTCTCAAAGCTGTCGGAGTCTAAGAAAGAAAACTTGTAGATAAACAAACTTACCGTAACCAGGGCAAGGATAACAGCCGCATATTTTAACAAGGGAGTTTTTCGCTCTTTTTGGCCATAAAGGCTAATAATATTTCCCTTTTCGCTTGATGTGATATTTATGCGACGCCTGAATTTCAGGGTTTCTTCCTCATACTCATCTGTAGAAAGTGGCTCATAGAACCCAAGAATCAGGTTTTTTGCCTCGTCATAGATGGACTTGTTGATATCGCTTTCATTCATCCAGTCCTTCCAGTTGGCATTGTCAGCCTGATAAGGATTCAGGACATGCCGACGGAAACTTTGATCGCTCAGTAAGTCTTCTAAAGTTTTGCTCATTATTTGTTTACTACATTGTCAGGATACGCAACGGCTTAGCCGGTACTCATTTTTTATTCTTTTTTTTTGAATTCATTGAATCCCTCAGTACAATCATCGCGCGGTGGGTCAGGTTTTTAATCGACTGATATTTCAACTCCGTGATTTTTTGAATTTCTTCAATACTCAGTCCTTCATAATACTGCATAAAAATAATCTGCTTTTGCCTGCCAGAAAGATTGTTGATTGCATGATTTAACTTCCGGGATTTTTCCTCCCGATCCTGACTTTCTATTATGGTAGTTTCGGAAGGAAACACAACATCAATATCATAATGCGCATTTTCATCGAATAAAAGGGCCTTGTTGCGCTTTTTCATCAATTTTATCATGGAGTGCCAGACAGATTGCAGCAGGTAAGACCGCACCCTGGATACTTCATTTAAATGCTCCCTTTTTTCCCATAATTTAACAAAGAGCTCCTGTACACAATCTTTACTTAAGTCCTTTTCACCGGAAAGTTTATATGCATAGCTGTACAGCACCTGGTAATTGAGGCGATACAAATCCTCTATGGCGCTGATCTGTCCATCCCGAAGCTTCTTCCACAAATTTTCATTTATGCTATCCACGTACTGCAATTCATGTATTGTGAAACCTGTTTCATCCTAATTATAAAAATATATATTGCTCACACTTTCGACAATAAAATTTGTCGATTTGACAGCCCTTTTATAAAAATAACATCAGCAGGCTTTCACTAAAAATTATAATTTATTCATTCCGTACAAAGCGGCTTGATTCCGGAACTAATTATCAGTTCTCATTAGCCATTCATAAGCCGGTTTTGGATTCATCGCTCTGTCAAATAACAGGGGATAATCTGTCCGGCCGCGAATCGGGAAATTATTTTTCCATGAAATGCCATCATGCAAACCCCATAAGGTAACCCTGCTAACATGCCCGCTGTGCCTTTGGAAAATTTCAAAAATGTCATGGTATCTTTTTGCAAGGGCTGCATCGACAGAATCTGGCAAACCATCCGGATATGGGTTCATTTCAGGCGTGTTTTGAAACCGGACGCTGATATCAGCGGAAGGCATGCGCCATGGGCTGGGTAAAACAGAAATATCCAGCTCCGTAAACATGACTTTAACGCCGGCATCTGCATAAGCAAGAATACTTTTTTCTATCTCCTCCAATGACGGGTAATTCAATTCCCAATGTGCCTGTGCGCCAACAGCATCAATTCTGATACCCTTCTCCTTGAGATTTTTAATAATTTGAATGGCTCCTTGCCGCTTTGCAGGTTCCGTCATGTTATAGTCATTATAATATAATTCAGCATCAGAATCTGCCTCAAAGGCAAATTCAAAAGCCTTTTCAATATAACCCGGCCCCGCGATTTTCAGGAAGTTCGACTCCCTCAATGTCCCATCCTCATTTAAAGCCTCATTGACCACGTCCCATCCATAAACCTTACCTTTGTACCTGCCGGCAACCGTGAAAATATGATCCTTTATCCGATTCATTAATGTGGCGCTATCAACAAGTACATTTGGATCATCAACACCCTCTGGATTGAAAACTCCCTTACCCACCTGACTGTGCCATACAAGAGTATGTCCGATCAATCTGATATTATTTTCAGAGCAAAATTCAGCAATCCTGTCTGCCCGGTCAAAAGTGTATTTACCCAATTCCGGATGTATTCGTTCCCATTTCATATCATTCTCCCCGGTGATGCTATTGAAATCTTTTTTGATGATTGCAGAAGCTGTCGAGTCATCAAAAAGCTCCGGAAAAAGAGCTACGCCAATGAGAAAATCACTCTGAAAGCGATCTTTTAGACCGGCCATGTTGTTTTGTGAAGCCGGGCCGGAATCGCCACATGCTACGACTAAGAGAATTAAAATGGCCATCGATAATTTACTTGTCAAAGTTTTGATGAAGTTAATAGGAGGGTTTTTCATGGAAAAAATATTTAGGCGTTTATAATCATTATCATATTGATATCGCTTTTAACCGGAATTAATTATGAGGTTATGGAATCTTAACTTCTTCAAATTCTCAAAACAGTTTATGAATTTCCAAAATTACGTTGTTTGCGAACATTTTCCGAGCAAATAGTAAAAATGAATATAAGGACTTTTCTTAAATCTTCCAAGCTGAATGATCACTTAATACTTTTTTCTGCCCCGGCTATTGGATGTGTATTTGAATGTCGTCTAGTTAAGAATTGTTTCGTCAATGCGAAGGAGGTACGAATGAAGCAATCTGCTCATTTCAGGCGGATTGCTTCGCTATCACTCGCAATGACGATATGCGTTGTGGCTTTCCTGAACAACATTGATGTATATTTATGAAAATTTGATTTTTTTATTTACAGTAAAAATTAAAATCTTTGACGCACTATGAAATACCTCTCACTAATTCTCTTCCTTACCCTGATTTCTTTTTGCAAGCCAAAAGACGTACAAGATCCGGCACAAACTACTGACGATTACCCTATCATGCCAATAGATATCCGGGACGTCAGGTTGGAGGATAGCTTCTGGCTACCCATCATCAAAAGAGTTCAGCATATCACCATAGATTATGCGCTGAAAAAATGCGAGGAAGAAGGGCGGATGGAAAATTTCCTTATTGCAGGAGGAGTAGTGGAAGGCGAAACCAGAGGCGTGATGCCTTTTGATGATACCGATCTGTACAAAATCATCGAAGGCGCCTCCTATTCTCTCATCAGCAACCCGGATCCAAAACTCGATGCCTACCTTGACACATTGATAGCCATCATCAAAACCGGCCAGGAAGAGGATGGATATCTGACTACCTGGCGCACCATTAACGGACAGAAACCACCAGCCTCGTGGGTCAACCCGGGTGACAGGTGGGATCATCTCGCGGCCAGCCACGAATTATACAACAGCGGCCACATGTTTGAAGCCGCAGAAGCACATTACCGCGCTACAGGAAAAAGGAATTTCCTGGAAATCGCCCTCAAAAACGCCGACCTGCTCGCAGAAACGTTCGGCCCTGGAAAACTTGAACTTCTTCCAGGCCATCAAATTGCTGAAACAGGCCTAATTAAACTTTATCGCATCACAGGAAATACCTCATACCTTGACCTCTCGCGCTATTTTCTGGATCAACGCGGCGACTCCACCACGCATGAGCTATTTGGCTCATACAGCCAGGATCACCTTCCGGTTACAAAGCAGGAAGA
>CAYZWN010000033.1:0-15124 GCA_964482185.1 uncultured Roseivirgaceae bacterium
AGTTCAACATGATATCCTAAAAGGTGATAAGGCGGATGTATTTGTTGATGGAGATGTTCTCAATATAAAGGTTAGCTGTAGAGAAGATGCTTCCGGACTACATGTACCTGTAAAATATGGCTTGTCTGTGACTATGGAAATTAGAGAAAATGTTGATATTCCTATATATGAAGAAATAAAACAGCGCATCCAACAGAGAATACAGCCGGTAATCTGATTACTGATGAGGTAGAAGAACTATTCTGTTATAAAGGTCACCTTACCGTAAATTCAGCCAAGTATAGCTTCTGGTAGTACCAAGCTTGATCCCCCCAATTTAGCATCATGTTCACCAAGCCACATTCTTATTCAACATCGTTTACCTGGCCATTAATAGCAATTAGGTCCATCATTGTTCGAGGTACCATATGTCACAAAATACCGGTAACCGTTCAGATAGGTTTTGCCCTCCTGGTCGTAGGTCAGATTGTATTGATAAATCTCGCCATCATGAAAGGTAAGCACCAATGATGCGCCGCCATCTGCGCCCAACTTTACTTCCCAGCTTCCCTGGCCCTGCCCTGATGAAGATGAACTGCCAAATGCCCCACCTGTATCGATCGATACGCTGCTCCTCTTATTATAATTGAAATAGCCCTGTCCGCAAAGTTCAATCACTTCCCTTTGTGAATAACCCCCACCTGTGGAATATCCTCCATAACTTGACCCGGAGCTGGAATAGCTTTCCAGGTAGGTAAGCCGGGCATTGGTGAACTTTTCCTTCCATTGATCGATGATGGGGGCTGTTGCCGGCTCACTGAATCTGACACTTTCAGACACCTGCTTCGCGAGTTGAACATGCTGGTCGCTGAACATCTCGGGCGTTGTCAGCGCCATGATGGTGACGCCGGGGCCATGAGGATTGATCATACCTAAAGAATAGGACTTAACAGCCTGCCCTTCCATGGTACCTGCATACATTCCCCCGATGGTGTGGTCGTTGATCTTCTTAATAGACCCCTGGAGGCTCAATTTAGTACTCCCTTCCGATATCCCCGACCTGGCTTCGTTTTCAAGGGCTGTCATGGAGGTGTGCGCATGGGTAGTAACCAGGATAATACCCGCCACACTGTTTGAACCCATAATAAATACGCCGTCTGATTCCTGACCCACCCATCCGGATGGCACTTCAAAACGAATACCCAGTTCTTTGTAATCAACCTCACCGGTTATTTGTGCGAAACAAGGACTTGATAAAATCAGTAATAGAGGCAGGATGGCAATTTTTTTCATGGTTGATTTTTTAGGGACTATGAAAATAAGAAATTATTCGCGGAACCAATAATTTCGGTTGAAGGAATGACCTAAGCAGCCTTCAAGTCTTAGGATTAATGATCCTTTGGTTTGTCCCGACTCTCTGGTCTGAGGCCAGCAGGACGGAATAGGTCTATGGGTCACAGACCCGGGTGGAATAACTGCAAAAATTTCACCTTTTACAAAATCTCAAATGCGTAGAGCTCCACATTTTGAAGTATGAAACGAATTTTAATGCGTTCTCCTTTCAGGTCGGCTATACTGGTGCTTTTCCACTCTACCGCAGCCGAGATATCATTATCCCGCAGCTTTTTGCAATCACCTCCTGAAAAGCCGGGAATGACATTTTCATATTCATCGAGAATCTCCACCGCCAATTGTCCATTGTCTCCGGCGATATAATTTACATGTAAGGCTTCTCCGTCGGTTATAAGGGTTTTAGTCGTAGCCATTCCTATTTGCCCCGTGCTTTGAAGTGCAAAAAAGCCATCCAGCCTCATGCGAAAGCGATACCACTCCCGTTCTCCTCTGCCATGTGCCTGGCCAAATTCCATATATTGCCACAACTCATCGCCTTCACGGTGCAAGCCCTGACAGGAAATCACTTCCCTGAATCCACCCTTATCCACATAGTATGGATTGGTAATTATATCCCATTCATTGCCGTCACGGCTATAAGCTATACTTACATTTCGATCATCTGAATTGGATTGATATATCCATGGAAAGGCCAGGTAAGTATCTGCTGCATACGGATATTTTAACACACGGGTGCGGTAAACCTGTTCATAGCCCGGAGGTCCGTGTGGCAATACAAACTGCGTGACCCCTTCTCCTGTCACTGATGGGTAGGGACCATATTCAAAATAAGGTTGTATCATCTTCTTAAAAGGCCAGACCCGGTATGGATCGCGGGTTTCGAAGCGCACGGATACGCGCTTTTCAGGATTTATCGCTTGCGGGTTATTAAAACTGGCATCTCTTTTCAGGTAGGTTACATAAGTTCCCTGCTGATCGTCGTAAAATGATTCTGCGCTCCCTCCCGATAAAAGCGGCAACATGGACGTTTCATTTCTCTTCCAGTGAATGGCATCAGGAGAATTATAAAGGTAAATCCCCCGGCCACAAACATATGCCGTCATTTTATATCGCGTACCATTATCCACAGCCTCCGGACTCGTGTCAAGAAAAAAATCACCTCCCATGGGATAATTGACCATATCCACAGGTTTACCTTCGAAATGAATGCCATCCTGTGTTTCATAGAGATACACCAGGCCCAGTGAAGAATTGTAATTCGCGGTGGCAATGCCCAGTTTGCGGTCGCCGTTCTGCGCAAATGAAATTCTCCATTCACCATTTACCTTTTCGATATCCGTCTTGTCAGCTCGCTTAAAGTTTAGCTGTTTTGCTGATATCAAGACGTTTGTTTTGCCATTAGCCTCCAGAATTTTGTCATCAACAAAAAGATGTTTTCTTTTTCCAAATAAGAGTGGGTGATCACTCGGGTCATAATTTTCCAGCACATCAGCAGAAAGAAGCAAAGGTGGCCCGGTAGGTGTGGGACTTTTATAGACAAAAGAAGAATAGTTTCTGGAATAGGTTACCGGTTTGAAGTTGTCGCTTGTAAAGCGGAGGGTATCAGACACACGGAATTCATCCAGGGCCCCAATAAGTTCGGATCCAGCCCGTCTGTCTTGCAAGAGGGCGACATTAAAGCGCCTGGTTTTTCTCTCCTCCAGGCTAAGCAGGGCCCAGCCTCTGTCATCTTCAAAATTATCCCTGGGACTTTCCACGTCAGGAAGGGCTGATTTTTCTATTTTATCGGATTTACTGGTTGATGATCGCTCTCCATCAATAAAAAGTATGCCGTTGCCGACAGTATCAATGCAAATAGCAAGATGAATAAAGCGCTCAGGATTGTAAAAATGTCCAGGCAGCTCAAATTCGTTTATCATTCCCCTGTAGTGATTATGCACGCTAAGTTTTTTGCCTTGACCCGTAATGCTGATGGAAAAACCAGGCTCAAAGCCCCTGCCCATATCAGCAATGAAGGCCTCCTTTTCAGGCTTACCGCCTGGCTTGAGCCAAAACTCTATAGAGAAGTCTCTTTTAGCGAAAGCTTCCAATAGCATGGCAGGTGCATAAGTAGGCCCCCACAATCCTGTTGGCTCACCATCGGGTTGCCTCGGACTCAACGCACCACGACCCGGGTAGCCTGCATACATGACGTTATAGCCGTCAGAACTTGAGAGGGCATTCCCGAACTTTCCTTCTGTAAGACTTGATGAGGTAAGCCAAAGGTCAGCAACTTCGTATGGGCTGGCATCTGTTAGAGTGGCATTGGGATAGGCCTCTTCATCAAATAGCCAAAGCAAGACGGTATTTTTATCTTTTATAAAACTTTTCGCCGCATTGTCATTTTCTGCCAAACCCTTTTGATCGCCGGTTGTGCAGGCTGACGCTGCTAAAAAGGACAACAGGAACAAATTTCGAAGATAATATTTCATGGCAGCGAATTATTTGGTGTTTTAAATAAAATACCCTTAACAGATACTCAAAGGCTATCGTGCTAATGCTTTACCGCCTTTTTAACACAAATTACACTTCGACTGATTGCGGCAACCTTTTATGTTCGCGGCAGAAAACCTGATCAATCTGGTTTATTTATCACTGTGAAAGGCTGCAAAAATAACCATACCCATTACACCGAGCCAGTGTAAAAAAGATTTTGAGGGATGTATTCCAGGTTAAATATCTCATTCATGCTTTTCTCACTCAGAAGGCTGGATGCTCATCAAAGGCACCACCGACTCCACATTACCGCCTGTTACCAGCAAGGCATTTTAGCGGACTCATGCCTGCACAAAAGATACTTTGCCGGTGATTATTGAATAGAGGGGCTAATACATTTTTTTGATAGTGCCGTGAAGTATATCTTTGTTTTGCTATAAAAACAATAAGCACAGCAACACCAAAACGAATATTACATAAAAATATAAACATGAAGCAGATTCGCTACTTTCTAATCCTGATTGCATTGGCACCCTCTTTTCAATTCTGTACGGCACCACATCAGACGTCTGAAATAACAGAACCTGTTGACCATGTAAATCCCCTGATGGGTACTATGTCGAAGCCAAATTTGTCGCACGGCAATGTATATCCAGCCATGGCCTTGCCCTGGGGCATGAACTTCTGGACACCCCAGACCGGCAGGATGGGCAGTGGCTGGCAGTATAGCTATACCGACGACAAGGTTCGCGGCCTGAAACAAACCCACATGCCCAGTCCGTGGATGAACGACTACGGACAGTTTTCCATCATGCCTGTCACGGGCGATCTGCGCTTCAACGAAGATGATCGTGCCAGTTGGATATCACACCGGTTGCAGACCGTAAAACCATATTACTATTCCGTATACCTGGCAGACCACGACGTAACGGCTGAGATCACCCCGACAGAGCGCGCAGCCCGATTCAGGCTTACCTACCCGGAAACAGATCACGCCTGGCTGGTGGTTGATGCTTTCGACAGGGGCTCCTATGTGAAGGTCATTCCATCCGAAAATAAAATCATTGGCTACACCACAAGAAACAGCGGTGGGGTGCCTGAGAACTTCCGGAATTACTTTGTGTTGGTTTTCGACAAGCCCTTTGAAAGCTTTTATGTGTGGGATGGAGATGAGTTGTTTGATGACATGGCTGAAATAACCGGCAATCATGCTGGCGCCATTGTTGGTTTCAGTACCCATCGCCGGGAACAGGTGCAGATAAAAGTTGCCTCCTCATTTATCAGCCATGAGCAGGCTGAGCACAACCTGCTTGAAATAGGAAACAGGTCGTTCGAAGAGGTCGCATCAGATGGTCGCGCCATCTGGAACCGCGAGCTAAGTAGGATCCAGGTGGAAGGTGGCACCAATGATCAGATGCAAACGTTCTACACCATGCTATGGCGCACCCTGCTTTTCCCGCGAAAATTCTATGAATACGACACCAACGGACAGGTGGCGCACTACAGCCCTTATAACGGTGAGGTGCTGCCAGGCTACATGTTTACAGATACCGGCTTTTGGGATACCTTCAGAGCGGTATTCCCGTTTCTGAACCTGATGTACCCGTCCATGAACGCGAAGATGCAGGAAGGTCTGGTGAATGCCGGCCTTGCCAGCGGCTTTCTGCCAGAGTGGGCCAGCCCGGGGCACCGTTCCGTTATGATCGGCAACAACTCTGCCACGGTGGTGGCCGATGCATATCTGAAAGGCTTAAGGGACTATGACATCCATGCCCTGTATGAGGCCATTCTGCATGGCACAGAAAATGTTCATCCGCAGGTGCGTGCCACCGGCAGATACGGACATGAATACTACAACACGCTGGGCTATGTGCCGCATGATGTGGGTATTAACGAAAGTGCCGCACGTACCCTGGAATATGCCTATGCCGACTGGACCATCTGGAAGCTGGCCAAAGCCCTTAGTCGTCCGCAGGAAGAAATCGACAGGTTCCTGCAACGCAGTCAAAACTATAGAAACCTGTTCGATCCTGAAACAAGACTAATGCGTGGCAAAAACCAGGATGGCACCTTCCAGGATCCCTTCGACCCCTTCGCCTGGGGCTATGCATTTACCGAAGGCAATAGCTGGCACTATACCTGGTCTGTGTTTCATGATGTACAGGGGCTGATAGACCTGATGGGAGGCAGGGAGGTGTTTGTGGCAATGCTCGACTCGGTATTCGTGCTGCCACCCATTTTTGATGATTCCTATTATCGTCATACCATTCATGAGATTCGTGAGATGCAGATCGCCAATATGGGACAGTACGCCCATGGCAATCAGCCCATACAACATATGATCTACCTGTATAACCATGCCGGTGAGCCCTGGAAAGCACAATACTGGGTAAGGGAGGTGCTCGACAGGATGTATATGCCCACTCCCGATGGATATTGCGGTGATGAGGATAACGGCCAGACCTCTGCATGGTATGTGTATAGCGCAATGGGCTTTTACCCTGTGACACCGGGATCAGACCAGTACGTATTGGGTGCTCCGCTGTTTAAAAAGATGACCATAGAGCTGGAAAATGGAAAAAGCGTGGTCATTGAAGCCCCGGCCAACAACAGCAAAAACAGGTACATCAACAGGATGACAGTAAACGGAAAGGTGTATGACAAGAATTATATCAGGTACGACGACCTGATGAAAGGGGCCAGACTGCATTTCGACATGACAGATACGCCCAATAAAAAGCGGGGAACAACACCCCGTGCATGGCCTTATTCGTGGTCAAAAGACGATAAGAGTAGCAACCAGTAGTCGTTTCAATAATAGGCTGTCATGATCATTCCTCCGCCATGAACTAAAAGCGAACCAGTAATGCATCCTGTGGCAGGAAAGTAATCCATTATCCGATTGTTACCATGTTCCGGAGCCTCAAAACCGGACAGCGCTCATCCCTCCCTTTTCTCAGCGTTTCCGATATGCATCGGACAGGTTTGGGTAATCAAGCCCGAAAGTTATTTCATGCAATCCTCCAATGCCTTTTGATTTTTGATGATGGTACCATTGCTTTGAGTAAGAGATGCCAATTCTCTGTTGATGTTTTGAAGTTCCTGCTTTCGTTGCTGTTCAATACTTCGCTCATGTTCGGCTGTTTGCCTGATTAAATGCCTGGCCACCCCGACTTTTAAAGACCAATAGGAATTGGTCTTTTTTTGTTAAATGGTCATTGTTTACATACTATATTCTCCATCCAAAGACCTTTTCTACAAGGGTCAGACCAGCGATTTACACAAAAGGCTGTACCGGCATAATCACGGAATGGAAAATTTTACCAATCCTCCAAAAAGTCTCTCGCGGAAGCTGCTTTGCTGGAAAGGTCACTTTTCAGTAGCCTCTGGTTGCGCAAGTGCCAAATGCCCGACCAGCGTTTATTTCCTAACAGCTTTTTTCCTGTTTTCCTCAGCGCTGTTCTTATAGTATTGTTTCAACTGTTCAAAGGACATCCCCTTTGTTTCTTTGTCAATTTTATCGCGAATGTCACGCATCATTTTAACAGCATCAAATTTCTTTTCGGTTTTTATATTAGTCTTCATAGTTTACAATTTCTCTGGGGGATCGAATCTCAACAGTTCTATAACCGTTCTGAAGATTAATTCCGTTGTAAAGTTGTATTTTGTTTAAGTTTACGATATGCTTGAAATTCCAACTTGTCAGAATTTCAATTTCATGCACAGTTGCACTGGCAATGTGACGGCAATCAGCAAGACTCTTGATACCAACAATTTGATTCTCAATGTAGCGTCTCGCAAGATTCTCTACTTCCTCATTAAGTTCAATAAATATCTTGAATTCTTTCGGTAGATCATCTAAAAAGGTTCGAATGTGGTTTGGGGCATATTTGAGTTCCTCAGTTAAGAGTTCAGATATGACAACCTGAAATTCTTTTTTCCTAACTGATTCAAAGAAAAGTTTCGTCCAGAACTCGAATTCTTCGTCAAAATATCCTCCTACAACGGAAGTGTCAATATATACCTTTTTAATCATTAGCTAAAGTTCATCAAATATGCAGGTTTTTGCAAGAATAGCACACAAATCAAGCCTCTTACATTCTTCAAGTAATATTGATCCAATGAGATTTTAAATATGATGGGCTTTTTTCATTAATCGCTCTAAAACTACATCAAGCACGTTCTTTATTCCACATATTTGCTTATTCCTGTAATTCAATTTTTAAACCATAACCGATGCATTTCAATTATAACTTTGTTTTTCCGCGATGCTATCATTGGTTCTAATCCGCCTATATCTCCTTCACCTACTAATTTTGAAAACCAAGGTTAAAACCAACTGTACTCGTAGCGGTACATTCAGCTAAACAATTAATGATTGGACTACAATACCCGACATCTCCACGTGTTGAGGATTTCCTTTAATCGTTTCTTGTGTAATGCCGGAACAAGACTTGCATATTCGTCAACTCTGGACCAATGCATACCTCAGCCAGATATATCTGCGAATTGTGATAGAGGAGAATAACAAATCAGGCAAACATTTAAATACAAGTCCTGATTTTCAAAACCAATCCTGCACAGCGACCTACCAGGTCCTGTTTTTCATATATTCATCCAGCTCCTTTCTGCTCATTGGAAGGGCATCCGGATTGGCATCGATCCATTTCAGAAAGGCGTCCTTGATGTCATCCGACCACTGGCCATCGATCTGCCCTGGTGTGTAAACGCCCTTGCGCAACATTTCATGACCAAATTTATCACGCAAAGCGATGAATTCTGAGGTGATGACCACCTTCTCCAAAAGATGGGGAGGTATGAAAAGCACACCGGTTTTTTTTGCCAGTACGGCATCGCCGGGAAATACGGTGGCCCTTCCTATTCTGATGGGGCAGTTGATACCGGTAAGCATGGTTTCTCGCAAATAAGAAGGATCCCAGTCGCGTACGAAGGCGTTGAAGCCCTCAATCTGTGAAAGTCCTTCGAGGTCACGGGCGCTTGCATCGAATACCACCCCGGTTTTGGATTTGGCATAAATGGCATTTCCGAGATTGTCTCCGATCAAAGTGCCATCGATGATTTTGCCAAAGCAGTCAGCCACATACACGTCACCTTCTTGCAAGGCATCAATCGGCCAGGAGTTGGAGGCGCCCAATTGGCCGTTATTATGCCCATCATCCAGAATGCGCTTATTCACGTCCGGTCTCAAAGGCATATACTGTGCTGTGAGGGCACGGCCTACAAATGGTTCATCATCATGCAACATTTTCCAGCCGGCGTCGAATTGGTTGTTAAATCCTTCACCCCTCAGCACACCCCAGGCTTCTTCGATGGAAATATTTTTGAGCCGCTTAAGTAAATCATCCGGTACTTTTGGGCGTCCATCCGGGTATCTTTCACCTGTCCATTCCTTTGTATAGAACTGCATCATTTCTTTAGAAAGAAATGTCTGGGCAAATAAGCTGTTGCTGCAAATCAGCAGCATGAGGATTAATGCACATAAATTTTTCATATTCATTCGGGTTTATGTATTGTTGGATTTATTCTCTATTTCAATTGGCCTGCTGCGCCAGTAGGTTGCCAGCGACGAACCTGTTATATTCATAAGTGGGCCAAAAATTGCCGGTGCAAGCCCGACTGTGGCGATTTTGCCCATCTGCAGGGCAAGGCCGGATGCCAGCCCGCCATTTTGCATGCCGACCTCAAAGGCGATCGTCCTGCAGTCTTTTTGCGACATGCGGAGCAATTTGGCTGCGCCATAACCCAGGCCGTAACCCGTAAGGTTGTGCATAAAAGTTGCGAGGATCAGCAACAAACCAACATCGAGCAGGCTGTCCCTTCCGGCAGCGGTGATAATGGTGATGATGACTGCGATACCTGCCATGGACAAAAATGAAAGTATTTTATCCATCCATTTATCAAAGCCCCTAAAAGCCATTTTCAAAGTTGTCGCAACGGTCATGGGGAGTATAAAAAACCATATCATATCCCATAGTAAAGATATCAATACAGCCTGAGGTAAAAAGCCTGCTTCTGAAAAGTCACCGGATTTCCAATAAATAAAATTCTTTATTATGATAATGAACAGATACACGGCCAATTGTACAATGGCTTCTCTTCTGTTTAAAATAGCTTTGGAAAACAGATTGAAAATGAAGCCTGCGACAATGGGCAAAATCATCATATTGATGATGTCGAGCATCATGGACCAAAATCTGATTTCGATATACTGATCCGCCAGCACCTTCATCAGCATCGGTGTCATAAGCGGGGAGAGCAGGGTTGCAGTGGCGGAGAGGGTTACGGAGAGGGCCAGGTTGGCGCGCGAGATGTACGACATCACATTGGAAGCCAATCCGCTTGGCGCACAGCCAATCAGCAAAACACCTGCTGCGATTTCAGGCGGAAAGTTAAACATCGTAGCAATTGTAAATCCGACTACCGGCATAATGCTAAACTGAGCCACAACACCGATGAGTACTCCTTTTGGCATTTTGATGACTCCGGTGAAATCCTTGACGCTCATTTGCGATCCCATGCCGAACATAATGATCTGCAACAGCGGAACGATCAGGCGTTTCAATTCGAAACTGCCCACTTTCGTGAAATATTCAGGAAAGTACATGGAAGCCGTGACGGCTGCGAATATCCATATCGTGTAAGAAAAGCTCTTCAGCTTTTCAAATCCGTTGAACCCCAGTGCAAGCAACACAAAAAACAGGGTGAGAAATGGCCCGGTTGTAAACGGCAAATCCAGCCAAAGGATCAAAATAAAGGCGAACAAACTCAGAAGTGCGCCAATCAACAGTATTCTATATATTAGAATTTTATGATCCATTTTTGGGTTTTTATTAATTGTTTTGCCATTCCGGGAGAATCGCGAACAACAGGAAATTAAGTTTGAATATTAGCAAAAAAGTTAGGATAATTATAATCAGTTTATTCCTCATCTCAAAACAACATTTCCGATGAACCCAAAAAACATATCCAAAAGACTGCAAAAACTGCTTTCATTCAAGCAAGACAATTCAACGAATTCAAGAAGGGATTTTATTCAAAAAGCCGGTCTCGGTGGCCTGGCGCTAGGTTACATGTTTGATGGCTTTGCCGAACAGGAACTCGAGTACACCACCCAAAAAGTGAATAAAAACTCAAAACCTTCAGATCTCAAAATCACGGACCTGAGAATAGCCTTTACCACCAAGGCACCCATCATTAAAATCGACACGAACCAGGGCATCTACGGTCTCGGTGAAGTGCGCGATCACGGAGACCCGAAATATGCTCTTTTTCTCAAGAGTAAAATATTGGGTAAAAATCCATGTAATGTAGAGCAGCTTTTCAAAATGATAAAAGTATTTGGTCAGCAAGGACGCGCAGGAGGAGGTGTTTCAGGTGTGGAAATGGCGCTTTGGGACCTGGCCGGCAAAGCTTATGGCGTACCTGTTTACCAGCTACTCGGAGGAAAATACCGCGATAAAATCAGGCTCTACGCTGATACCCCTTCCTCCTCCGATCCGAAGGTTTATGCCGAACGCATGAAAAGTCGCATGGATAAAGGTTTCACTTTCCTGAAAATGGATTTTGGGATTCAACTTGTTAAAGACATACCAGGCGCACTCATCGGCGCCAAAGTATGGGATCAGCGCAAGCAGTGGTCTGAAGATCTGGGCAGTTACGGCATGACCAAACATCCCTTTACGGGAATACAAATTACAGACCTTGGCCTGGAAAAATTGTCGGAATATGTGGCCCAGGTGCGCGATATCGTGGGTTATGAAATACCCATGTCCGCCGACCATTTCGGACATATCGGTGTCAATTCGTGCATCAGACTTGGCCATGCTCTGGAAAAATATCAGCTTGCCTGGCTCGAAGACATGGTACCCTGGTTTTACACAGATCAGTGGAGGCAGATTACTGAGGCCATCAACACGCCAACGCTCACGGGAGAGGACATTTACCTGAAGGAGGAATTTATAAAACTGATCGATGCCAAAGCCGTGGATATGGTGCATCCGGACCTTGCCTCTGCCGGTGGCATTCTGGAAACTAAGAAAATTGGCGACTACGCTGAGGAACATGGTATTGCCATGGCTTTGCACTTTGCGGGTACGCCCATTTCGATGATGGCCAATGTGCACTGCGCCGCAGCTACAGAAAACTTCATTGCCCTTGAGCACCACGATGTGGATACACCCTGGTGGGAAGATATGGTAAAAGGCATTGAAAAGCCTATTCTCCAAAATGGTTATATCAAGGTACCCGAAACTCCCGGCCTCGGCGTTGATCTGAACGAGCCGGTAATTAAGGAACACCTGCGTGAAGGCGAGGAATATTTCGCCCCAACTCCCCAATGGGATAAGGACCAAAGCTGGGACAGGACGTGGAGTTAGTCATTTGGAATTTTAGTAATAATCACATACGTACTAAGACTTAAAGGGTCGTTAAATCGGCCCTGTCTTTAATCTGAATATCATGCAAAGAAGAGCATTCATCAAAAAAAGTGCAGGCGGGAGCCTGTTGGCCATGAGTTTTCCAAACATTATTTTAGCCAAAAAACACAAGGTGTATTCTGCTGCTCTGGTTGGCAGCGGCTGGTGGGGAATGAATATTCTCACCACTGCCATTGCGTCCGGCACAGTCGATACCGTGGCGCTTTGCGATGTGGATGACCGGCAACTGGATGTTGCTGCAAAAAAGGTGAATGAGCTGACCGGAAAATCTCCTAAGCGCTACAAAGACTATCGCGAATTGCTGTCAAAAGAAAAACCAGAAATCGCTATCATCGCCACACCCGACCACTGGCACGCGCTTCCGGCCATTGCTGCCCTGGAAGCCGGTTGTCATGTTTATCTCGAAAAACCCATTGGGCACACCATAAACGAGGGGAAGGCCATGGTAGCCTCTCAGCAAAAATACGGTGGCGTTGTGCAGGTTGGTTTGCACCGGCATGCGGCACCGCACAATATGGCAGGTATGGAGTTTTTGCGATCCGGGAAGGTTGGCGAAATCAAAATGGTAAGGGCATTTGTGCATTACGCGTATGGCGGAGAAAGACCCGGACAAACTGCAGTACCTGCACCGGAAGGTCTTGACTGGAATATGTACTGTGGCCCTTCCCGGCTGTTGGATTACAAGCCGGGCATGCATCCGCGTGGCTTTCGCGGATACCTCGATTTTTCCAATGGGATGTGCGCCGACTGGGGCGTGCACTGGTTTGACCAGATATTGTGGTGGTCTGAAGAGAAACAACCAAAAACTGTTTTCTCCACAGGTGGCGTTTTTGATCCCGAAGGCGATACCGATGCACCCGACTGGCAAACCATTACATTTGCGTTTGAGTCATTCACAGCCGAGTGGGAGCATCGGCGAATTGGTGGTTCAGGCAGTGAGAAGCACAATATCGGGGTTCATTTCTATGGCACAAACGGCACATTTCATATGGGATGGCTGGATGGCTGGACATTTTACCCAAGTACCAAGGGTGGGCAGGAAGTGCACATGGAGCATACTTTGCACATGCCCGACAGCCAGAATATTCCTGAATTATGGGATGATTTTATAAATGCAATAAACAAAGGAACCAAACCTGCCGCTGACATCCTGAATTCACATTATGCAACGAATATGAGCCTGCTGGGAATCATGTCGTATAAATTGGGACGTAGCCTGCAGTGGGATAGCCATAACCAATTGGTTGAAAATGACCCGGAAGCTCAGGCTATGATGAGCAGGGCATACAGGGCACCCTGGGAATATCCTGGTTTTTAATGGATCAAAAGCCAATGAATTGAATAACAAATACTGACCGGATGCTTCACTAACGATCATCCTCAAATTCACTTTACTTATGGATATTTTCAAACCCACCCAACCCAGAAGACAATTTATAAAATCCACTGCCATGCTGGGCGGAATGGCCATGTGGCCGGGAACGTTTTCGGCAATGAGCCTCCGGGATGAAATGAATACATCATTGAATCCAAATCAGACAAAAAGCATCATTGGCGCCTATGGGTCCTGGGCAGCGGGTCTTTGTGACACACCTCCACTTTTATCACTAAGAAAAGGTGGCCGGGAAAATATTGATATCTGGAGAACGGAAGCAATTGCAAAATCGAATGAACTCATTGCCTCACCGCAAATACCAAAAAACCCAAAGGTAAGCATCGATAAGAAATACGAGTATGATGGTCTGGAAATTGAAGAATTGAGCTGGCAATTGCCATACGGACCGCAAACCCAGGCCATCCTTTTAAAGCCGTCGGGCGCAAAAGGCAAGCTCCCCGGTGTACTCGCCTTGCATGATCACGGTGGAAACAAATATTTTGGCCGGCGAAAAATCACTAAAACCTCAGATAACCAACACCCCATGATGGCGGAACACCAGAAACGTTATTACGATGGGTTTGCCTGGGCAAATGAGCTTGCCAAAAGAGGTTATGTTGTATTGGTACCCGATTCGTTTGCATTTGCCAGCCGGAGGGTTCGGATCGAAGACCTGACTGAGCAGATGGCTCAGCGGTATCAAAGTTCAGGAGCAGTATCTGATGACCCGGAGGCACCGGAAAATATTGACCGGTACAACCGGTGGGCGTCCGATCATGAGCATATTTTGTCCAAGTCGCTATTTTGCGGAGGCACAACCTGGCCCGGAGTATTTCTGGCCGAAGACCGGGCGGCCCTTGATGTGCTCAGCCACCGGCAGGAAGTCGATTCAGAAAACATGGGGTGCGCCGGTCTTTCGGGCGGCGGACTGCGAACGGTGTATCTTGGAGGTATCGACCATCGCATTAAATGTGCCGTTGCTGTGGGCTTCATGAGCACCTGGCGCGATTTTCTGATGTATAAGTCCTATACCCATACATGGATGACCTACACCCCGCTGCTGCCAAAATACCTGGAATTTCCGGAAATACTAGGCCTGCGGGCGCCGCTTCCTACCATGGTGCTAAATAATAACCAGGACCAGCTTTTTACTCTGGAAGAAATGAAAAAAGCCGATGATATCCTCAAAGAGGTTTTTGAAAAGGCCGGAGGACCGGAAAGATACCGGTGCAATTTCTATGAGGGATTGCATAAATTCGATGCCGAAATGCAACGCGATGCTTTCGCATGGTTTGACAAGTGGCTTTCTGCTGACTGAAAAAGGCATGGCCGGCATGGAATTTACAGCGCAAATAATTCTTTTATAATATGGGCGCCATAACAATGAGTTGGCTTTTTTACCACCCGTTTATTCTATATTTTAGCCGCCTGACTTAAATATTTGCAATTACGATGCACATATCCGATGGCATTATCAATACCCCTG
>CAYZWN010000033.1:15134-32487 GCA_964482185.1 uncultured Roseivirgaceae bacterium
CCCTGTTTGTCTTGCAGCCCATGCAGTTTCGGTTGCGACTATTTACTTTTCAGGTAAATCAGTAAAGAGTGAGGATATTCCAAAGATGGGGATGACCGGCGCAGCGCTTTTCGTGGTTTCGCTTCTACAATTTCCCATTGGAGGGGCATCAATACATCTTGGATTATTTGGCCTTGCCGGAATCATTCTTGGCAATAAATCTTTCCCTGTCGTTTTTACAGTCTTGCTGATACAGTCCCTGATATTTCAGTATGGTGGATTGCTCACGCTTGGCGTTAACGCGATCAATATGGGGAGTGGCGCCTGGCTCGCCTGGCTTATTTGGAGATATGTACCACTGAACATTTCCGTGCGGGCATTCCTCGCCGGAATTTCAGGAATACTCGTACCTGCTATGCTGATGGCCCTCGAATTCAGATTTTCGGGTTATGGAACCGGCATATTCATTTTATTCATGGCTTACGTCATCACCGCCCTGATCGAAGGGGGCATTACATTTGCGGCAGTAAACTTTTTTCGTAAGGTTAAACCGGATATTTTGCAGCATTGATACAACAGACAAATCTTTACTTATCATGAAAAAAAATATTGTTTCTATTATCTTATTGGTGGTTTTATGCGGGTCGGGACTCTATGCCCACGACCTCGATATTGAGGTCAAATTAAATTTTCCAACTGTTATTTCAAGATCGCTGTATGCCGCGGATGAGCCTGCCGGTAATGCAATGATATCGGTTTTTTCACCCGCAGATAGTAAAAAACCCTATCAGACGGGCACAACAGATATGTTGGGATATTTTACTTTTATTCCGAATGTGAAAGGCGACTGGATCATCAAGGCAGATGATGGTCATGGCCACCGCGAACAGATGAAAGTGACCGTGTCAGCTGAATTTATGAACCCGCCAAAACCGGAGGCAGAAGCGCCGGCAGAAGCGGTGCCGCCAGCATCCTTCACAGAAACTGAATACTCAAAACCGCAAATCCCTACCCCTTACAAAATAATCGTTGGCTTGTCCCTGATTTTTGGCATTACAGGCTTCTATTACGGATACAAGGCAAAGCAGGCCAATAAACAATAACACCCGAAAGTGCGGCATCAATTCATTGACAAACATGCATATTTGGATTCCCCTGTGCACCGGGTTGATCCCAGGGCCAAACTTATTGCGGCTTTTGCAGCAATCGTTGTGGTAGTTACTGAGAAAACCAGCGGAGAACCCGGGCATTTTTTTTGGTACATCGCAGTATTCGCACTGGTCGTATGGGCATCGCGGGTGCCCGTTGGTTTTTTAATCAGGCGTATTGTTGTGGTACTGCCCTTTATTGCCATGGCAGCAATATTTTACCCTATTTCTACTGCATTTGAGGGAAGTACCGTGGCATGGAATATTGATGATCCTGCAGTGAAAGCAGCTTCCATTATCTTCTTAAAAGGATTTACATCTGTTGCCATTCTGGTGCTGCTTACTTCTACCGAGCGATTTCACAGATTGCTCATGGGCCTCAGGAAAATGCACATGCCAAAAATAATCTGTGGGATTTCTGCCATTCTGTACAGGTATGTATTTCTCCTGACCGAGGAAGCAATGCGCACCAACATGGCCCGCGAAAGCAGAACGCCAGGCAAGCTGACTGTGAATAAAATAAATGTATATGGCAACCAGGCAGCTATGATTTTTTTGCGAAGCTGGGAGCGCTCACAAACCATTTACAGTTCTATGTTGTCGCGCGGCTTTGACGGGGAATTCCCGGATATGCAAACATTAAAATTACGGGCAAAAGATGTTTTATTCCCAACAATGTTCATTTTTGCATTTCTTTTAATCAGAATCCTGCTCTAATTCTCTAAGCGAAAAAAATGCCTTTATCAGTTAGTATAGAAAACCTGAAATACGCATATACACCTGAAAAGCCTGTTCTCAGGAATGTTTCTCTGGAGGTAGCTGCCGGAGAGAAATTGGGCATCATCGGACCTTCCGGTTCCGGGAAATCTACCTTGCTGTTACAACTCAATGGTGTGCTTCGGGGAGAAGGTGGCATCAGAATTGGCGAAATGCCGGTAACGAAGGCCACCCTACATGAAATACGGAGAAAGGTTGGTTTGGTGTTTCAGAATCCGGATGATCAACTTTTCAACCCCACCGTGGAAGAGGACGTGGCATTCGGGCCGCTTAATTTCGGGCTTTCTCCGGAAGAAGCCGCTTCGCGTGTCCGGGAGGCGCTAAGTATCATGCACCTGGATGGTTTTGAAAAACTAACCTCACACCATCTGTCATTTGGCGAACGCAAACGCGTAGCCCTGGCCACAGTGCTGGCCATGCAACCGGAGGTGATCGCCCTGGATGAGCCCTTCTCAAACCTTGACCCGTCAATGGTGCATGAGCTGATGAAGAAGCTCAGTTCCATGGATGCCACACTCCTGATCGTCTCGCAATCGATATTGCCGCTCATAGCAATTTGCGACAGGGTAGCCATACTAAAGGATGGGGAAATTATCGCCGTTGATCATCCGAAGAAGCTCGCCCTGAATGAAGAACTTATGCAATCATCGGGTCTGGATCTTAGCTATTATTGTAAAATATGCAAGGACCTTTATTCCTGCGATTAAGAATCAAGGCAGAACATTTCATTCATTAGAATAAGCTCAATCCAAAAAGCCCGTATTTGCCTGGTCCGGTAACTGAGTCAGGACTCCGATGCGATATCAGCATGAACCACTGAGTTTTTGCCTACAGGTAAAAAATGCGCTGCTCCTCCCGGTTTTGTAATATATTTGCATAAAAAACACGGGATTGCTTTTTCGCGAAGTCTGGACATTGGTAAAAAAGGAAATACTCATTGAACTGAGAATGAAGTATGCGCTCAGCGGTATGCTGCTTTACCTGGTAAGTTCGGTTTTTGTAGGGTACATCACTTTCAACCTGGGTAAGGTGCCAATCAATACGCCTACGTGGAATGTGCTGTTCTGGATCATCATGCTTTTTGTCGCCACCAATTCCATTGCAAAAAGCTTTATACAGGAGAGTAAAGCGCGACAGTTGTATTATTACACCATTGCCAGTCCGCAGTCGGTGATAATTTCAAAGATTATATTCAACAGCCTGTTGATGATCTTTCTGATCCTCGCTGGATTTTTAATCTATGCCGTCCTGCTTGGATTTCCGGTAGCCGACCCGGTATTATTCATACTCAATCTGCTCATGGGCGCCTTTGGGTTTTCAACAAGTTTTACCATGATTTCCAGCATTGCATCCAAGGCCTCCAACAGCGGCACCCTAATGGCAGTATTAGGCTTTCCCGTTATCATACCGATGTTGCTGCTCCTCATAAAAATATCCAATTCGGCCATTGAGGGCCTGAATCGCAGCACCACTTATGATGAGATCATCACGCTGGCGGCGATAATTATTATTTCTATCACCACCTCTGTCATATTGTTTCCGTATCTTTGGCGATCGAATTGATGGATTTTTGTTGAATTGATCAAATATGGGGGTGTTTCTTAAAGATAATTGGTGGAAGGTGCTGGGTGTAGCGATCATTTATTACGTGATCATTTACGGCTTTCTGATCGAAGTCCCGAGGCTGGCCATCCTGAACGAAACCATCCGCAACCTTTTTTACCATGTTGCGCTGTGGTTCGCGATGTTTATCCTCCTCATCACATCAATGGTATATTCTGTCTGGTACCTTAAAAATTCAAATATCGATGCAGACATCAAAGCCTCTGAGTTTGCAACCATAGGGGTTGTCTTTGGCATCTTGGGTGTCACGACCGGCTCTGTTTGGGCGCGGTTTACCTGGGGCGACTGGTGGGTAAATGATCCCAAACTCAATGCCACCACCATTGCACTTCTGATTTACCTTGCGTATTTTGTTTTACGCGCTTCCATCGATGATAGTCATCAAAAAGGCCGGATCAGCGCTGTTTACAATATTTTTGCGTTTGCTGCCGCGGTGCCCCTGATTTTCATTTTGCCACGGCTCACCGATTCACTGCATCCCGGAAGTGGTGGAAATCCGGGCTTTAACGCTTACGATCTGGATAGTAATTTAAGACTGGTCTTTTACCCTGCAGTGGTCGGCTGGTCTTTGATCGGCGTCTGGTTTGCAAGCCTTCGCATCAGGGCAAGGAAAATCAGCAATATGATTGAGGAAGTACAAACAAATGGCGGATTATGATTAAAAACGCACGGAGGATATTGGTTTCAATTGTAGCAATGCTTTTGTTGCTAATAAATAACACGATGGCCATGGCACAGGAAAATGGCCCGGCAGCCATAGACATGGCTGACCGGATGCGGTCAGAAGGAAAAATTTACGTGGTCGTGGTGGTGGTAGCCATCGTTTTTACAGGTTTGATTATTTTTGCCATCCGGTCAGACAGGAAAATTTCATCCCTTGAACGGGAAATCAAAAGTTTAAAATCCGGAAAAGATTCATAAACTAAATTGTTAACGTATCGTTTTACTTGAAAAATAATTCAATGAAAAAATCCCATATAATTGGAATTGCCGTCATAGCCATTGCCGTTTTCGTGATCATTTCCACTGCCGGCGATGCCAGTACTTATGTCACGTTTGATGAAGCCAGGGCAATGTTTGAATCCGGCAACGACAATAAGGTACATGTTGTGGGACAGCTTAAAACAAGTGAAACCGGCGACATCATCGGTGTGGAGCCGGGAGAAGATATGCTCACCGTTACTTTCCTCATGGTAGATAATGACAACAAATCCAATAAGGTATTTTACAACAAACCCATGCCTCCGGATCTCAAACAATCAGAGCAGGTAGTGGTGATCGGACAATACAAAAATGATATCTTCTACGCAGATCAGATCCTGCTGAAATGCCCCTCCAAATACGAAGAAAATACATTACAGGTAAGTGAGGTAAACTAATCATATGGTTAATCTTTTCATTGGGAATTTAGGACATTTATTTGTCATACTGTCTTTTGTATTGGCACTGGCTTCTGCCTTTTCCTACTTTAGGGCTACACGGCTGACTGGCCTTGAAGCCAAAAAAGAGTGGACCGGCAATGGCAGAATGTTGTTTTATCTCCACAGCCTGTTTGTCGTAGGTGTTATTGTAGTATTGTTTCTGATCATTTACCAAAACCGATTCGAATACCATTACGCTTACGCTCATGCATCAAGGGTTCTGCCGGTGCACTATATGATATCCTGCTTCTGGGAGGGTCAGGAAGGCAGCTTCCTGCTCTGGATTTTCTGGAACAGCCTGCTTGGGATCGTTCTGATCAATACCAATAAACGCTGGGAGGCGCCCATCATGGTCATTTTCGCGGTAGTGCAGGCTTTTCTTGCATCCATGATTCTGGGTATTTCTGTATTTGACATAAAAATCGGCAGCTCTCCATTCATGCTGCTGCGAGACGTGATCGCAGACCCGATCTTCCAGATCAATCCGGACTTTGTGCCCCGCGATGGGACAGGACTGAATCCGCTACTACAAAATTATTGGATGGTGATACATCCGCCGACACTCTTCCTGGGTTATGCCACCACGCTGATACCTTTTTCTTATGTCATTGCCGGATTATGGACCAAAGATTATAAAGACTGGATCAAGCCTGCGTTGCCCTGGGCGATATTTTCTACTGCCTTGATGGCATTAGGACAACTGATGGGCGCTTATTGGGCGTACGAAACCCTCAGCTTTGGTGGATATTGGAGCTGGGATCCGGTTGAGAATGCCGTATATGTGCCATGGATCATACAGGTTGCGAGCATTCATACCATGATTATTTTCAAAAAGAATAATACGGCCCTGAAGACCTCCATCATTCTGGTGATGACTACTTTTATCCTGATTCTTTATGCCACTTTCCTCACAAGGAGCGGGATTCTTGGCAACGCTTCCGTACACTCCTTTACTGATCTTGGACTCTCCGGCCAATTGCTGATCTATTTGCTGGCATTTGCCGCCGGCGCCACGATTCTGTCGGCAGCCAGATGGAAACAAATACCGGGATCAGCCGAAGAGGTATCTACATATTCGAGGGAATTCTGGATTTTCATGGGCGCCACGGTACTTGGACTGATGGGATTTCAGGTGATTGCAGGCACATCCATCCCGGTGTACAACGCCATTCTGGAACAATTCGGCATTAGCTCCAATATGGCGCCGCCAGCCGATCAGGCACTTTTTTATTCAAAATTCCAGATCTGGGGTGGTATTCTGATTGCCATACTTTCCGGTACAGGGCAATTCTTTTTCTGGAAAAATATTGATAAATCCAGACTCTGGAACGAGTTGTCTATTCCGGTTCTGGTCAGCCTGGGCTTATCCACCCTGGTGTTTCTCGGATATGGCATCACCAATTTTGCCTACATTCTGCTGCTCACCGCCGGAATATATTCTGTTGTGGCCAACAGCACTATTTTAATAAAACTATTAAAGAAAAAGAGCCTTAAGCTTGCGGGAGGCTCCATTTCCCATATCGGTATTGCGTTGATGTTGCTGGGCATTTTGTTTTCTGCCGGTTATTCCAAAGTCATTTCGCTCAATACATCCGGATTGCTCTATTCCAGGGATATGAGCGATGAAATGAACCAGGAAAATGTATTGCTTTTTGTGAACGAAACCCGGGCAATGGATGAATATGAACTCACCTATAAAGGCAAGCGGGTAGAGCTTGCCGGTGTGCCGGGTCTGCCTCCTAAGAATATTGTCCGTAAAACCATGGACGAACGAAAAGTAGTAGCGAAGGCAGATTACATATACAAAGGCAAAAAGGTCTTTGAAAAAGGGGATACACTTTCCATCCTTCCGGAAAACACCTATTTTGAAATAGAATACAAAAAAAGCGGGGAACCAGAGTTTACACTTTATCCGCGCGCGCAGGTAAATCCAAACATGGGGCTCATCGTTTCACCGGATATCCGTCGAAAACTGAACAAAGATTTATACACACATATTTCCTCGATTCCCGATCCGGATTTGGAAACCGAATGGAGCGAGCCCCTCAACCAGATGATTGGTATGGGAGAACGATTTTTCATCAATGATTTTGTTGCAACCTTGCTGAAGGTTCAAAAAGTCGATGATATTCCGGGTATTGAATTGGGTGATGAAGACGTGGCAGCGGAAGCCATCATTGAAGTACAGGCCAAGGAGCACACATACACGTTAAAGCCTGTTTTTATCATTAAGGATAAAATGATGGGCAATATCCCGGAAGTCAATGAAGATATTGGCGCCAGGGTATCCTTTGTAAATATTCATCCTGTTGAGGCGAAGTTTGAACTTAACATCGAGACCACCCAAAAGGATTACATCATCATGAAAGCCATCGAGATGCCTTTCATTAATATTTTATGGCTTGGCACCATTGTACTGATGTTTGGTTTTTCGGTTGCGACCTACCGCAGGTATAAGGAATTCAGGAAATCAGCTTAGTTCTCAGGTTCTGAGTTTACAGAATAACAAGCAATAAATAACTGGCATGACCATGGTTGAATGCCTGGTTTTTTAACACAATCATATCAGGTAGCATTTCAAATCCCTCTTCAGAACAGATAGCACATACTAAAGACAGGCAGGTTTCTTCACCGCCCTTTCAGGGCAGTTCATCGCAATGACGGCACTTAATTGTTTGGCTATTTTTGCGAAATTTCCCACATCTGTCATTTAGGAGACCTGACCATTGGGGCCGGAATCACCTTTTCCAAAGTTTTGAACTTTGGAAAAGTTTTATTGAAATCATCTGCCCATCTCCTTATCCCACTTTTTTCCAGGCCCGTTATTTACCTGAACATCCAGTAAATCAGCCAACCCACCCAGAAAGCTGAAAGCGGAATTGCGATGGTGAGAAAGGTTATGATCCAGATGACCTGGAGCTTCTTTTGAGCTTTTCTGATGGCTTTCTGTTCTTTGTTCAAGTCTGAGATTTCTTGTCTGGTTTTTATCAATAAATCCGAATGGTGTTTCAGGCAATCCTTCATTTCCGGTCAATTCATGGAGCTTTCATTTTTCAGCTTTCCAATCAAAATTGTAATAAAATCCATATATGTGGAAAGAAAAAAAAGCAAAAAAAGATGCGTTTTTCCATTTAGGTTCTTGGAGAAAAGCGGCTCTTAAGGTGTATATCACACAAAAACGTATGTACATAAAAAAAGCACTTACAAATTTTACTTCGTAAGTGCCTTGCTATTAAGCTCCCCAGGCTGGACTCGAACCAGCGACCCTCTGATTAACAGTCAGATGCTCTAACCGACTGAGCTACTGAGGAATTTTGGTGTCTCCAAAACGGACTGCAATATTAGGGGCTTGATTTTAATAATGCAATATACTGCCGGATATTTTTGCAATTCTCCCTCCCAATAAGCCTAATTATTTAACACCATTGTGGCATAAAATGATATTTAAGCTTAGCTTTGCACTGTTTTTTTGAGGTCAAATTTTTAGAATAAAAATGTCGGTAAAAGGAAAAGTAGCCCAGGTAATTGGTCCGGTTGTGGATGTCAGTTTTGATGAAGTTTCATCCATTCCAAATATTTATGATGCGCTTGAAGTTACCAGGCCTGACGGTCATATTGTGGTGCTCGAATGTCAGCAGCATCTGGGTGAGGATAGGGTACGGACCATAGCCATGGACGGTACAGAAGGCCTTGTTCGCGGCATGGAAGTTATTGCTACCGGGGGTCCAATAAAAATGCCGATTGGCGCAGATATAAAAGGCCGTCTATTCAATGTTGTGGGTGCTGCCATCGATGGATTACCCCAGCCAAAAGCGACCGGCAGGGCCCCGATACATCGCACCCCGCCCAAATATGAAGATTTGTCCACAAGTTCAGAGGTGCTTTACACAGGGATAAAAGTTATTGACTTGCTTGAGCCCTATGTGAAAGGTGGAAAAATAGGATTATTCGGCGGAGCTGGTGTAGGCAAGACGGTATTGATTATGGAATTGATCAACAACATTGCCAAGGCATATTCAGGTCTTTCTGTTTTTGCCGGTGTGGGCGAACGTACCCGCGAAGGAAACGACCTGCTTCGTGAAATGCTTGAATCAGGTGTGATCAAATACGGAAAAGGATTTATGAAGTCGATGGAACAAGGCGGCTGGGATCTTTCTAAAGTTGACACAAAAGAATTGGCAAAATCCCAGGCAACACTTGTTTTTGGCCAGATGAACGAACCTCCGGGAGCACGCGCGAGGGTGGCTTTGTCAGGCCTTACTGTTGCTGAATACTTTCGCGATGGAGATGGGGAAGGCAAGGGAAATGATATCCTTTTATTTATAGACAATATTTTCAGGTTTACACAGGCGGGTTCGGAGGTTTCGGCATTGCTGGGCAGGATGCCGTCTGCAGTGGGTTATCAGCCAACGCTGGCAACCGAGATGGGCGAAATGCAGGAGCGGATCACCTCCACAAAAAGAGGATCCATCACATCTGTGCAGGCGGTATATGTGCCGGCGGATGACCTGACAGACCCTGCTCCGGCGACCACCTTCTCTCACCTCGATGCCACCACGGTACTTTCAAGAAAAATTGCTGAGCTTGGCATTTACCCGGCAGTGGATCCGTTGGATTCAACTTCCCGCATTCTTAATCCCGATATCATCGGCGATGAGCATTACAATACTGCCCAACGGGTGAAAGAGATTATCCAGCGATACACTGAATTGCAGGACATCATCGCTATTCTTGGAATGGAAGAATTGTCTGACGAAGACAAACAGATAGTGCACAGAGCAAGAAGGGTACAAAGATTCCTCTCGCAGCCATTCCACGTGGCCGAGGCATTTACAGGCCTGAAGGGTGTGCTTGTTGACATCAAGGATACCATCAGAGGTTTTAATAAGATCATCGATGGGGAATTTGATTATCTGCCTGAAGCAGCATTTAACCTGGTGGGTACCATTGAAGATGCAGTAGCAAAGGGCGAAAAATTGATTACCGAGGCAAAACATTAATCAGAATATGCAACTCGAAATCATTACACCTGATAAAACATTGTATAAAGGAGAAGTGGATATTGCCACTTTCCCCGGAACCAAGGGCTCTTTTCAGGTACTAAAAAATCACGCACCGCTGATCAGCTCGCTCGAAAAAGGCATGATTGTTTTTGTAAAAAATACAAAATTCCAGCGAATACGCATCAAAGGTGGTATTGTGGAGGTATTGGAAAACAACATCATCGTACTCGCTGACGAAGCAGTTATAGTATAAAATCAGAAATTCTAATGATGTTTAGCTGGCTGCCAATTGGTGGCCTTTTTTTGTTTGTCTTGTTAATTAAACACTTCTTTCAACACCTGAACAGACTTGAAATCCCTTATCGAGTCGTAGTGCATCTGATAGTATTGGATCAACACGCTTAAGAATTCACTCCGGTCTGACTTATTCAATACAATCGGGGCGTGAAAATCTGAATTGATCAATAATTCCAGTTTCTTCACAAACTCTTTATCATAGTGGCGGTGGTGCCCTGTATCGTGTAGTACCATACTCGCTGATTCAGGTTTGATGCCAAGAAACCGACTCAAATGAATCATAAATTGGATGTGGAAATTTTCAATAAATTGATCATTCAAATCGAGTGAAAGCACAGATCCGGCAAGAAAATCAAATAATTGCTCTTGTTCCCCTTCTTCCTTCAACGTTTGGCCAAGCAGTTCGGTGATAAAAAGAGCAATCGAGGTCTTCCTGATACTGAAAGGCAGCGATCTGAATGAATGGCTGCACCTGATCTCCGCGATACGGTTGATTTCTTTTTTCTTATTGTGATACACAACCAAATCCAGCAGCGTAAGCGGCTGGAAAAGGGCCATTTTCATTTTTGCCTTATTGCTGCGGACACCGTTCACAATATAGCTTTGCATACCGAATGCGTCAGTAAAGATCCGGGCAATGATGGATGTTTCCCTGTATTTTATGTAGGAAAGTGCGATACCCTTTGTTTTAAATAGCATGCTCCCGGTTATTTCGCCATTTGCCTTTTTGTCTGCATGCCTTGGTTGTAGCATCTGCGACACCGGGCCTCATACATATCCTTTTCGCCCAGGAGCACTCTTTTGTCCGAATTGTCACGACGATAGGTATAACTCGCGATGCTTCCACAGCTCATGCAGATTGCGTGGGTTTTGGTTACAAATTCTGCCACAGCCAACAGGTTGTTCATCGGCTCAAACGGGCGCGCCATATAGTCCATGTCAAGTCCGGCGATGATAACGCGCTTGCCCTGGTTGGCCAGTTTTACCGACACATTCACAATTTCACTATCAAAAAACTGACCCTCATCAATGCCGACAAGATCACAATCTGAAGCAAGAAGCAGGATGTCATTGGCAAACTGCACAGGCGTGGAGCGTATTTCTTTTTTATCATGAGACACCACATTCGTTTGGTGATAGCGCGTATCGGTAGCCGGTTTAAAAATTTCAACCTTCAGCTCGGCGATCCTGGCGCGGTTCAGCCTCCTGATCAGTTCCTCGGTTTTACCCGAAAACATAGATCCGCAAATAACCTCTATCCATCCTGTTGCCGGCTGACCGCCTGCAGATTTACTGCCGAAATTGGGCTCAATAAACATTCATTTCATTTATAATTTGTAAAAATAGCTTTTTATGGTAGGGTTGAGAATATATGAAAAGCAATTTGCCAAATAATTATACATTAATGGAATTTAAAATTTATTTGGCTGTATTTTTACTTTAGAATATTCAGGAATTTTTATGGATGGAAATATTAATCACGAACTCATAGTTGCTTATAGCAAAAAGGCTGCTGAATCGTTAATTGAAAAAAAATTTAAAAAATCTACTGTAAACGGAGCGCAGGTTTTGCATTTTTCTGACTTCAAGCAGATCAATTTTTTTGTTTTGAAAATACTTTTCGAAAATTGGAAGACGGAGTTTGATAAGTTAAAAAGTCCTTATTTCGATTATAAAAGCCAGGACGTGCTTATAGCTGCCAGAAAATTCATGAATGTATTATCGAAAAATATACGCATCGAAAAAGAAGATTTCCGCCCACTGCTGGAAGAAGCCATTTACAAAACTGTGCTTCTGATTTTTTCGCCTTACGAATACTACCTTCAGGAGATCAACAAGCCGGAGTTCAGGCAGATCAGCATCATCGACCTGACCGATCTGCAGAAATATGTTAAAATCAACGGGCATTTGCTCCAGGCTTACATCGATAAATTTAAAAAAGACCATATTCAGGCGGTATTTAATGATGAGGCAGTAAGGCTGTTTGATGAGGTCTGCGAAAACATCAAGGATACCCCGGAAGAACTTGAGGTTTATCACAAAGCCTTAAACGAGATCGAGCCACTCGACTTGAACGCCTTGTATGCCCAGTCTCCGGAACCTTCAGAGCCGGAAAAAACAACACAAACAACCGCTTCTGAAAATCTGAATGAAAAATTCAAATCAAATCAAAAGACGCTGCTCGATACCTTCGAAAAAGAGAAGAAGGAGGCATTGATCGATATGCATGAAAAAAAGCCCCTGGAGGGCATCAAGAAAAGCATCACCATTTACCAGAGATTTATGTTTGAAAGAGACCTCTTCGAAGGCGATAAGGATGAATTTGAAATGGTGGTAAACTACCTCGACAATTGCAAATCGAAGAAAGATGCGCTCGAATTTATTGACGAAAACTATACGGTCAAGAAAAAATGGGACAAATCTAAAGATGAGGTAAGGGAGTTTTTTGAAATCATTGAAAAGCGCTTTCCTGTTTAGAATGGTACCCCTCAGCGCTATGCTGTAATCATCTAAAGCGATCTGAAAAATTTCCAGATTTCATCCGCGGCTTCGAAATCGCGCGCTACTTTTCCGGCATTTTTCTCATTTAAATATTGCCTGCCACCGGGCCAGGCATGACCACCATTTATTACCTGAATCTGCACAATCTTATTCTTATTTTTACAATCATCCCAGGTGATCCTCTCCGAACGGGTTTCGTCAAAAGTATCCCTATTTGGAACATCTCTCAATGAAGATTTTTCCGAGCAACCATTTATTTCCCTCCAATAGTCCGCTGTCGCCTCAGCAGAGAGGATGCTCCCCTTTTCCATTTCATTGATGACCATCTGTCCGCCCTCAAAAGGCAGAATCGGATCTCTGGTGCCATTAATCATCATCAGGGAAATGGTGGTATCAGGCGCACACTCAACAAGCTGGTCGAGTGGCATGGCTGCAGCGACAGTGGCAAAACCCTGTATCTTTGCCGGTATTTCGCAAGCCAGCCTGAACACCATGAATCCTCCTTCAGAAAATCCTGACACAAATATGTGCTGTGGGTCCACCCTAAAACTATCCATGGCAAAATCGATGACTTTTCCAATGAAGCCCACATCATCGATATTCAGGTGATGAGAAAGCGAAATGGAATCTTCCCGGGCGTCGTTCCAGTAATTGTTCAGGGCCTCAGGATATGCGACAATAAAATTGTTTGATTCGGCCAGCTTATTGAAATTCCGCCGTGTGAGACGCGTGATGTCATCTCCGCTGCTACCACCGGAATGCAGGCACATTACGAGGCTGCGCCTTCTTTTTCTGAGCTTCTTAGGAATGTAGTAGGTCACGTTTCTGATGTAATTGTCATGGCCCATTTGCACAAGCCTGGAACCCGGTGTTATTTCAGGTGGCGGTGCAGTGCACGAGGTAACCAACAGCCACAAAAAAGCCACACAAAGGCCGGTAGTCATTATCAATCCGAAAAAATATTTCATACTTGGAAAGGCTGTAAATAAGGTTGCATGAATATAACTCAATTTGAACGATCGTCAAATATTCACGACTCCGGCGCATACAATTGTTGGATTGGATGGCAATTCATAACAATATAAGGAGCACTCATTTATGCAAAATGCCCTCCATTTCAAAACCACTAATGGAAGAAACATGCTTTTCCTGGATGCTATCCGGAAGGAAGATATACTTTTTATCATAGATCTCTCCGTCAAGATAATAGCTCACCCAGTATTCATTGGTCAGGTGAAACACATCCTTCTTAATCGGCTCGATTTTAACAAAACTATCCGGATCAAGCGTCTCGATCAGGTGCCTTAATGTGGAAGTCTTTTGACTTTTGCCATCCAGTGTGCCATACCCTCTTGAAGCCACGAGAATATTTTTGAGCCCAAATCGGTTTCTGTTAATCAGGTACACATCCCAAAACTCCATATCCTCAGGACGCCTGACCACTGCAATTTCGACCCCTTTTACTTTGGGAATAATAAAATCACTTTTCATGGCTCACGGTTTTTTCGAGTTCAAATCCAAACAGTGAAACCAGGTGATTCAAAGCCCTGTCTGAAACTTCCTGAAAATCCAACTCCCGGCCAAGCTCCTTGTTCAGGGAAGTCACTGCCTTATCAGTGATGCCGCAAGGGATAATATGATTGAAATAATCAAGATGGGCATTGATATTGAAGGCGAACCCGTGCATGGTGACCCACCGGCTTGTTTTTACGCCGATGGCACAAATCTTTCTTGGATTCCTGCGCTCTATGTGGTCGATCCAGACTCCGGTGAGACCATCAATCCTGCCGGCTTCAATTCCGTAATCTGCAATCGTGAGAATAATCGACTCTTCAAGCAATCTCAGGTACTTATGAATATCTGTAAAAAAATTATCAAGATCAATGATTGGATATCCGACGAGTTGTCCAGGGCCGTGATAAGTGATATCGCCTCCGCGATTGATTTTATAAAATGTAGCCTCCTTCTGTTTCAGTCCGTCTTCATTGAGAAGTAGGTGCGCCTCTTTTCCGCTTTTTCCGAGGGTGTAAACATGGGGGTGCTGGCAAAAGAGCAAATAATTGTCTGTGGATGTTTGCAGCGCTGCAGGCAGGTCTCTGTTTGCAAGTTTAATGGAAATAATTTCGTTAAAGAGCTTTTCCTGGTAATCCCATGCTTCTTTATAGTCTGTAAGGCCGATATCCTGAAATATGACTTTTTTATTGATGTTTTGGTTCACGCTAATCGATATATGATTCCAACACTTTAAACTCCCCCTGTGGCTGCAATGTTATATTTTTAATCTCAGCAGGCACCAGTACAGCATCACCCTTGGCAACCTTTATTTTTTCATGGCCATACTTCAAATTGAGGCTGCCTTCCATACAAACGTAAATGACAAACGAATCCCGTGATGTATGATCCCGCTCAAGCGGAATCTTGTAATGCAGCTTATTGGTGGTGAAATACTGGCAAGATACCAGGGGAACAATCTGATTCAGCTTGTCCTGATAACTGGTTTTGTAAATATCGTGGTAGGTAAAATCAATGGCCTCGATCGATTCTTCAGTGTGCAGGTCTCTTTTTTGCCCTCTGTCGTCAGTCCTGTCAAAGTCATACATTCTGTAAGTCAAGTCAGAAGACTGCTGTATTTCGGCAAGCAGACATCCTTTACCAATATAATGCACCCTTCCGGCAGGCAGAAAAAACACATCATCGGCTTTCACCTTTTCAATATTCAGAATATCCATCAGCTTTCCCTCTTCAAAATACTTCAAATACTGACTTTTAGTCATAGGCCTGTTGAATCCGGAATTGAGCGTGGCATCCTCATCCGCCTGGAAAATATACCACATTTCGGTTTTTCCGAATGAATTGTGCCGTCTGCCTGCAAGTTCATCATCCGGATGCACCTGCACGGAGAGATCGTCATTGGCATCAATAAACTTCACGAGCAGTGGAAATTCATCCCCGTATTTATCATAGACGCTTTGACCCACGAATGCTCCATTATACTCTTTCAGCAAAGATTGCAGGTCGCGTCCCTTTAATGGTCCGTCCTTTACGACAGAGACGTTTCCCGGTACACCGCTGATTTCCCAGGTTTCGCCGCAGTTGGGCAAATTACCATAATCTTTATTTAGCATGGTGCGGATCTTTTGCCCGCCCCAGATTTTGTCTTTAAATATTGTTTCGAATTTTAGTGGATATAAACCAGGCATGTTGTTTATTTTAAAGTTGAAAGCGAGAGCATATGGGCAAAAATAATGAATTGGGTCAAGAAGGGGAGAGTCTGGCGGCAGATTATTTGAAGAATAACGGCTGGGAAATCGTGGAAATGAACTATCGGTACCGCCGGACGGAGATCGATTTGATTGCCAGAAAGGATGGATTCCTGGTTTTTTTTGAAGTGAAATCCCGCACAGGCACGGCATTTGGCATGCCCGAAGACTCAGTGGATCAAAAAAAGGCAGAAAATGTGACACGCGCCGCCGAACAATATATCGCCGATCACGACTGGCAAGGCAACATCCGCTTTGATATTATTTCAATTATTAAAAAAGGCCAGACCGAGCTCCGGCACTTTGAGGATGCTTTTTATTAATTGTCACGCCTGTCCATCAACCGGAAAGTAGAAAAAAGAACAAATACCGGCCGATGCCAGAGAAAAGGGAATCAGTCATTTCAGAGCCCTTCCGCAGAAAACCCTTCATTTTCCACTTTCGAAACCGGAGCATTGGTTTCATCGATCCATGACCACAAATTTTTAAGCATTCTTTCCTCCAACTCAGGCTGGGTGCCTCTTAGGTCAGTGCTTTCAGAAATATCGTCAACCAGATTGAATAACTCGTAGCTCTGGTACTCATGGTAATAGATCAGCTTCCAGGCTCCTTCCATGATTACGGTAGAAGGAACGGCCTTCCAATAAAGTTTGTCAGTTCCATAAACAGGCAAAACTTCCTCCCCGCCCAGGTACAACGGAAAATGAAAAAATATCTGCCTGTCAAAGTTATAACCTGGACTTTTAAAGACCGGCAGCATGGATGTGCCATCAACCGGTTGGTTTGCCGGGGGTGCAGCTCCGGATATCTCAGCAAATGTTGGCATAAAATCCACGCCAATAGTGGCTTGGTCTGTTGAGGAACCGGCAGATATCACGTCGGGCCACCTGGCCACAAAAGGCACCCGGATACCCCCTTCGTAATAGGAACCTTTTCCTGCCCTCAGGGGTGCATTGGTGGTCTGACTCATCAAGCCTCCATTATCTGAGGTGTAAATAAGTAATGTATTTTCTTCCAGATCCAGACGTTTGAGCTCGGTCATGATCCTGCCCAGGCTGACATCCAAGGCTTCCACCTCCGCGGCATACACGGCGTTGTAGTTTTCCAATCCCATGGCCTCAGCCTTTTCTGTAAAATAATGAACACGGGTCGGCGCAGCAGCCATAGGCGTATGGACTTCCCAGTGGGAGAGATAAATAAAAAAAGGCTGGTCTTTGTTTTTATTCATAAACCGGATGGCTGCATCGGTGAGTTTTTCGGCAACCACTGTGTCGGAGTAAAACCTGGTTTCTTTGCCGTTTATATTGGTTATAAATCCATCATCTCCATTGGCAGTCGAATAG
>CAYZWN010000034.1:0-29666 GCA_964482185.1 uncultured Roseivirgaceae bacterium
CATTCCATCCGTACCAACCTGCGCGAAGATGGGCTGTATCATTCCTACAATCTGATATCATTTAGTGAAAAAGGAATCTCGATACGCCATTTATATGAAATGCTCGAAGGCCAGGTTGCTGTGCTTAGCGCCGGGCATTTAACAGCAGGCGAAAGTCTCGCAGTGCTTGATAGTCTCAAAAGCAGCAAATTGTTCAGAAAGGATCAATACAGCTATCTGCTTTACCCAGATCGCCAGTTGCCAAGATTTAGCGAAAAAAATAATATTCCCTCAGCTAAAGTGGAAGAATCGAAACTGTTGAGCAAATTGATTGAGAGTAATGACAGCTCCATACTCAGCAGGGACATAGCCGGAAATTATCATTTTAACGGGACATTCAGAAATGCGGATATTGTTAACGCCGCGCTTAATTCACTGGACTCAGAAAAATATGGCGCACTTCTGGAATCAGAAAGAAGTAGGGTGCTGGAAATTTATGAACAAATGTTTGATCACCAGTCATTTACTGGGAGATCCGGGACTTTCTATGCTTATGAAGGATTGGGCAGCATCTATTGGCATATGGTATCCAAATTGTTACTTGCCGCTGAGGAGTGTTTTTTCAGTGCGTCGGATGCGGGTGCAGACCCTGAAGTCGTCGGAAAGTTGAAAGATCATTATTATGAAATAAATGCCGGGATTGGCTTGTACAAGTCGCCCGAGCTATATGGCGGATTTCCGACCGATGCCTATTCTCACACGCCAGGCAATGCAGGCGTTAAACAACCCGGAATGACCGGTCAGGTAAAAGAGGATATTATTTCCAGAATGGGAGAGCTTGGCTTAAGAGTGCTTAATGGTAAAATCGTGTTTGATACCAGTTTAGCCAATCGAGATGAGTTTTTAAATAAAGAAATGGCGTTTGAATGCTATGCACTAAATGGAGAAAAGCAACAGTTAACATTATTAAATAACCAACTTGGGTTTACGTTATGCCAGACGCCGGTTGTTTATACACTTTCTACCAAAAATGGAATAACCGTTAAGTTAAAAAGCGGAGAGCAAATAGCAATTGAAGGGCATATTCTGGATGAGGAATTGAGCAACAAAATCTTCAGTCGCTCAGATGAGGTGGCGCTTATTAAAGTTTCAATCAAAAAATAATGCGAATGGTTTTTTGCCGGTTATCAATTAATTGAACTGACGTTTTGAACAAGGGGGTAATTCACCTCTACTTGTCATGCATACACAATCCAGCTCCAGGTAAGTCTGGCATCTCCGGTGGTAAAAATATTGGAGCGGGTTTGCCTGGGATGTTCATCAAATTCGGGCCCGAAATGCTCTGACATACTCATCATCCCGAAATCCCTGTCAGGCAGCTTCGTGAGTATGCCTCCGAGGAGCTGCATTGCATTCTTCGAAATCACCAGCCAGGGTGTCATGTTCCCAACGAGATCAGTAACGACATCAAATGCATCGATGCCAAGTTGGCCTTTCATATCTTTGAGAAAAGCGCCCGCACTTCTAGTGGCGTTCCTGCTGTGCCTGAGGTAAATGCGCGCATGGATGTGTCTATCTGCCGGCATAGGTCTTTTCAATACGAAAAATCCATTGGCGCCATGCCCTTCCGGCACAAAACTGATCACATTGTCTGCCCTGGGTTTTATGCGAATATACGGCTCCGGCATGCTTGTAAGGATCATTTTATCCTCATCGACCGGATGCTGGGCAACAACAATAAAATATAAGTTCCATCGCCCTTTGGAGCGGAGAATCTGCAGATTTTCAAATTCCAGCCTGAGTTGATTCATTGCCTCTGTGATTAAAAGCTGTACTTAAATCAAATTGAAAGCAAGCGCGTACTGATACAACTGGCCAAAACTGTGAACCCCAAGTTTCCTGTTGATATTTTTGCGGTGCTGCTCCACAGTATATCTGCTTATGCAAAGTGAATCAGCAATCTGGGGATTATTCAGATCGCGGACCAGCAGAAACATGATCTCAATTTCTCTTTTAGTGAGCAAGGCAAAGCGGTCTTCGTGATGTCTTCGAAAATGCTCCTGCTTTCTGATTCTGTTTAATTTGTGATTAAATGACCAGTTGTTCTCTTCCACAGAGCGCAAAGTCAGCCTTGAAGGAGTGTTCATCTTTGTTAATAATTGTGTGGTATCGGAGCGAGAGGCTTAGCAATTCAAATACCCGGTTTAACAATGCTCCGGGAACTGGTAGATGTTATGCATCTGCTCTGTGTCTAAATTAATCATTAAATGACTCTTTTTCAATTTTTGGGGCATTTTTTAAAGAACGTTCATTTTAGATCTAAACAAAAATTACCCCTTTTCAGATTGTCAGATGATAATGCCGCTTATGGTGAACTTGTAACGTGATAATTAAGTTTAAAGAGTGTAACATGTTAAAATTTAAACTATTTATATCATGACAGAATTAAATAAAATCGGACTTGACGTAGTAAAAAGCAAAGAATTGGCTGAAATGCTCAACGATCTGCTGGCCAACTATTCGGTCTTTTACCAGAATACCAGAGGATATCATTGGAATATCATGGGCGAAAAGTTCTTTGAACTCCATTTAAAATTTGAAGAGTTGTATAATGATTTATTTACCAAAATCGATGAAGTGGCTGAGAGGGTATTAACACTTGGTCATAATCCGAATCACAATTTCACCGAATACCTCACAATTTCAGAAATAAAGGAAAGCAAAGAAGTAACAGAAGGCAAAAAAGCAGTGGATCAGATAATTGATGCGTTCCGGGTGATCTTGCGTAAGCAAAGAAAAATTCTCAGCCTCTCCGGGGAAATCGACGACGAAGGCACCAACGCCCTGATGAGCGACTATATTCGCGAGCAGGAAAAACTGGTCTGGATGTATTCGGCTTTCCTGAATAAGTCGCTGAACTAAAGTATTCAAAATCTACATAAAGCCCGGTAATCGGGTTTTTTTTAATGCCAGTTACACCGGTGATATACGATTGCCAAAGGTCAGCATGCCGCTAAACCTGATTAAAAGACCAACCAGTGCTGCAATGGAGGTGAGATAAGCATAGAGATCGTTAAGAAAGCTTTGCTGACCAATAGAAAGAAAAATCACAAGACTAACGATGATCAGAAGGATTACAGGAAAAGCGGTGTTCCATGAGCCTTTCTCTTTAGCTTCCATTTCCATGGCAAGCGCTTCTTCACTGCTCACTGTCGTGAGCACAAAATTGGTGAAACTTTCATTCATTAGCCGAAGTGAATGATCATACACAAATATCCCTTTGCTCAATAAGCTGATAATTCCATTGATATTTACAGTGTTTACAAACCGATCCTTCGCCATATCATAAACGAGATATTTTTCGGCCTTGGAAAGTGCGTTCCAAACCGAGTAATAGTGCGGGTATGACATTTGCTGAATGGTGATGACCCGATCCTCCTCATCGAGTTCGTTTAACCCTGCCTTGGCCAGATATTTTTGCATAAGGCCCATAAATTCTCCGTATTTCAATTCGTTATCCCCGGTAACGATATCAATCGGGATGATCACTTTCACAAAACTGCCGAAAATATGTTGCCATTTTTTATAGTCCACCATCAGATCATCGCGTTTTGCAATCAGGTCCATTCTGTTGGATGCATTCTTATCCTCAAGCATATTTTCAATACTACTGATGGATTCGCTATAGAAATTAAGCAACTTAGTTGCGTTGATCTCAGACTTGACTATAACTGTGTACCTGTTTGAATCAACAAGATCTTTGAGCAGGTGGAGTTTTAATTTGTTTGCACGAATATCGTTGTAACCATATTCAAAATGATCAAAGAGCACATAAACAGGCGGGGTTAGTTTATCCCTGGCTATTATAAATTTATCCCAGGTCATATCACCTGCTTTTTCTGCCCTGGGGAAATGTCTGATCACTATCAGGTCGCGATATGTTTTCAGGACATCAGTTGTCTTTTCCCAATCCATCAAATAGAAATTGTCCAGGTCGAATACAAACAAGTGCCGATCTTTTTGGGATTGAAAATAATCCTTGATAAAAGACTTATGCGCTACACTCACTCCGACCATAAAAATATTATTGTATGAATTATTCAGTGAGAAATTTGTTTTATCTAAAAATATGTCGGGAAAGCGCGCTGACCGGAAGAGCTTTGCACTGATTGCAAGGCCTTTCAAATGAAATCCATACACTTTATTCAGGATGAACCTGAGAAACGAAAAAAGGATGATGAAAGAAATGGCTATCGTGAAAAATATGCTCATGAGGTTTTGTACAAAAAAATTACTGAAAGGAACAATTACACGGTTTATGACAATATCCTGATCCTGATATCCAATCATGTCAAAAAAGTTTAACCCGGCATTTTTATAATAAAGCCAAACAGGATTGGTGGCCGTACTTGAAATATAATAGCTTGTCTGCTTAGCCCGCTCGTTATAATCAGGCCTGATTTGCTTATAGATTTTGGAAAATACATCTGCCGCAAGGACTTTGTCAATGGTATCGCTTAGGTAAATAATCTCGCGCCTGTCTTTGTCCGATAAGCCAATTATTCCCTGAGATATCGCCTCATTAAAAATGCTTTCAATTGAGTCCCTTAGAATAATTTTATCAGGCGTGAACGAACCACTGATCACGGCAATATATGTATTGCGGTTTTTCATTGATTTCAAAAACTCGAGTTCACCATGCTCTGAAAAATTACCTTGAAAGTCCTTTTTATAGGCGACCATCCATGATTCGGCATTTTTGATGAGTTCCATTGATCTGTACTTTGCCTGGATTTCATCTTCTTTGGTCAGGCAAATATTCAGGAATACATTTATTGGTATAATAGAAAAGATAATCACCAACAAAAACAGAAACAATCTGAATTTGCTTTGTAGATTCCCGGCATCCAGTGGAGATACCAAAATTTCAGTTTCCTTTACTTCCTGCGGTTTTGTGAAAATACACAGGATAGCAGCAAATATGATAACGCAAGTACCAACCAATGCATTGATCCCGAGAGCAGTATCGGATGAGATCAATAGATCCACAACCCTGAAGATCGCAAAGCCAATGATGCCAAAAACCACCGGATAGATGGTGCTACCGGGGTTTTTCTTAAAAATATTATGGATTATTTCCTGAGGCGGCAGGATTCGCGCAAGCGTTATGAAAGTGAAAATGAGCATAGCTCCATTGATCAAAATCAATTCACCCAATAAAAAGTCGTGATTGTCACCTTGTATCACTGCAGTCAGCGCCAAATAGACAATTACAATTCCCATCACCGCGATCAACCTTTTGTAGTAATTCAGATGACAAGCGGTCTCGAACGGCTTTGTAAAGCTTAATCCGTAAACCATTTGCTTGAGCTTGACGGATTTATAGGTAAGCGCAAAAATCAGCGCGAAAAGTATGAAAATGAGCAGGATGTAGCAAACAAAAAGTGTAAAGGCTGAAATCACTGCCAACGTAAACCCGCTGTAGAAAACCTGAGTATTTACAAAGGTGGCAATATAATGATCCGGCAAACTTTGTAACGGACGAAGATATACAACCTGTTTATTGCCATTGTAATTGACAGTTTCGAATTCATCCGTACCTACACCAATCACATTGTTGAAAGCTCCCTGAGTTTCCTCAATGAAGTTTTCGTTCAGGTTTTTGATTTTATTCGAGTGAAACATCGTGTTGCCTTCCTTGTCAAGGATGCAAAAACCATAACCTTCTTCCAGTACCACGTCCATGACAGAGCTCAGCTTTGCGCTGGTGGCTATTACCGGCAGCATGCAGCCATTGCAGTCCGTCGGCATTCCGATTCCGACTTCATAGGTGCCATCATTTACTGATTTAATGGATTCAATAGCAATCGGGTAGGTTTTCTTTTTGCCAGTGAATGTGATTGGTTTATTCTCAATGATGTTGTTGAGATATTTTCGATGTGAGAGATCCTGTCCATAGCTTGGGCTGCTAAAGGTTGATAACTGTATCCGCGACCGGGACCGCTTATCTGCCCAAAAAATATAGTTAAAATGCTTAAATTCCCAATGCTCGGTTGAATCCAGTGCATCAGCTCCCATATAATAATCCTTATGTTTATTTCCACCCGGAAAATATTTTAAATCACTTCCAAGAAGCCTGTTCATTTTTTGAGCATCCACAAGCTCTTGCAGGATTGCATCACTTTGTGGTGCTTCATGAAAGTATTTCACCTTCAGATCATCCATTTGATTTGCAATGGCCTCTATCTCCTCGTTGAAATTATGCTCCAATCTGAAACTTAATTTTTCAAGATTGTCGCGCACAGAGTCAGGAATATTTTTACCGCTCCAGAACACCATGAGAGTATAGACAAATACCATAAAAACAGCGGGACCAATCAGCACAGAGGCAATACTGAACACGATGTCTCTGATTTGAAGCTGCTCCTGAATATTCATTATCTGGAGTTTGAGCAATGGCATAGCCAGAATAATGAGCAAGAGCGCTATAGAGAGAAAGGCAATGGTGAATGGCGATACGCTGCGCTTTTGTTTGTTAAAAATTGATTTCAGCACCAGACATGAGAGATAAATGTTTTGCTCTTCATCAAATTTCTGATTGAAAACAATGTAATCTGAATTGTTCAGTTCAATTTCGAATCTTGATACCTTTTGAATGGAATCATAAAATTCAGTTTTCAACATGCCAAACCGGCCATTAGTGTAAAGCAGTTTATTGCCATTGGTTTCTGTTTTGTTTTCATCTCCTGCTCCGCACCTCGTCACAATGATATGGTTAAAAATATCTACCCGCCGAACAAGCGGATTACTGAAAAATTGCCCATATTCCGTTTTGAGAAAAACATCTTTTGTCCCTTTAAAGTATAATCCTTGTTGCCCAAAAAATGAGGTCAGTTTTCTTTTACTAAATAACGAATCGCTAAGACCACGTTCATTCTCTACACATACTGATTCGATTTCCTTGCTTACCGCTTTTTGGTGAATGATTTCCTTAATCGATTTGCATGGATCATCATCAAACGCCAAATCCTTCTCCATTTCATTCGCAAGTGTTTCAGCATTTTTTTCATATCCCGATCGTAATGAATGGATATTCTGGACAATCTGATGTAAAACCCTGAAGTTATTCTCAGTTATTTGCTTTTCCTTTCCTTTTACATAAACCAGGAAGTAAATGCTGAAAATGATTGCAATAAGTGTGGCAGTGCTTAGCAAAATCCAATTCTGTCTTGGAGCGGTTATTTTCATGGTGGCAGATCGGTTAATTGGTAGTTGGTATCCTGCTTGCCCTGTTTTATTTTTCAAATATTCAATGAGGCCTGATTAACATCATAAATTCATCAGTGATAATCGATATACCAGGGCAAAACAACGATCAATTTAAATAAAAATTGAAATAATATTGCTTAATTCAATGAATTTCATTCAAAATATGCATGAATTTACGCCACTTGATCACATGGCTACTGGAATAAAAATTCGAAACTTTTCTTTAATAATTTGACCCGGCTGATGAGTCAAAAGCGTAAGGCCGTGGCCTGACTCAAGGTAATTGCGGTTAAAAAAGGTTTTGATCGATTGGTTAATTTTTTCCCATCGAAATCATATTCACAAAAATGCGATAAGCTCCCGGCACACCAGCGGGCAATTCGCGAAACCATGAATAGCCGGTGTAGATATAATGCCCTTTTCCATACGGCGCAACAAGCAAACCGCCAGGTAGTTCGGCTTCCCCGGGGTCGGCGGAAGCTATGATAGGCGTAAAAGCAGCATCCCATTGCGATGGAAAATACAATCCCCTCTCCTGCACCCAATCGTTAAAATCAGCAACGCTGATCTTATTGGGGAAGTTTAAAACCGGATGTTCCGGAGCCAGCATCCTCACGGGCGCTTCTTCAACTGTAATTCTGTCTCTTGACAACTGCAATGGATAAGGAGCAATCTGATTGGTAACCAGGGCGTGGCTGGTGTTGTACTGCACAATCAGGTTGCCACCTCTTTCGACAAATGCAAAGAGCTTCTCCATATCAAACCTTAGCCTGTCAACCGTATTCAACGCGCGGATACCCAGAATAATCGCGTCGTAGCGATCAAGGTTTTCTTCGGTAAATTCCATGTCATTGATCAAATCAACGGTATAACTAATCTGGCGAAGGTTTTCAGGAATATTATCTCCGGCCCCCATGATGTATCCAATTCGCTCGGAACCTTTCGACAGTTCGAGTTTCACGAATTTCGCTTCTGCCTGATTAATGAGAAGCTGGTAAGGTATATGTCCGTAATCGATTTCCTTTACGCTATAATGATACGCGGCACCGTTGATGGTCGCCCCCGGTTTTGCAAATGCGATTTCCGGGTTGGATGGTGGCGTTACCTCAAAAGTAAAGGTCTTTTCGCCATATTTCTCCTCAATGTCGAAAGGAAAAGAAGTCGGCTTTACCTGCCAGGTCTTTGGAAGATCGAGCCGGAGTTGGCCTTTGATACCGGGCTTGCCTGCCCTTACTTTCACATTAATTTGGCGCGCACTGTTGTCTGCAAACAAATTCACACCGCCATTGATGTTTGTGAAAACCGGAGGCGTAATATAAAAAGGTCTGTACACTTCGCCCTCAACCGGATCGTTGCGTTTGAATACAACCGGCTTCTTATATGAAACACTTTGGCCCTGGATATTCATGACGAATTCTGCTTCCAGAGCAGGGCCGTTTACAGGCATGCCTATCAGGTCCTGCCGGTCAACTTCAAACATACCCGGACCATGGGATTTTGACAGCCAGTATGGTTGCGAATATGGATAATCTTCTGGTAAGGTAACTCTGGACATGAACGACTGACCGGCGTTATTTCGGAGCATCATCCTGTAATCGTTTGCAACGCCAAGTTGAGAAAAGCGCAAACTTTCGAGTATCATTTCAATATCTGAACGATTAATTGCCTCAACATTCAGATCTAATGTTTCTCCCGGATAAGCCGTATAATCTTTTGCCTTCACCTCCAGAAACAGGCCAGACACAGCATAAATGATTTCATCAGTTTCAGCAATTTTGCGTGCTTTCCAGAAATCATCTTCTGATGAATTGATTGCTTTTCTCAGTTCAAGCAGCCCGCTAAGACTTAACTCAGGCTTTTTCGCATCATAAGCATGGATGATTTTATCGATCTTTTGCTCAATGCCCTTGCCACCCTCAACTCTGCTCCAACTGATATCAATGCCGTTGAACACGTTGTGTTTTGCATCATATCCTTTTTCCAGTTGCAGATAATCCTTACGCGAGCCGCGGGTACCTGTGGCACCAAAGCCCTGACTCTTGTGGCTGCTTCTGCTCAGGGCAGACAGTTCGGTGTAAGACATCCCGAGCAATTCATTGTATTTTCCAACATCCACACTAATCAGCGCAGCGGTGTCTTTCAAGTACTCAGAGCGCCTCCAAAAGAAAGCATTCCAGTAAAGCGACTTTGGCTGCCATGGTTCTACCCACGCAAGTTGCTCCGGGTATTTGTCAGCATCGCCGGCAATATCCATAGCCTCTATCGCTAAAATGGCTGATGCAGTATGATGACCGTGCGTGGTGCCGGCAGTGGTATCAAAGCGGTTGATGATGACGTCCGGTCGAAATTTCCTGATAATCCAGACCAGATCACCAAGTACCTTTTCCCTGTCCCAAATCGTAAATGTTTCGTCTGGATGTTTTGAATATCCAAAATCATTGGCTCGGCTAAAAAATTGCTCCCCCTTATCGATCTGGCGTGCCTTAAGCAGTTCATGAGTCCGTATCAATCCCAGTTCTTCACTGATCTCCGGACCGATCAGGTTTTGGCCGCCATCTCCCCTGGTAAAAGAAAAATAAGCCGTATTCACTTTTTCTTCATTGGCAAAATAGGTGATGATGGCCGTGTTTTCATCGTCAGGGTGGGCTGCAACGTAAAGTACATTTCCCAACACCTTTAATTTCTCCATTCTCAATAGTATATCTGAAGAAGTGTATCGCTCCGGCCTCTGGGCCGGAAGCATACAGATGGAAATAAAAGATAGAATAAACGCCAGACTTATAATTTTCCTCACGATAGTTTGATTTTTTCGCTAAATAATGAAAACAACCTGATTTGCCAAATATTGTTGAAAGCCGAAGCTATCCACGAATTCTATCGGGATTTTGATTGCTGTGATTTGAAATGAACCGAAACAAAAGAATTATTGTTGAAATTTTCTGACATGTCGCATCTAACACAGCATTTATTTTTCATTATTTACTATTTATAACGACTTTTGCGCAGCACCTTTAAAGCAGGCTTGCCCAAAAACCAGGTAAGATGCAAAGAATGTACAATTTCTTTCTTAATAAATATGCCAACAAAGCATACCCTGAATTCTTCAGGGCGAAACTGATATTGCAGTTTTGCCTGGTGACTGCGCTATTTTCGCTTTTTTATGCCGTCATTGCCAACTTCATCCAATTTCAAACTTCGGCCAGAGTGATGCCCTTAGCGGCGATTGCATTTTTAATATTGCCCTTGTTTCTCAGAACAAATGTGAGATCAGTCATCATCGCCAATGCCTATCTGTTTTTTAGCATAGCTGCCGCAATTGCACTGATTTTGTCATCCGGCATGATTCATTCCGGCATTGTGCCATGGTTGGCATTTATACCATTAGCTGCAAATTTATTGATTGGTAAAAAGGCTTCCTACTTCTGGCTTTTGCTTTGCATCCTGCTTGTATTCGCGATGGCATATTTTTCTCCTGACCGTTCTGTCAGGAATCTCACCTACCCCATTGAATACGATAATTATTTCCTCGCCGTCGTCTATAACGGCCTGACGGCAATTATCCTGGCGCTTTCTATGATTTATCAAAATTCCAGGGATAAATATGCGCGTTTGCTCAATGAAAAGAATCAGCAGATTTCTTTAATCAATACCGAGTTACATGCCAGGAATGATGAGATTCTGACACAAAATGAAGAGCTGATACAGCAAAAGGAAGAAATATTATCTCAAAGGGAATTTATTGATCTTAGGAATAAGGAGTTGCTTTCCGTACAGGATGATTTGAATTTCATTATTGAAAAGCTCACCTCCACCCAGACAACCCTCGCGAGCAGGGAAGCTGAAAAGCGATGTATTCTCGATGCCATTTACAGCACCCAGCTATTGGTCGCTGAAATGGACACCGAGGGCAAGTTTTTAAGCATCAATAATGCGGCAAGCCGGTTTTTAGAACTTGAAAATTCCCAGGTTATTGGCAAACAATTTTTTAAACTCCGCAAACATCTGCAGGTCACTTTTGAGGGCAGAATCAACCTTCCCGGATTGTGGAAAAAAGTCCTGAACGGTCAACACTCCAATAGCGAAATGTTGTTGGAAATCAAAGAAAAAAAATATTGGCTCAAGCAGATTATTTTTCCGATCATTGACATTACAGGTCGGGTAACCAAAGTGATGATTCTTGCTCAGGACATCAGCCAGCTCATCGATCAAAAAAACAGGATCGAAGTGCTGAACATCGGGATGAGTCAGAAAATTGCTGAAATTGAGCGGCAGAACGCACTGCTCATTGATCAGCGTGGGGAAATCGAGAAAATTAATGTGGAGATAAAAAAGAGCAATGAAGAAATAAAAAACATCAACGCTACGCTGGAGAGCCGGGTAAGTGAAAGGACAAAAAACCTCGAGAAAAAAAATATGCAACTGGCAGAATACGCTTTTATTAATGCACACCTGCTGCGAGGGCCGTTATGCAGCATCCTCGGGCTGGTGAATCTCCTGGAAAAACATCCTGAAAGTGATGATGAAACCGTTCTTTTCCACATGAAAAAATCAACAATTGAATTGCACGAAGTCGTTGCCAAAATCACCAAAGCCATAGAAGATGGCAGCCATTTCGACAGAAATTTGTTGACGAATAATTAAATTCTCAAACCGAAAATTATTTGCCCCTCAAACGCAATAAACAGCATCTTTAGCAATTTCCTTAAACAAAAAAGCCAAATCAGCGACAAAGAATATTGATTTAAGTTCTCTTGGGCTTTATTTGCATTTTGATTAACAGATTGGCCTTTACAGGTAATTCTAAACCAAACTATAATTCTGCTATGCAATATGTTATTAAAATAGACTGTCCTGATCAGAAAGGGCTGGTTCACCAGATTTCCGGCGTGCTCTTTTCCTATGGATTGAACATGATCGAAAATGAAGAATTTGTTGATCATGCCAATAATCACTTTTTCATGCGCAGCGAAGTGACCGGTGAACTCGACCGCGCCGATGTTTTTGAAAAATTGCGTGTGATTCTGCCGGAAACAGCCTGTATTCAAATCAGCGAAAAGAAAAAGAAAGACATTGTTATCCTTGCTACCAGAGAATACCATTGCCTTGGCGATTTGCTCGTAAGGCACTATTTCGGTGAGCTCAAAGCCAATATCAGGGCAATCATCAGCAATCATAATTTGTTAAAGCCGTTTTGCGAGAATTTTGGCCTGCCATTTTATTATATACCGGCCGAAAACCTTGAGCGCCGTGCGCACGAAGAAAAAATTGAAGGCATCATACACCAATATCATCCCGAATACCTGGTTCTTGCCAAGTATATGCGCATTTTGACGCCACAATTTACAGCTGCATTTTCAAACAGGATCATCAATATTCATCACTCCTTTCTCCCGGCTTTTGTTGGTGCCAGACCATATGCTCAGGCTTTTGACCGGGGTGTGAAGCTGATTGGGGCCACCGCGCATTTTGTAAATGACAGCCTGGACGAAGGGCCCATCATCGTTCAGGATGTAATCCATACCAATCACAAAAGCGATGCGGCCATGATGGCAAGATCAGGCCGCGATGTGGAAAAAATTGTACTTGCCAATGCGCTGAAGCTTGTTTTTGATGATCGGGTTTTTGTACACAACAATAAGACAATCATCCTGGAATAGTGCTTTATTCGTTCGATGGCTTGCCAATAGTTGCCAGTATTCCACCATCTACATACAGGATGTGGCCATTAACGAAGTCGCTTGCTTTGGATGATAAAAATACCGCTGCACCAACCAGCTCTTCGGGCCTGCCCCATCTGCCCGCCGGTGTGCGGTTGATGATAAAATCATTAAAAGGATTGCTTTCTGCTCGCAGTGGGGCCGTAATGTTGGTAGCAAAATACCCGGGGCCGATGCCATTTACCTGAATATTGTGTTTTGCCCATTCTGTGGCCATGTTGCGTGTCAGCATTTTGATGCCTCCCTTGGAAGCTGCATAGGCGCCAACCGTATTCCTGCCCAACTCGCTCATCATGGAACAGATATTTATGATTTTGCCTGATTTGCGCTTTATCATGGATTTTACAACATATTTGGTGACCAGAAACGGAGCAACAAGGTTCACATCAACAATCCGCTTAAAATCCACAACAGTCATTTCTTCGAGGGGCGATCTCAGGTTGATACCGGCATTATTTATGAGAATATCAACCGTGCCGATTTCGCTTTCTATCTTAGACACCATGCTTTGTATATCCTGTTCATTCACTACATCTGCCAGGTAGCCGTATGCTTCAATGCCCATATCTTTAAATTCCGCAATTGCCTCATCAAGCTTTTTCTGTGATGACCTCCCATTCAATATTATGGTGGCATTGGCCTGACCAAGACCTGTTGCGATGGCTTTACCCAATCCATCCGTGCTGCCTGTAATAAGGGCAATTTTTCCCTTAAGGTTAAATAATTCCATTTCTATTTTGTTTTTGATCTTACGGTTTGCACTTCTGAAGCCGTAATTTCGCTCGCGCTGTTTCCAAAACTTTGTCGCACAAATGTGAGCACATCAGCAACCTGCTGATCGGAAAGAAAGGCGTGAGATGCCATGGCATTTTGATATATTTCCCCGTTGATCTCGATGGGTTCATTCAGTCCGAGGAGCACGACCTTAATCAATCTTTCTTTATCGCCCAACACATAATCTGTACCTGTAAGAGGTGGGTTCATGCCGGGCGCACCAAGACCGTTGGCCATATGGCAGGGCAGGCAATAGGCATCATATACCTTTTTACCTGCTTTCAATGATTCCGCGACCTCAACAGGTACCTTGGGGCCGGTCTCCACAGTTTTATCTGATTTTGCCAAAACAGATTTTTCAATCCCTTCCGGGTAATACATAATCCTCCAAACCCGTCCGACTTGCGAATCCACCACATAAAGTGAGCCGTCAGGGCCTTCAGCGAGACCACAAGGCCTGTAAACCGCATCACCAGAACCGGTAATAGGTTTGTCGCCTTTAAACCCATCTGCGAAAATTTCCCATGCTCCGGAGGGCTTTCCGTCTTTCATGGGCACAAAAACGATATTGTACCCAGCTTGTTCGTGGCCAAGTCTGTTCCACGATCCGTGCCACGCGATGAAAGCGCCGTTTTTATACTTTTCAGGGAACATGTCGCCCTTGTAAAACAAAAGATCATTGGGGCCCCAGTGGCCGGGAAATGCAACCAACGGTTCTTTTATCCCTTCACAGCGCCCAATGATCTCTCCATCACCGCCATATTCGGGATTGAGCAGCTTTTGCTTTTTGAAGGGATCCCAATAACAATACGGCCAGCCGAAATCGTCACCTTCTTCCACGTCTATAAATTCTTCTGCCGGGAGTTCCACGTTTTGCTCTTCTGTATAATATTCCGGCCAAAACCGGTGCAAATCGTCCCTGCCGTGCTGAAGCGCATAAATTTTATTTGATTCGTCATTCCAACTGATAGCTACGGCATTCCGGATACCGGTTGCATAGCGCAATGATACATCCTGCTGTTGATGCAGCGCATTGTCACTGAATTTCCATATACCCGCCCTGGTTTCGAGCTCCACGCATGGATCAACGCCCGGCGAGCCTTTGCTTCGCCTTACTTCCTGGCAGGCATTGGATTCTGACCCAATATTTACATACATATTTCCCTGACCATCAAAAGCAAAAGGTTTCTCCATATGACCGGCTCCATCGACCATATGGACGAGGGTATCAATTTGATTATTGGGTAAAAGCTGCCCCGGAATCAAAGGCGAACGGAAGATTTCGGTTCTTGATGAGTAATAAAGATAGCCCTTGTGCAACCTGATGCCGGTGCCGGCAACTTCCGAAAAACCTGCTTTAATATCGGCACGACCATCACCGGTGGTGTCCCGGAGGGCAATGATGCCATGTCCTTCATCAGTAAGCCGTCTGAGGTGTACATAAATATCGCCGTTTTCATTCACAGCGAGATGGCGCCCACGGCCAATTGAGTCCGCAACCACCACAGCGCCGAACTTCTCAGGCAACAGAATTGCCCCATTACCCGGCTCAGGGACGATGATTTTTTGGGATTCCTTTTCCTGGGAACACGCGTTTAAAAGTATGAGGAATGGTAATGCTAAAAACAAAAGTATTTGATATCTGATCATATTCATGGTTTTCTTAAGGGTCGAAAATTACCGTAAATTCATTCTCAATCAAAAATTGAGTGCGTTTTTTTGCCTTTCGCAGGCATACAAACAACTTAACTGAATGCGCATTTTTTGAAGCATTGATCTTTTGCGTAGTCTGTCATCCTCACCAGCCCTCTCGATAAGTAAAAACATTTCATTTCCAAACTCCCCTCAAAAGGTAATTATGCATGGAGAATATGCAATATCATGATGCTCAGAAACTCCCACGATCGTGATTCAAAAGCCATTCGATGAATATATTTCCTCCCTCAGAGAAGTTTTATCAGATATCATTTTAAAAAGTGAACTATACTTTTAAATTTGCTTAACCTTTAATTATGAATACAAACTACGACATTTACCAGGATGTAAAACGCCTTGTCTCGGTTGACTGCATCATTTTTGGATATGAAAATGAGCAGCTAAAGGTTCTGCTTTTTAAACGAATCATTGAACCAGCCAGCGGAGAATGGTCGCTCATTGGCGGCTGGGTAAAAGGGGACGAATCTGTGGAAGATGCAGCCCGGCGGGTACTCGAATACATCACAGGTCTCCGGGATATTTATCTGGAGCAAATCCACGTTTTTTCCAAACCGGATCGAGATCCCGGCGGCAAAGTGCTTACTGTTGCATTCAATGCTTTGATCAGAATCGAAGAGCACAGCCAGGAACTCATTAAAGAATATGGTGCTGAATGGTTCACGATTTCAGAAGTACCACCTCTCATCTTCGACCATGATGAAATGCTCACACTTGCCATAGACAGGCTTCGGCTTAAAGCGACTTATAACCTGATTGGCCGGCAATTATTACCTGAAAAATTTACGATTATCCAATTGCGCCATCTCTATGATCAGGTTTTTCAAAAAAGCTTTGACCCCGGAAATTTTCGAAAAAAAGTATTATCCCTCAAATTACTTCAAAAACTGGAAGAAAAAGATATGTCTGAATCGAAAAAGGGAGCCTACTATTACAAATTTAAAGATGAGGAAGAAGGTGGTGAAAATGAGCCAATTTTCCGAAGTGCTATAAAATTTTAAAAGATTTAAACCGGAACAAAGAGCATGGAGCAATTTGAGTTTACCGAACATGCACATCGCAGATACAATCCGCTAAACGGTGAATGGGTGCTCGTTTCGCCACATCGCACCAAACGTCCCTGGCAGGGAAAAGTTGAGAAAAACATTCAAATGGCCAGGCCTCAGCACGATCCGGAATGCTACCTCTGCCCGGGCAACGAACGCGCCGGGGGTATTAAAAATCCGGATTACAAAGATGTTTTTGTCTTTCAGAATGATTTCAGTGCGCTCGTCCCGGATGTTCCGAAAGGCAGTTACAAAAAAGGTGATCTGTTCCTTGCGGAAAGCGAAAGGGGATTTTGTAAGGTAATTTGCTTTTCACCCAGACACGACCTCACTATTCCGGAAATGGATGTTCAGGACATCAGAAAAGTAGTGGATATCTGGTGCAGCGAGTTTGAGGAAATCGGTAGTCTGGATTATATTAATCATGTGCAGATTTTTGAAAATAAGGGCGATATCATGGGATGCAGCAATCCGCATCCACACGGGCAAATCTGGGCGCAGCAGACTGTTCCGGCAGAGCCTGCTAAAGAGTTAAAGATGCAGGAGGATTATTTTATAAAACACAGGAGGACCTTATTAGGTGATTATCTGCTAGAAGAGCTAGGGCAAAATATTCGGATTCTTGCTCAAAATGATCACTTTGTCGCGCTGGTGCCTTTCTGGGCTACATGGCCTTTTGAAGGGATGATCATCAGCAAGAGGCCCGTTCAGAATATTTTACAGCTAAGTGGTGAGGAACGTTTTGGTTTAGCGGATGCATATAAAAAATTAACTGTCATGTACGACAACCTATTTGAAGTGTCATTCCCCTACTCTGCCGGGTTACACCAGGCGCCGACTGATGGCCGGGATCATCCGGAATGGCATCTCCACATGCACTTTTACCCGCCCCTGCTCAGGTCGGCCACGGTTAAAAAGTTTATGGTCGGTTATGAGATGCTGGGCAATCCACAAAGAGATATTACACCTGAGCAGGCAGCAGCAAGATTGAAAGTTTTACCTGAAAAACATTTTACACTCAAATAAATTGAACAATTTACCGACTTGATTATGTCTAAAATAGAAACACTCAAAACAAAACTGAATAGCGGAAACAATCCTGTCTTTCAAGAATTGTATGGCACTAACCCATCAGTTTTAAAAGAACAGGCCGACCGGTACGCATTATTGATGGATACATTCCGGAAAGAATTCGGAAATGATGATGTTTTGCTTTTCAGTTCGCCGGGCAGGACTGAAATCGGAGGCAACCACACAGACCACAATCACGGCCGCGTCCTGGCTGGTGCTGTCAATCTGGACAACATTGCCGTTGCCGCAAAAAACGATTCAAATGTGATCAGGATCAAGTCGGCCGGCTATCCGCAGTTTGAGGTACAGCTTTCCGATTTGTCAATCGATAAAAATCAGTTTTATACCTCCGCATCCATTGTAAGGGGTATCTGCGCAAGACTAAAGGAATTAGGCTACAAAACCGGCGGCTTCGATGCATGTATTGAGGGCCGCGTGCCCAAAGGGTCCGGATTGAGCTCATCTGCTTCATTTGAAGTGCTGATCGGAGCAATAATCAGCCACTTGTTTAATGATGGCAAACTCGATCCGGTTGAAAATGCCAAGATCGGCCAATGGGCTGAAAACAATTATTTCGGAAAGCCATGCGGTCTGATGGATCAAACGGCGTGCTCAGTAGGCGGGCTTATCACAATCGATTTCAAAGATCCCTCCAAGCCGGTTGTTAAAGCCCTTGATTTTGATTTTGTGTCCACCGGGTTTTCACTGGTAATTACAGATGTTGGCGGTGGTCATGATGATGCGGCATCGCAGGCGGAGTATGCCTCACTCCCAACGGAAATGAAATCTGTTGCAAGGGAGCTCGGCGCAGAAGTTTTACGTGAAGTAAGCCTCGAACAAATAATTGATAAAATCCCTGAAATCAGAAAGAAGACCGGAGACCGGGCCTTACTCAGGGCATATCATTTTCAGGGCGATAATCAGCGAGTCGTTGATCAGGTTGCCGCACTGGAAAATAATGATTTTCAAGCCTTCCTGAAGATGGTCGTTGAATCGGGTTACAGCTCATTCATGTATAATCAGAATATTTTTGATGTGGTGCACAAAGACGAACAGGTTGTTTCGCTGGCCCTGGCATTGAGTGAAATGGTACTAAAAGGCTATGGCGCCTGGCGCGTGCACGGCGGTGGTTTTGGAGGCACCATTCAGGCTTTCGTTCCGGAAAATTTAGTCGATAAGTATGTGGCTACACTTGAGCATGTTTACGGCCAAGGAAGTTGTCATAAATTGTTTATACGATCGAAAGGTTCAGTTAAAGTTGAATTGTAATAAATAATCACAATGAACTCATCATCAGATAAATATATCCTTAAAAATGCCAATGGTTTAACTGTTTCTTTTATTGCCAGAGGCGGGCAGATTATTTCGATTCTGGCACCTGACAAGAACGGCCGGTTTGCCGATGTGGTGATTGGCTATGATACTGTAGAGGAAGCGCTGGCGGGTGATGCCTATTTGGGTGCGATATGCGGCCGCTATGCCAATCGCATTGCTTCAGGCAAACTGAAAATCGATGGCGTGGACTACCAACTGGATGTCAACAATCCACCGAATCACCTGCATGGAGGTTTTGACGGCTTTAACTCCAGGGTTTGGGATGTTGCGCCTTTCGAGTCAGATCGCTTCGCCCAGGCATATCAACTCGCACTTGTCAGTCCGGATGGGGATCAAAAGTATCCCGGTGAACTTTCCGTTAAGATCATTTATGGGCTTACTGAAGAAAATGAATTTTGCATTGAGTACATTGCAAAGACAACAAAAACAACTGTGGTAAACCTCACTTCGCACCCATATTTCAACCTTAAGGGCTGTGGAGTTGGAACGGTGGAAGATCATATTTTGAAGATTAATGCTGAGCGATTCACCCCTTTGTCGAAAACAAAAGGTACGGTTTCCGGTGAAATTGTTCCGGTTAAGGGAACGCCCCTCGATTTTTCTGATGGAAAATTGATAGGCGATGCTTGCACAGCAAATGATGAACAGATAAACATGGCTGATGGCATTGATCACAATTTTGTGATCGACGGTTATGATGAGACTTTAAAGCTTGCCGCGATACTTAGTGAACCTGCTTCGGGCAGAATCCTGAAGGTTTACACAGATCAGCCCGGCATCCAGTTTTATACAGGCAACCATTTCGACGGCTCAATTTGCAGTAAAAATAAGCTGCCTGTAGTGAAATGGGGCGGGGTCGCGATCGAAACACAAAAATTTCCTGACTCACCAAATCACCCGGATTTCCCTTCAACATTGCTAAAATCCGGAAAAGAATATGTTCATAAATGTATTTATGCTTTTTCTATAAAATAATTCTTTAATATTTGTGCAAAATCCAAAACTCTAAAAATTATGACTAATACATCTAATCAAAAGAAAAGTTACGCGGTGCCAATCACGATGATGATCCTACTGTTTGGCATGATATCATTTGTCACCAACCTGGCCGCTCCAATGGGTGTGGTATTGAAAGACCAGTTTGGCGCAACCAACTTTCAGGGCATGCTGGGCAATATGGCAAATTTCATTGCCTATGCGGTAATGGGTATCCCCGGTGGAATGATGCTACAGCGCTTTGGTTATAAAAAAACTGCTCTGATTGCTGTGGCTGTTGGTTTTGTAGGACTTTTCATACAGTATTTATCCGGATACGCGGGACAAGGATCAGCATTTAGCGTCTATTTACTCGGAGCTTTCATTGCCGGCTTTTCAATGTGTCTGCTCAATCTCGTGGTAAACCCGATGCTGAACACCCTTGGAGGGGAAGGAAAAAAAGGAAATCAGCTTCTCCAGCTTGGAAGTTCGTTCAATTCAGTGATGGCATTTATTACACCGGCCTTTGTAGGCATCCTGATTGGTGAAGCCGCGAAGGCACAAATCACAGATGTATTTCCTATGATGTACATGGCAATGGGGGTTTTTGCACTTATATTCTTAGTGCTGACGTTCGTATCTATCCCCGAACCACATGCTGAAAAAACCGCTGAACCATTGAAACAACTTATGTCAGGCGTTTTGAAATTCCGTCATTTTGTTCTTGGCGCCGTTGCCATCTTCGTTTATGTAGGCGTAGAAGTTGGAACACCAGGCATCATGAATCTGTGGCTTTCCGACACGCCTGAAGTAGGAAAAACAACAGCAGGATTTGTGGCCGGAACATATTGGTTTCTGATGCTGATCGGGCGTTTGTTGGGCGCATCATTAGGTGGAAAAATATCAAGCAAAGCCATGCTGACCACAACATCAGGATTAGGCATTGTTTTGGTTCTTTTGGCAATCATGTCATCAACGGCTTCTATGGTCTCACTGCCTGTTATTCAGAGTTCAGGAGGCGGCATATCATTCGGAATGGCTCAGGTTCCAATCAACGCGGCATTCATCGTTCTGATCGGACTTTGTACTTCAATCATGTGGGGTGGCATCTTTAATCTTGCTGTTGAAGGTTTGGGCAAGTATGTCACTGCGGCAGCAGGTCTGTTCATGGTAATGGTTTGTGGTGGCGGAATCCTCCCGTTGATACAAGGTTATGTTGCTGACCTTGGTGGTTATATAGTAAGTTATTGGGTCATATTCGCGGGTTTAGCATATCTGCTTTTCTATGCCCTGATAGGAAGCAGAAACGTAAATACGGATATTCCTGTAAAATGATAATTGGATAAAACATCATAAAAAAGGGATTGCGACATGCAATCCCTTTTTTTTAATACTGATCTGCAAAAACCCAGAATTCATGAACTGTAAATGACTACACCAGCTACAAAGTGCCGGCTTTTTGTGATGAATAATCCGGGCTTAAGAATTTTTTGGATGATTTGTTCATTCAGGCGACAGAACGACGTCCCTGTTCTTTTTGATTTTTGTATTGTGTATTGATAAACCGGTTCACTTTATCGATTGCTTCTTGTGCTTCCGGCATGCCACCGAACATATGCCACCAGTGAATCAGCCCCTTCCATTTCTGGAAAGTAACCTTCACTCCTGCTTCTCTGGCTTTTTTTACAAAACGAACAGAATCATCATAAAGCACCTCACTCATGCTGGCCTGAACGAGAATTGGCGGGAGCCCTGTCATTTCACCAAATAATGGAGAGATAAGCGGGTTAGAAAACTCATTGCCATCGGCATACATCTCAGCCCATCGGCGCATTTCAAACACATCCAGAAAACGGTCATTCTTGGCGTTTTTTTTCAGACTCGATCCGGCACCAGTAAGATCGAGATATGGGGATAGCAGCACAGAACATCGCGGTAACGGAATCTGGTAATCCCTCAATTCATATTGCAGCGCAACAGAAAGCCCTCCGCCGGCAGAGTCTCCCACAACGACAATTTGCTCAGGTTTATAATCGTTTTCAAGCAGGTATTTATAGGCCTCCAAAGCGTCATCAAGCGCTGCAGGGAAGGGATTTTCCGGTGCTTTCCGGTAGTCGATGAGCAGGCAATTGGCCATGATACCCTTCGTAATTTTTCCAGCCAGCGCACGGTGGGTGTGTGCAGAACCGATTACATAGCCGCCTCCGTGCAAATACAGCAATACCCGATCTTCTTTAACCTGATTTGGCATAAGCCATTCAGCATTGAATAGCTCAAACTCCAGTTTTTTGAAAGTGACTCCCCAAGGCAAGGTTGCCGTCATTGTAGTGGTTTCAAGGATACTCCGCAGGTGATTTACCGGAGGAAGTTTCCAGTACATTGGCAAACTCATCACATTGAGCACGCCCTTCAAAAAGTTATGTTTAAATGAAGCCATAACGTATTACTTTCCAGGTTTAAAGTACTTAGGATGGTTTTTTAAGCCCTTTTATAAGAATAGGAATCCACCCTAATAACGGTAAATAGAAAAACAACTGTTTTGGTGATAGCAATAATATTTTTAAAGAAGACAAAAAACCGGTTTTTGCCGGCATCTCATCAATTCTGTTCATGCGCCATAACCTGTTAAACCATGCAAAAAGCAGCGGCCACCCCCAGGGCATTGAATACGGTAATTTACCGGTGTTGCGAAAATTAATACTAAAAAACTCCTTCAGATGATATGGTTTTTTGCCATACTTTTCTACTGCCTCATTAAGCTGCAATTGCATATTGCTGCATACCTTTTCCTTAATTTCAACCATTTCTTCATAACTGAGCAACTCCAGGGGTTTGTCGGTCATTTCGTGAGTCTTGATGGGTGTGCCGAGTACATAAGTGAGCTTGGCCGGGAAACCCATGTAAAAAACCCAGGGTTGAAAAGGCAACAGCAAAGACATTAAACCTACCGGAAAAAACGGCACCCCGAGCATATTTACCAGTTTGTTGATAATCCTGCTTTTGTAGGCATAGGCATTGATATACTCTCCGTTAACGGTAAGCACCGGAACAATGTCGGTTTTGTATTTGATCGACATGGTAATAAATGATGAGGAAAAGCGCTGAAACTGGTAACGCCTGTTAAATCCCTTTGCTATACCCGGAACCCCCTCAGGATAGATGAGCAGGTTGTGTTCATTCTGATGCATCATGGTCTCAAAATTCAGAAATGAGGCATCCACCGATCCCACGATTTTCCATAGGTTATCATAAAGAAAAGGATTCATCAGCTTGGATTCAGAAAGCATTGGCGAGGCTAAGGGGCGGAAACTATCCGGCCCATAATCAAACATCTCATAAATGCCCGCGGCCAGTATGATGCCATCCCACGGAAAAGCCATGCCAGAATGATTGCTCGCGAATATCAAAGGCACATCCGCATTGTTGCGTGCCGGCATATGCTCAAAACCGATAAATCGAGGCCTGTAATAGCATTTCATTAAACAACTGATCACATGCTTAATCAGGCTTTTCGTGTATTCCAGGTCAAAGTACTCATCAACAATCCGAAAATTTCCGCTTACCTCGGCAGAAAGATCGGTGTACCATGATTTTTGTATTGACTTGTCAGTTTTCTCCATTTAATCCACTTTGATTCCGGCTCAAACATCAATATCGACATAAATTCTAAAATATGCTGATATAACCCTGGGTTTTGTAATTAAAATGATCGGAATACGCTATTTTTATAATAACCCTCATCCATGGACATGCATGTCGTGGACGAGATATTGATAATTATGTATTTTAAAAAATAGCAGAGATGCAAGCACCCGAAGCATACGATTACATTGTAATAGGATCAGGATTTGGAGGAAGCGTATCAGCAATGCGGCTGGCCGAAAAGGGATATTCGGTGCTGGTAATCGAAAAAGGAAAGCGATTTAAATCCAGTGATTTTCCAAAAACAGACTGGAATTTGCCAAAATTTCTATGGATGCCGAAGCTTAAATGGTTTGGATTTCAGAATCTTACTTTTTTCCGGCAGGTAACCATTTTGAGTGGTGTTGGCGTAGGTGGAGGTTCCATCGTGTATGGCAATACCCACATGTTCCCGCCTGATGCTTTTTTCGAAAATCCAGTTTGGAGTCATATGCGGGATTGGAAAAAGACCCTGACGCCGTTTTATGAACTTGCCCGCAAAATGCTGGGGACTGCCCCACATACCAGATTATATGAGGAGGATCACCTGCTCAAGGAGGTCGCCAGCGATATGGGAAAGGAAACTTCCTTTTCCGGGGTGCATGTCGGGGTTTATTTTGGTGATCCGGACAAGGAAACGGATCCATATTTTAATGGAGAAGGTCCCTTGCGCAATGGATGCAGAGAGTGCGCCGGCTGTATGGTGGGTTGCCGGTATAATGCGAAAAACACGCTGGACAAAAACTACCTTTGGTTTGCTGAAAAATACGGCGCACAGGTTTTGGACAGCACACTTGTTACCAAAATTGAGTACAACAATGAGGTTTACACGGTTTCTACCCAGTCAAGCACTTCCTGGTTTGGCAGGAAGAGCATGCAGTTCCGCGCCAAAGGGCTTGTGGTGAGTGGCGGTGTTTTGGGCACCATGAACCTGCTTCTCAGGCAAAAGCATCTCTTTAAGACCCTTTCTAACCTGTCTGATAAATTAGGAGAAAACATCCTTACCAACTCGGAATCGCTCTGTGGTGTCAGTCTTGCAGACCGCAAACTGAACAATGGAATTGCTATATCGTCCTACTTCAACCCGGATGATCACACACACATCGAAGTAGTGAAATACAATGATAAATCAGGTGCCATGGGCAGACTGGCAACATTGGCTGTCGGCGAAGGCCGGGGCATCGTTCGCTTCTTAAAATGGATCGTTGCAGGTATAAAGCAACCGGTAAAATTGCTGCGTGTGAGTTTTAACTTCAGAAACTGGGGTCGCCGATCCATCATTTTCCTTGTCATGCAATCGCTCGATAATTCCATGCACATGGTATGGAAAAAAGGCATATTCAGCAGCATCGCCATGAGAAATGATAAACAGCAACGCGTGCCCGCATTTATCCCCGTTGGCCAGGAGGTGATGAAGCGCTACGCGGCCAAAGTCGGCGGCATCGCACAAAATGCATGGCCCGAAATCCTGCTCGACATGCCCATGACGGCACACATCCTGGGAGGCTGCCCCATGGGAAAAACAAAAGCAGAAGGTGTAGTCAACGATCGCTTTCAGGCACATGGCTATGATAATATGTACATTCTGGACGGATCGGTGATTCCCTGCAATCTGGGTGTAAATCCCAGTCTGACAATTACAGCTCTGTCAGAATATGCCATGTCGCATATACCGGAAAAAGCAGAGCGGACACGTTAAAAATTTATTTTATAGATGACACATTAATTGTTTTTTTTTCGATTATTAATATTAAAGCCTGCCATAGCGAACAATCATTTTAATTTTTTATTTTTACTTAACGATTAGATAACAAATTTTTAAAATAATAAACAGCCCTCTGAGTTAGTTTTTAACTGTGACAATTTTTTATCAGGAATTAGCTGAATTTTTAAATACAAATAACCATTATGAAAAAACTATTTACACTCCTTGGTCTCATGGTGTCGATCAGCATCGTGGGGCATTCCTCCGGCTATCAGGTGCTTTTGCCGGGCAACCGTACCACCGGAATGGGCAATTTGGGCGTGGCAATGTACACCGATGCCTCCAGTCTTTTTTTTAACCCCGGCGCCATGGCTTTCATGGATCACAACAGTATTATGGTTGGGTTTAATCCGATTTTTTCGAGCAATGCCTATTGGGATTCGGAAACTGAAAACAGCAGTTACACAGCCTATACGGATAACCCGATGGGTACACCTTTCCATTTTTATGCTGTCTGGGGACCTGAAGACAGTAAATTTAAATTTGGTCTGGGCGCTTTCACTCCTTTTGGCTCCGGCGTAAACTGGGGTAATTCATGGTCGGGCAGGGATCTGCTAACCGAATTATCGCTCAGTGCCATACAGATTCAACCTACCATCGCTTACAAATTCAATGACAAACTTTCGATTGGCGCCGGTCTGGATGTAACGCTGGGTAACGTGAACTTAATGAGAACAATTCTGCTGGATGGACGAACTCCTGACGGTAACTATTCAGAAGGATCTGTAACACTGGATGGTGATTCCAAAACTGCTTTCGGATATAATATTGGCATTATGTATAAGGCATCAGAAAAACTGGACATTGGCTTTAGCTACCGATCTCGTGTTGATATGGAAGTAGAAGACGGCTCAACCGAATTTGTAGTTCCATCGGCAATATCAGGGCTTTTTCCCGCTGACAATACTTTCAGCGCCAGCTTGCCGCTTCCTTCGGTCACCACACTGGGATTCACTTATCATGTCAATGAACAATTGCAATTGGGTGCCCAGTTCGACTGGGTTGGCTGGAGCGCTTACGAATCATTGAATATTGATTTTAAAGAAAACACAGATGCGTTGGAAGACAGCAATTCCCCAAGAAATTATAAAGATTCATGGGTAGCGCACCTTGGCGGTGAATACACTTTGGAAAAAGGTTTGAAATTGAGAGCAGGTTTTTATTATGATGTCACACCGGTTCAGGATGGCTACATGACCCCCGAAACGCCCGACAACGACAGACTGGGTTTCACAGCCGGTTTGGGATATGGATTTGGTAATTTCGTATTTGACTTGTCATTTCTGTACGTCCATAGCACGGCAAGAGAGCAAACCTCCCAAATGGCTATTGATGCAGGTACGCTCGATCCAGCCAATGGCTCCCGGGACGTACTAACCGGAACTTACCGGCTCAACGCCCTGATCCCTGGCATCTCAATAGCTTATAAATTCTAATTTGAAATGGAAGAAATTATGAAAACCCGGATATATAAACTTTTTTCAGCATCCCTGATCGTGATCGTTTTTTATGGATGCGACCCACAAATAGATGTGCCGGCACCAAGCTCAGGCGGTGCGGATTTTAGCAATTACATCGCGGTAGGCAACTCATTGACTGCCGGATATGCTGACGGGGGATTTTATGCAGATGCACAAATGCAATCCTATCCGGCCATGATCGCTCAGCAAATGAATCAAATTACACCGTTAGATTTTCACCAGCCAGACCTTCCTCAGGGTAATGGCTCCGGGTATGCATATTTAGAATCACTCTCACCATCGATTAGCTTTTTTCCTCCTGATCCCGCCTGGTTAAATCAGGTCTCCGGCCCATTCAACAACCTCGGTGTGCCGGGGCTGCGGGTTAAGGACATTTCAGTGAATGGATATGGGGCAAGCCCGGAAAACGGGAGTGCGTTTTTTCACAGAATGCTTGGCGGAAAAGACCCCAACACTTCTTATCTGCAACTGGTTAACGAAAGTAAACCTACATTCTTTACATGCTGGCTTGGCAGCAATGATGTACTCGGCTACGGTACTACAGGAGGCGCTTACGGTATAGCAGGTCTTCCTGTGACAGGGCTATACGGTCTTACAAATCCTGATACTGAATTTAAGCCTTCTTATGATGCTATCATGGCCGCTCTTACTTCGCAAGGGGCCAAAGGGGTACTGGTCACGATACCAGATGTTACCAAAATTCCATATTTCACAACCGTACCCTGGAACGGCGCGGTGCTAACTGCGCAGGAGGCCGCGCTAGCAAATGGTTTTTACTCCATGGGCATCGACACGGCCGTAGAGAGCAGGGTTCAGGAAACTGTTATAGCTCTTACGGTTACTGAAAGGGCTTTATCGGAAAATGTAGTGCCCCAGGTGGCGCAGGGAGCTGTTTATCAGCAAGCCTACGGCCAGGCTTATACCGCCGCCATTGCCGGAGGAGCAACCGAAGCTGAAGCCGATGCCATCGCCACACAACAGGCGCAGGATTTTATTGCTTCACCAGACGGACAAGCGGCCATTCAGCAACTGACCATTCAACTGAATGATGAACTTCAAAATCATCTTTTGGGAAATCATTCAGGCCATCAGGAACTGGAACCCCTTTATGCCGTGATTGATAATATACTGGCGACTAATACTGATTTGCAGGCAGGCATAGCCCAGGGCATCAACGATCTTACTTTTGCCTATGAGAACGAACTCCTGCCTCCTGAGCAACAAGCGGCTTTGGAAGCGGCAATTGATCAAAATACGCAAGAGCAAATAACCGTGTTGAAAGCCGCCGGCATCTATCCTGTTTTTAAAGAAGGGCCAAATGGTTTTGTAATTATTGTTGAGCAAAATGAAAGCAATCCCCTTGGCATCAGGCAAATGGTTGCAGGGGAATACATGTTACTCTCAGCTTTGCTTGCCGGACAACTTAGTGGATTAGTGGCTTTGCAACCAAAGGAAAACCAGTATGTTCTTACCCTGGAAGAGGTACAAAATATAAAAAATTACACCTCTGCCTACAATGATATCATTCGCAGTTATGCTTCGGGTGGAAACATCATCATCGTTGAATCCGATCAGATTCTGGATCAGGTCAATGCAGGCATTTACCAGGATGGAGTAAGTTTGAATGGTGATTTCATTACCGGTGGCGCTTTCTCACTTGATGCAGTGCATCTTACGCCCAGAGGCTATGCCATTGCAGCGAATGCAATTATTAACAAAATAAACAGCTCATTCAACGCGAGATTGTCTCCGGTAAATATCAATAATTACCGTGCGGTAATATTGCCATAAAATTATTTTTAATATTTATTAAGCCCCGCAAGGGGCTTTTTATTTGAATTATGCGGATTATTCTTTTTACAGGTAAGGGAGGCGTTGGGAAAACGACCATCGCGGCAGCAACGGCCATCCGGGCAGCACGCAGCGGCATTAAAACATTGATTATTTCCACTGACCCGGCGCACAGTCTGTCTGACGCGCTGGAAACGCCACTAAGCCCCGAACCGATGGAGATCCAGGAAAATCTCTATGCTCAGGAACTGGACGTGTATTATTCCATGCAAAAATACTGGCACAACATCCGTCAGCTTATGCTCACGGTTTTTCGATGGCAGGGTGTGGAGCAGGTGCTTGCTGAGGAAATGTCGGCCTTGCCCGGCATGGAGGAAGCTTCCGCCTTTTTGTGGATTGAAAAGTATTATTCAGAGAAGACCTTTGACCTGATCATCATTGACAGTGCTCCCACCGGCGAAACGCTTACCTTATTAACCTTACCCCAGGTCACCAAATGGTGGGTCACTAAAGCGCTGCCATTTCAAAGATTTGCCATCAGGAACATCGGTAGGGTGGCACGGGTGGCCACAGGCATCCCGCTGGACAAAGGTTATGAAGAATTGGAAATGATATTCGAAAAACTGGAGGTAATCCAGAAGGTCTTTGCCGATCACGATATTTGCTCTATTCGTATTGTCACCAATCCGGAACGGATGGTGATCAACGAGTCAAAACGGGCTTATACCTACCTGAGTCTATACGGATATAATGTAGATGGCATCATCATCAACCGGATCATTGAGGAAGAATCTGCAGACGCGCTTTTTAAAAGCTATATTAAATCACAGCGAGGATACATCAATGAAATAAGTGAAAGTTTTGAGGGCCTTCCATTGTTTAAGGCAGCTCATATGGGAGAAGAGGTATTTGGCGTGGAAAAATTGTATGCATTTTCCGGTAAATTATATGGCAAAACCCAACCGGAAAATGTATTGCACAGGGAATCGCCCTATAAGCTATCACAAAAAGATTCAGGATACCACATCGAAATAAAACTGCCATTTCTTAAAGATAAAAAATACAGCAT
>CAYZWN010000034.1:29766-31702 GCA_964482185.1 uncultured Roseivirgaceae bacterium
GAATAGCTATTCTTCCAGAATACGCTTAAGATTTGCAGGAGAATAATTGATTGATTTCAGGGTTTTGTTGTCATCAGTTCGATAAACCAGGTAATGGCCATCCACCTTCCGGTAATAGCAGGCCACTCCGCGCTTTTCCTGATAGAATTTTACCGTTGCCTCAGCTTCTTCCTCTGTTGTGCAGCTTTTGCTCATATTGGAACGCTGCACTTCGTCGAACAGATCACGGAATTTTTCGCCCAGACCAAACTCCAGCACTGCGCCGCTTAGCACGTATTGAATGTCGCACAAGGCATCAGCTATTTCTACGATATCATTGTTGGCAATGGCTGCCTCCAGTTCCCCGAGTTCCTCCCTGATAAGTGCCACCCTGAGTGCACAACGCTTTTTATCGGGGATTGCTGGTCTTTCTATTATCGGGTGCTGAAAAGTTTTGTGAAACTCAGCAACCTGGTTGAGCGCGTCAATTGATTTCATTCCTGATCATTTTTGAATTTGAAAGATGTAATGTTAGTAAAAAGCTTGCTGAATTTGCTAATGCCGGCAAAACTTACATATTTTGGGCATTCGTATTTTTATGCATTTATGTATTACTTTCGCAAAATGTAAAAATTACGCTAATTTAGAACAATCGAAAAATTGAATTACAAATGATGAATTTATCAGCAAAAACTATCAAATCTCACTTGACCGTCATAATCATGATGATCGCTTTTACAAGTGTCTTTGCACAAAAGCCAGAGGCAGAAATTGAGAAATTAATTAAAGATTACACCAAAGCGTATGAAAATCTCAGCAAATCCAGAGATAAGGAAAGCGTACTCAAATTTGTCTCCAAGGATTTGTTTTCTACCATCATCAAATCAAATGTGGTAGATAATTTCGGCCTCATCCAAAGTTCGTATGAAGAATTTGACAACTATCTCGATCAAATATTACGTACGGATGGTATGGAAATCAATTATACCGTTAAAAGTATTCTCCGCTCACGAGTGAGGGGAAAAACAGGCGTTGTTGTTTGTGAAATTGAGGCGCAGACGGCTTCAAGAGGCGAAGTGTGGAACAAAGGCACTGAAATAACCACCTTTACACTCAAACAATTCAATGACGGATGGAAAATACTGAACTTCAACGTGGTGAGCCTTGAAGAGCAACAAAACAAAGGCACGTGCCTTGTAGAAGTTTTCAGCGCCACCACAGGAAATTATATGGTAAAAACCATTGTGCCAAAAGGCGCCAATTATGTGACAAACTTCAACAACTTTGAGTTTAAGCCCGGCAGTTCAATCTTTTATGTAAATGTGGATGGCGAGAATAACTACTCATGGAGAAGAGACGGCCCCATCACGAAACTCGCTTCAGGCAACCAGGCCGAAAGTGTGATTGGTGAAGCAATTGATGAATATGAAGCTGTCTTAAATATCATTAAACTTGACCTTTATCCGGAAAACTGCCTGACATTCAGGTTAAAAAATTAACCCGGATAATTCATCAAAAAAAGCCCCCATATTGTGGGTGGCCTCATGATTGATTGTTATTGAACTTATAAGTGGCAGGGTAAACCCCGATCACGGAAAATGTGTTTACTATTATTTAGGAACTATAAAACTGATGTAAATGGTCGAGAATGGTCTTGAACTGGCCTTTACACATTTTCGTGCATTGGCCCACAGGCGCAAAATTCAGATGAATTTTGCGGGTTAAGGAATAGCACATATATTCTATTGAAAGCCGGTTTTGAAGAGCCGGCTTTTTTATTGGGAAAACGCTTGAATCAGTCTTAGATAAAGTCGCTACAAAGCTGATATGTTGCTTTAACCAGCATGCTCAAATCAAGGTGAGTTTCTGATTGATTTCCATGGCCATGGCTTCCTGCTTCAATTCATGCTTGATCGTCCTGACGTAATCTACAACCTCATCGAGGTGTTTTTCAAGG
>CAYZWN010000035.1:0-30746 GCA_964482185.1 uncultured Roseivirgaceae bacterium
TAGTGGCCGATATATTGATGGTACTTACGAATGGTGGCAATAACATCACCTTCCATGATCTGCATGTGGTAAATGTCGTACAGTAATTTAAAATGCTCAGAGCCCACCATTTCGCACAGTGCCGCACCCCATGGTGTTCTATCACACTGATAATCCGGATGATTCACCTTACTATTTAGCAATTCCATGACGATGGTCACACCGTGCTTTTGAGCGAGTGCTACGATCGGCTTCAACCCTTTGGCACAGTTGATCAGGCCGTCCTCATCGCTCAAACCTTTTCTGTCTCCTGAGAAACAAATAATATTTTTTATGCCCATATCCGCTGCTTTGGGAATCATGTTGGCGTAATTGTCGTAAAGCGCCTGGTGCAGTAACGGATCGTTAAACCCTTTGGTGATGCCAAATTTATCGCCGGTGGACATGGAGCAGGTCATGCCCTTATCGATCGCAAGTTTCCACTCATCAGGACCGAGCAGGTCAATGCCTTTGATGCCGATCTCTTTCGCGGCATTGAGAAATTCTTCCATCGGAATTTTATTGTAGCACCATCTGCACACAGCGTGATTAATATTTCCTTTAAGTGTCATATTATCTGTTTTGGCAGGTCTTGCTACTGATGCGATTGACGGAGCGCCTATAGCAGAGGCAGCGACTCCCGTTGTAATCCATTTAAGTGCTTCTTTTCGTCTCATGTCTGTTTGAATTTTAAGCTTAAAAAATCAGTGTTTATTTAGGGGAATGAAAGATTTTTATTACACTCAAATTTATATAAATTGACCTGAAAAGCCATCTCTTTTTACTTAATAATACCCAAATGAAAAAATCACTTTTTATTCCGCTTCGCAACATCCTTTACCCTGCTGCGATTTTTACATTTTCTGCTTTACTTATGCATTGCCAAAGCAAGGAGTCCTTACCCCCTCCTAAAGCAACAGTTTGTGAATATCATGCTAATCCCATCGGTATCGACAGAGACAATCCTCAGCTCTCCTGGGAAATTCCCGCCTTCCGGAATGGCATCTCACAGACTGCCTATGAAATACTGGTCGCCTCCTCACTGGAAAATCTGAATAAAAACCGGGGTGATCTCTGGTCAACCGGAAAAGTGCTGTCGGATCAGTCGGTGTATATCCCTTACGCCGGCAAACCACTTGAATCCAGAAAACAATATTTCTGGAAGGTAAGATATTGGGACAATCGGGGTGAGCAAAGTGAATTCAGTGCCCCGGCTTTCTGGGAGATGGCCTTGCTGAACAAAAGCGACTGGAACGCTGCCTGGATTACGAGAACCAATGCATCCTCAAAAGAAGATTCCATGCGATCGGTCATGATGAGAAAGCCATTTAGCGTAGAGAAGCCTGTGAAAAAGGCCCGCCTCTACGTTACCGGGCTGGGCAATTATGCTTTCTACATCAATGGCCAGAAAGTTGGCAAGGACATTCTCACGCCCGGCTGGACGCACTATCCAAAGCGCTTGCAATACCAGGTCTATGATATAACCGCACTTGTGAACAGTGGGGGAAACACAGCCGGCGCTATGCTGGGCAACGCATGGTGGAGCGGCGGACTTGGATGGGGCACGGATCCCAATTCGCGCAAGCGCTATAGCTTTGGCCCTATGAAGCTTTTCGCGCAACTGGAGATTGAAGATGAGTCGGGAAATATTCAAACCATCACCACCGACGAAAGCTGGAAATGGGATGAATCGCCCATTACTTTCAACAACCTCTACGATGGTGTGCATTACGATGCACGGCTCGAACAGGATGGCTGGAACACTTCCGGCTTCAACGATGGGAGCTGGAAAAGCGTGACCATGGCCGCGCAGGAAGACGTCTTACTTGTTGTGCAACAGGCGCCTCCGATCAGGGCCGAACAGGAACTGACGGCTAAAAGCATCACGAAAGTCAAGAATGGCAATTATGTGTTTGACTTCGGTCAAAATATGGTCGGCTGGGGTAAGCTCAAAGTGAAAGCCAAGCCTGGCACGGAAATTAAAATGATGTTTGCAGAATTGCTGCACGATGACGGAACCGTAGCACAGGAAAACCTGCGCACAGCAAAGGCAACAGATATTTACATCACCAAAAGCGATGAGGAGGTAATTTGGGAACCCGCATTTACATACTCGGGATTCAGATATGTGGAGGTAGCGGGTTTACCCCAAGAGCCCACCACGGAAACCCTGAAAGGTGTGGTATTCTACTCCTCTGCCCCATGGATCGGCAGCTTTGAGAGCGGCAACCAACTGATCAATCAACTGATGAAAAACACCAGTTGGGGTATTCGCGGCAACCTGCATAGTGTACCCACTGATTGCCCTCAGCGAGATGAACGCCTTGGGTGGATGGGTGATGCGCAGACTTTTGCACCCACCTGCTATTACTTCATGGATATGACGCAGTTTTATGAGAAATGGATGAAAGACATCATTGACGGCCAGGATCCCAGCGGGTATGTGTATGATGTAAACCCGCCAATCGTGGTTGACGGACCTGCAAAACCGGGATGGGGCGATGCAGTAATTATCACCCCATGGGTTGCCTATAAATTTTCAGGGAACAAGCGTATCCTTGAAGAAAATTATGACGGCATGAAGGCTTGGGTAGAATTTATGCGCAAACATGCCAAAGACAATATTTATATCTGGTCTAATCCTGACAGCACTTTCTTTGGCTATGCAGATTGGATTGCACCGGTGATGTCGCCCAAGCAGCCCATCAGTGCCTCATACCTGTATCTTTCATCTCAACTGCTTTCAGAAATCGCCGCCGTAATCGGCAAGGCAGGTGACGCTCAGGAATATGCTCAGCTTGCATCTGATGTCGCTGCGGCTTACCAGGACAAATATTTCAAGGATGGCAATTATGAAGGCGGCACACAAACGGCCAACCTGCTGCCGCTTGGCTTTGGCATTACGCCGGATGAGCTTAAACCTCAGGTGTTCCAGAATGTGGTCAATGCTGTAAATGAAAAAGATGGGCACCCGAGTACCGGTTTCCTGGGCACACAATATGTTTTGCCCATACTTTCTGACTATGGCCGCCACGATATGGCCTATGAAATGATCAACCTGACCACCTACCCGAGTTGGGGATATATGGTGGCCAAAGGCGCCACTACCATATGGGAATTGTGGAACAGCGACACCGAGCGACCGGAAGGCATGAACTCCAGAAACCATTATGCACTTGGCGGCATCGGCGAATGGGTTTTAGGCTACCTTGGCGGTCTGAAGCCTGACATCACCCAACCCGGATTCAAGCACAGCATGATTGCGCCTATGCCTGTCAGCGATCTGAACTGGGCAAAAACACACCGTAAAACAGATTATGGCAATCTTTCGGTAGATTGGAGAATTGAAGGCAATTCCTTTGTCCTTAATGTTGTCATTCCTCCCAATACCACGTCGCTGGTCACCATACCAAAAAATGCAGTGCAGTTCCAGAGCATTACGGTGGATGGTGTTGAGATTTATAAAAATGGCGCAGCATCTGGCTCAGTTGCTAACATCGAATTTGTGGGTGAAGATAAAAACGGCGTCAGCTTTAATGTTGCCAGCGGAGCTTATGGTTTTGTAGCGAGATAACATTTTGATAAATAGCTTTGATAATCAAACGCCGGTTTCCTGGAAAAACTCCAGAAAATCGGCGATACTATTTATCTATTCCGATCGGTAAGATTCCTTTATGGGTTCCTGTGCGGGCTATACTGTGCCTGTTCTGCCGGAAAGCATAATCAACTCAGAAAGCATTTTATTAAAATCATCTGCCTCAAGCAATTCTTCCAGATAAAGATGGAAGCGGAAGCGCCAGTAGTGTTTCGGATTGCTTGGCTCATTGATGCGTTCCGCTTGAGGAATCTTATACCTGAGCTTCTCATCCATCGCAGTAAAGTCCTGGATCGGGAAAATGGCCCACATTGCTGGCGCGTGCAAATGCTGGATGATCATTTCACGGCTGACCCACGGTTCACAAAACTGTGGCGCTGATCCAAAATGTCCGAGCATATGATTATAAAATCGCTGGGTTCGATCGTGGTCTTCCTCCCACCACCCCCTGATGGTGGACATATCATGGCAACTCGGGCTCACTACGCCCAGGTATCGCGCATCGGACGGATGACTGAATTCATTTTTTGTGCCTTTGGGCATACGCTGAATTTCGAGGTTCAAAATGCCCAGTTCATCCATCACACCCGGCACACAATCCGGTACCATACCGAGATCTTCGCCGCAAACAAGCATATTGGTCGCATTGATGATCGCCGGTAGTTTCACCATTGCTTTACCGCGCCAGAACCGCTCCTGCCGCTCATAGTAATAATGTATATAAATTCGATCCAGCGCAGACCTGGAAGCATCATCCAGTTCTTTGAAAGAATAGGTAAAGTGCAAGGCAATCCTCGGGTGGAATGCCTGGCCGTCGGATCCCGGCTCCTCCATCAACAATACATTACCTATCAGAGTAAACAATCCATATTTAATTTTAAGAAGGCGTTCTTTATCCTTAGCATCAGCGATGATCGGATTTAGAAATTCTTCTACTTTCCGTTGCGTGTCGAATTCATTTTTCAAAAAATAAAAATCATCGACACCTTTGTTTAGGTACGTGTTTACCACTTCCTCCTTATCCTCCCCGAAAAGTTCATCGAGCATGTACTCGCGGATATATGGTTTGCACAACCGGTCGTAATCAAAATGCAGTCCGTTGCCATCGAGCTCGTATCTGAACATGGGGATGGCCGGGTTGAACCGCCCCATCAACCCTTCAACGGAATCCCATGGAATTTCCCAAATTCTGAAAAATCCAAGAATATGATCGATGCGATAGGCATCAAAATAGGTCGCCATCTTTGAAAGGCGCTTTCGCCACCAGTTATAGCCGTCTTTGGCCATTTCGTCCCAGTCATAAGTAGGGAAACCCCAATTTTGTCCGGAAATCGCGAAAGCATCGGGTGGCGCGCCTGCCTGCGTATCCATATCATAAAGATGCGGTGCTACCCAGGCATCCGTGGAATTGCGGTAAATTCCGATTGGGATGTCGCCTTTAAGCACCACTCCCTTTTCGCGGGCATAGTTTGCAGCGTCAAGCATTTGCAGATGCAAATGGTACTGGATAAAGTAATGCACTGCGTAATCATCATAATCCGGTTTGTCCTCCGCAACTAGCCCCTCGATTTTTTGCGCATCGTAATGAGCAAACTCCGCCCATAAGGTAAAATCCGGTGTTTTAAACATATCGCGCAATCTGGAGAATGCCGCGTATGGAACAAGCCATTCTCTATTATCCTCGAAAAACTGCCTGAATCCGGGATCATTCAGAAACGCATCGCGCTCCTGAGCATAAAGTTTTTTATAATAAGCGGATTTTATTTCCATAACCGCCTCGTAGTCGATCTGCTCCAATTCATTGAGCGCCATGGCTTTTGCCATAAATTCATTTGCCTCGGCCCTGTTATTGAGCTGACCCATGGCCGGCGGATGCAAATAAATCGGATGCAGGGCGAAAACCGAAATGGCCGCATACGGATAGGAGTCTGTCCAGGTATGTGTCGCAACCGTATCGTTGATAGGCAGAATTTGCACAAGTTTCAAACCGGCCTGATGCGCCCAATCGATCAGCTTTTTAATATCAGCAAATTCGCCAACACCCCATGAATTTTTGGTGCGGATCGAAAAAACAGGTATGGCAACACCGGCGCCCCGCCAAAGACCAAAAGGATAGCGAAATTTAATATCCGTTTTCACATGAAAAATATCCTTTAATGAACCATTCGTCGAATAATACCTGTTTTCACCAGTCTCCCACTCAATAAGCTTGTTTTCCTTATGGTCGTAGATGCAGTATTTGTATTCAAAATCCGGTTCATTAGATTCCAGTTTGATATCTGCATGCCAAACCGGGAAATGAGTTGATTGCATCAGTAAGACCTTCTCGGGGTTCCAACCACCCAGTGCCTTGCAGCTCCCCATTATTCCAACTGACTGATCCGGGGTAAGTCTTGGTGCCATGATTTGTACACGACAGTTTGTGCCTTTTACTGACTTTGCTTCTCCCTGACCTTTCCTTTTAAATAAATTACCAGCGAAAGCCTGGGAGAACAGTGGATTTTCAATATCTGATTGAGGCCGCCAGGCATCCTGGACCATCATGGTCCTCGCCTTGATTCCTGAAAGATCAAGTACGCGTGGTTCGCCCCACTCCCACTCCATCCAACCGCCGGCATCATTTTTTAAAAGGTATTTGTAATGGATCTTGCGATCTTTTACACCATCGATTTCCACTTTCCCTTCCCAGTTCCCATCGTATGTGTAACCCAGCGGAACCGCGTGCGCAGGATCGTCCGTCCCAAGCTCAGGTATCGAGCCGCTTACATAAACCTGTTGTCCCCAATGGGTATGGTAGTTGATTTTAAATAGTATTTTCATTTTGATTTATATGATAATTATATTCCTTATATCTATGAAGCACGCCCATGATGAATTGCTTTGCTGTGAATATAACAAAAGTATTATGAGAGTAATATAGTTATCGCGTGTGATTTAAAAAATTAGTTCCTGTTCTAATTTGGATGCATCTATTGGGAAAAAATGCTTTCATTGATGTAGTAAATTACATTTTTCAACAGGATTTGATAAAAAATTTATATAAAAAGAAAAAGCTGTAAAAAACAATGTAAATCCCGGCAGATATGATCGCTAAAAAAGAGATAGGAAACTCAATTGAAAACCGTATGCATTAAAACTTCACCATTAACTATGAAAATCTTGCGGGTTGCAGAAGCTCATTAAAAAAAACACATTTTATTCTGACTAAATCACACGGCAAGCACATCCCGCCCTGTCAAAACCAATAAGGTCAAGGGGGTGTCAGCACACTTCTTTTCAGATTGATTTCATAGAGCAACTCACCTTCGTCCCCGATCAGCCTGAAAGTCACCTCAGGATCGGATAACTTTGTATTAAAGCTAAATTCACCGAATGCATATTGATTATCAAAACCGAAAAGCTGGGTCTCCCATTCTTCTTTTTGGGCAGCCGGGCCATGCCGCCCACCCAGGCTGGCTGGCTCAAATTCATAAAAGGCAAATCCATTGGACCTGGGAATAGTAAAACCTCTCGCGCCATGCCGATCACCAGAAATGAGTAATACACCTCCTATTTTGTTTTTCTCTATAAGTTGGAAAATACGCTCCCTGCCTTCCGGATCCCAGGTGCCCCATGAGTCTTTTCCATTCGACACATAATCGCTCCACATGGTGCCGCAGGAAAGGATAATAAAAGGCCCTTTGCAATCGAGCAATTGCTTTTCAAGCCATTCCATCTGTTCAGGGCCCAGGAACCAGCCTTTTTCTTCATCCCTAAAATACCTGTTATCGAGCATAATGACATCTGCCGGTCCTATGCGGGTTCTGAAAAATACACCCACTCCTTCATCTTCCAGGCCGTATGCCGGATTGTTCCAGGATTGGCGGAAAACATCCCTTACCCCACGGCGATCTGCATCTGTAAACCCTTCCGGAATACCAGAAAGATCATTGTCGAAATAATCGTGATCATCCCAGGTTGCGTAAACGGGAACTTGTTCGGCCAGCATTTGCCATGCAGGAAAAAGGTCTCGCATCAGGTAATCAAAGCGATGCATTCCCTGGTGATTCAGGCGATCCTGCACCGCAATATCACCTCCCAACAACATTGCATGTGGTTTTCTGGCTATAATCTGGCGTGACTGATTCATATTGCCCAAACCCCAGCGATGAAAGCAGGTTCCAAATGCAATGCGAACCTCATCTTTTACAGGCAAGGTTCTTATGATACCGGGATCGCCCTCCCGAATGCCATTAACCCTTACAGCATAAGTATATTCATGCCCTGGTTTTAATCCATAGATATCTACAATGGCAGACAAATCAGAATCTCTGCCGGTATTTACCGGTCCGAATACATGGTTTTTCTTTCCATCGCTCACCAGTACATCTACCTGTGCCGGCGCAGCTGTGCGTAACCAGACGCTTACACCATCTTCTCTGATTTGGCCAAGCATCGGACCTCCCAATAATCTGATATCGTATTTTGCGAGGATTTCAGTAAAATTCTCATCACTGGAGAAATCATAGTAGCTGGCATTTTCATGGGCTGACAATACCGCATGGGCAGTCGTGGCGATTTGTGTAGCCAGGTCAATTTCCTTGTTCCATTCGTTCCACACGTGCAGCATGTATAAGCTGTTTTCCAATGACCTGTCTTTTGACATCTGCTGATGTATTTTATTTCCGACATATTGGGCCATGGAATTTTGCAAACTACCGAGGATTAACATCGCAAGCATTCCCGGGTAAAAAGACAATTTCAAATGAGAAATATTAAGTAGTGATATCATAATGAATTTTAACTTTCCACTTTACATTACCTCTTAATAAAACAAAAAGGCAATCCTGATTTCAACATTTTCAAAGAGAGCGTTCTTATATATGCACATTAAATCCGGAATTTCTCAATTTCCGACAGCGTGTTGAGTTCATTGGTGATCTGCGGATAATTTAAAATTACAATATTCAAGTTTTACAGATAAATACAAATATAACTACCTATATTTCTGTTGATTAAAACCTGGTGCGCTTTGGGTTTACCTTTATGACCTTTGTGTTAAAAAAATAAAACCGCAATGAGATGCTGTGTTGTGCTTTCGAGTATTGTTATCTGAGTGTCCGGCGAATCGCTATAAGGTTAACCCGGATTATTCGTCATAACAAGCCGAATTATTGTGGCTGGCTTCATAATTATACAACTGATCAGATTCAGTTATTTGTTTTAATTAGAATGGAAAATCCACGTAAGTTTAAGCCCTGACATGCGCGGTGGTCCGGGAACGTAGGTAGGCACACCAAACAAACTACCGGTATTTCCAGCACTTATCAGATACTGTTCGTTGAGCAGGTTGGTGCCGAATATACTGATAATCATCTGCGGTTTGGTAAGCTCAATTCCAAGATTAATATTTAGCAGGCCGAAAGCATCCTGTTCCAATCCGGGGGTATTGGCGTCTTCAAAGAAAAAATGACTCTTGTATCCATAGGATGGAGTGATAAAGGCGATGATTCCTTTCGTTAAATTGGTTTGGGCATTTACTCCCAGAGAGAAAGAATGCTTAGGAGATAACCTGAATGAGTTGCCGGCATATTCTTGTTCTTGTCCATACTTATTTGTATCGTCAAATGTGGCATTTAGCCAGGCGTAATTTCCAAATAAGCTTAATCCTTTGAAAATGGGTGCATGCACACTGATTTCCGCTCCATAAGAGGTAGCTTCACCGCCATCAATCGTCTTGTAATTAAACTCACCGGTTTCAGAGTCCGCAATCCAGGCTCTGGTCTGGAAATTTTTATATTGTTGGTAGAACGCAACCATATCAATATAAAGTTTATTAAAAACAACTGATTTAATACCGGCATCTATATTGTCCACCCATTCTGAAGGAAGAATTTCCGGACTGCCAACTGAGGTGAATTGAAGCACCGCAGGCCTGCGCCCGTTGGAGTAGTTCAGGAATATATTTGTCTTTTCATTGAACTTATACTGTATCCCCGCCTGCCAGTTTACAGAAAGATTATTGTCATCGATGCTCTTTTCCTCACCTGGCATAAAAAACAAATTGGGATAATTTCCAGTCAGCATACCGAGTGTTGATGGTGAGCCGGCAGTAAATGCGGCCTGATTTTTTAAATTAAAATTTTCATATGCGCTTCGAAGCCCTCCTTTCAAAAACAGCTTGCCTGACACGCGATATGTCAGATCAATAAACGCTTCTGCTGCCTGATTGATGGCCTTACTGGAATTGTTCTCTTCATGATAATCGGGCAGCGGCATGCCGGCCAGTGGACCAAGGTTTGGATCATCAGGTAAAGCCGGTATCAGTAACGGCTGTCCGTCTGGCATAATAAGGAAATCAGGATTTAAAAATAAAACTGCCATGCTCTGCTCATTTGGCGAAAACCAGTAGGTTTGATCGGCCTTTTCGTGCCAGTAGCTGATACCGGCAGATCCGATCAATCTGCTGTTATGGGAATAATTATATCTTATCTCCTGATAAAACTGGTTGGCACCTGCTCCATCCCACATATCAATAGCCGGAGCAGAAGTTCCATCGCCATCCCATCTTGACGAAGAGCTTACTTCTCTGAAGGAAGTTATCGAAGACAAAAAAGTATTTTCATTAATGAAATACCTGTAATTCAGCGTGGCATCCAATATTTCCTTACCTGTCTGCAGGTTATTGCCTTGCTCCAATGATGCGCGATAGTTAAAAATATCCGTATCGCCTTCCGTATTCGGGAATTGCTTACTCATGAAGCCGATACCCGGAGTATCATCTTTTTGGTAATTGAGTGTGAAATCAAACTGGTGATTTTCTGCGGGCAGGTATCGCATCGCCAATCTACCGGCAATGGTGTTTTTACCATTTAATGTGCCGCCAAATGTATTTTCGATATAGCCGTCACGATAATCATAAATGCCGGAGGCCCGGACAAAAAGCTTATCACTGATCACGGGCACATTTATGGCTCCTCTGAATTCCTTTTGATTATAGTTGCCTAACCCTCCTGTTAAGTACCCTTCGGTGGCATTTACCGGACTCTTACTTATAAAATGAATAGCGCCAATTTGAGCGCCCCGGCCAAAAAGCGTATTTTGAGGCCCTTTTACCACTTCAACACGATCCAGATCAAAAAGTGAAACAGATGCCCCACTTGCGCGGTTTATCGGCACGTTGTTTTGATAAACGGAAACCCTTGGTTGTGCACTTGGACTTACTTCTTCGCTGGTCAATCCACGAATGATAAAACTTGGCCGGTTGGCGCCTTGTTCAATGATATTCAGACCGGGAACAAACTCCGAAAGTTGGGGTAACTCAACGATATTATTGCGGTTTATAAAATCAGATCCAACTACACTGATAGCTGTTGGAACATCAAGTATCTGCTGTTCCCTTTTTTGCGCAACAACAGTCACGGAGTTTAAATAAATAATATCTTCTTCAAGCGTAAAAATGAATTCGTTTTCGCCTGGTTTTAGTTCAAGTTCTACCCTTTCAGTTTTATACCCCAGAATGGAGGCTTGCACGCTTATTTTCCCTGGTTGAAGATTTTCAAGAAAGAATGCCCCTCTTTCATTGGCATTTACACCCTTCTCTGTGCCCAAGACTGTGATATTTGCGCCTTGCAGTAAAATTTCATTAGTATCAATTATTTTACCCTGTAAACTCGCTTTGGCCGGGGTTTCACCCTCTGCGATCTCTTTAGTATTTGATGGAACCTTCTCCGCTACAGTTGATTTCGGGTAGGCTGAAATCATTGCAATGGATAAAAACAATACAATACCAACTCTTCCTGCCGTTCTGCTCATTCGCCTTAAATGTATTATTGTTAAATAATTACTCTATCCTTTAAATGGTGCTCAAATCCGCTGCTGAAGAAAGCAAACCAATTACCCTTGGTTTTATACAAAATTAGTAGCTTATCAGTAAAGCACACCCTAAACCTGGTATAATTCTCCGAATAATTCTTGTATCCTGAAAAGCAGAGCTGTAACACGGCATTTTTAAAAAATCGAATAATGAACAATTGAACTTTAAAAAACTTAAAGCTGACAGTTTGCGGCTAATGGTGTAGAAAAGCCTCCTGACAGGTAAGGCAATTCAAGGGTAATGGCATCCTCAGCGTGAACTGATCAGTCACATTCTGACCTTTTCGCAGCCGGATTTTAAATTTTAAATCGAGTAAAGTAATTATAATTGCCCCGGAAACGTTTATTTTGAAGTTAATTGATGACAGAGCAAACAAAATCAAATTATATTATGAATAATCAGTATATCGAACGCGTGGTTGACCTTACCCAACCTGAAAAAAACATCATTTACAACATGACCAATGACGAAGCCAGAGAAATCCTGAAATCCGGCGATCCGGAGGCTGTCAGGAAAATTGATGGCCAGTTTTCGCTGGTTTCCGTTGACGGAAAGACCATCCGGCTTGCGCGATCCATCGGTCGGCCGCTCAGGTATTTTATCGCGAAACTCATCGATGGGCCATGTCTGGTCGTGGCGGAACGGATCGATACGATTTATGAGTACCTGAAAAAAGAAGGGCTCGATGATCAGTTTATGCCCTACTACACAAGGATGGTGCCCGCACATTATGTAACTAAAATAGAATTGCTCGGCTGCCCGGACCCAAACCCGACCTATCAGCGTTTTTTTACTCCTGAAAGAAACCGCTTTAAAAACAGTGACACAGCAGAATTAGGTCGTCTGTATATTTCGGCCGCTTACGAAGAGATTAAAAAATGGCTCGCAAATGTGGCCTCAAGCGGCCCGATAGGATGCACGTTTTCGGCAGGTATCGACAGTGGTTCCATATTACTGCTTACTTATCACGCTTTACGCGAATTGGGAGAAAGTCCCTCGAGGTTAAAGGCTTTCACGCTTTCGGTTGGCGATGATGCGGAGGATCTGAAGCAGGCAAGACAGTTTCTGGATACCCTGGGACTTGGATTGTTTCTGGAACCGGTGCAGGTGAAGCCGGAAGACCTCAACTGGCAAAAGGCCATCGAGGTGGTTGAAGACTACAAACCACTCGACATTCAGTCGGCCACGATGAGCTATGCGCTGCTCCAGGGCATCAGAAATCGCTACCCCGAATGGAAATTCATCATTGATGGCGAAGGCGGTGACGAAAACCTTAAAGACTATCCAATCGAGGAAAATCCCGAATTAACCATAAAAAGCGTCCTGAACAATCTGATGCTTTACCAGGAAGGCTGGGGAGTGGAATCAATCAAGCATTCGCTGACCTACTCCGGAGGACTGAGCCGCGGCTACATGAGAACCTATGCCACCGGCGACAGCCTGGGCTTCCGAGGATTCAGCCCATATACACTGCCGAATGTGATTGAAATCGCCGAGGGTTTTCCTTTCATAGAAATGACAAATTGGGATCACGAAAAGCTATACAATATGAAAGGTGAAATCGTCGCGGCAGGTGTCAGGGCCGTGACAGGGATGGAAATGCCGGTATTTCCCAAGAGGCGTTTTCAGCATGGCGCCGTAACAATGGATGCCTTCAGCGCTACTTTCCCGAAATCGGAAATGGATTACCGCCGTTCATTCAACAGAATTTACAGCTAAACCAGGATTTAAACTCCTTAATAAATTTACGGGTCCTGTCTGTTTTTGAGATAAAAAAACCACAGGGCCCTTTATATTTCTCAACTTCAGGTAACTGCATTGCAACTCCCGGAATTTCATATAACAGGCAAATGGATCACTTCACGAAGGGAGGACAAAAATGAGGTAAATATCCATGAACCCTACGCTTTCCTGGTCGAAAAGGAGCGGCTTGCGGATGGCACTGTTGCGGATGTTGCTACAATCTTCCTGACAAACAAGGAGTGCCCCTTTACATGCCTGATGTGCGATCTGTGGAAAAATACCACCGACGTGCCCGTTCCCCCCGGATCCATACCCCGGCAGATTGAATTTGCACTCGAAAGACTACCCACCGTCAGGCATATAAAACTTTACAACAGCGGCAATTTTTTCGACCCCAAAGCCATACCAGTAGAAGATTATGATGCCATTGCAGCAATCCTTTCCGATTTTCAAACGGTGCTGGTCGAAAATCACCCAAAGCTGCTGGGCGACCGCGTGCTGGATTTTAAGAAAATGCTCAGGGGTGAGCTTCAGGTTGCCATTGGATTGGAAACTGTCCATCCGGAAATATTGCCATTGCTGAACAAGCAGATGACAGTCGGGGATTTTCGAAGTGCGGTCCGTTTTTTGAATAGAAATGATATTTTATCCAGGACATTTATTCTGCTCCGTCCACCATTTATGGATGAAAAGGAAGGGGTACAATGGGCAAAAAAGTCAATCGAATTTGCTTTTGATTGCGGTGTGGAGTGCAGTGTAGTCATACCAACCAGAACCGGTAACGGCGCATTGGATCATCTGGAAAAAAGCGGCTATTTCCACCAGCCGGATATCAGCTCGCTTGAAGAAGTATTGGATTACGGCATTGGACTACAGAAAGGAAGGGTGTTTGCCGACCTGTGGGATTTAGAGCGATTCGCTTCGTGCGACAAATGTCTTGTTCAAAGAAGGTCGAGAATGCATAAGATGAACCTGCAACAACTTTTGATACCAAAGATTATCTGCGATTGCCAGAAAGATTAGAGGATGATCATTCTGCTTCAAGTCTACTGAGTTAGGTCGATAGGGTCAGTAGGTCGATAGGGTCAGTAGGTCGATAGGTCAGTAGGTTGTTAGGGTACCCAAAGCCCCAAAAATCAAATCACAAATCACTGTTCAAGCTCCAAAAATCAAATTCCAAATCACAAATAAATTCCAAAACGCAATACACAATATCCAAAGCCTGTTTGTTTTTTGAATTTTGATCTATTGGGATTTATTTGCTTTTTGATTTTTGCGATTTGGTTTTTTCTATTGACCATTGACCAAGCCAACATCTTAAAAAAACCATTGTCTCACAGCCGCAAATTCATGTTTTTCAGTTCCCCGGAATACTTTTATCTTAAAATTTCATGACACATATCATTTTATGATGGGGAGTTTACCCGCATTTTTGATGAAATAAAAAAATCTTTTTCTTATGAATGGGGGTATCACAGCTTATGCGTGTATTAACTTTTGAGTGGATAAGTACACCCAAAAAGTTGATCCGGAATGCCAATGAGCGTAGAATCTGCCTGTTGAATTGAATAGAAGGAAGTCGGAAAAGAGATTTTTTACGGTAACAGTTAATTTTTTTTGCCTATGATCAAAAATTATACAAGACTAATAAAGACCCTTTTAAGGTTCTCCTTAGTTATGATTCTCCTGGTCTCATGCAGTAAAGGCGAGAAGACAGGCCGGGTAAATGAAAGTTTTTTACAGCCTATCCCTCCTGCCGGTGAAGATTTTTTTCTGGATGTAACCCACAGTTCCGGCATAGACTTCCGGCATTCGATCGGAGACGATCATCTCACTAATATCATTGAATCGGTAGGCGGAGGCGCGGCTTTTTTTGACTACGACCAGGACGGTTTTCTTGATCTGTATATGGCTAATGGTAATTACCACAATCGTCTGAGCGACAGCGAATACAAACCCGAAAAGGTATACACCAACCAGCTTTTCAGGAACAAGGGTGATGGCACCTTTGAGGATGTTACATCAATCGCCAAAGTTGGCCACACAGGCTATGGCATGGGCGTAACAATTGGCGATTACAACAATGACGGATACCCTGATATATATGTGAGCAACCACGGGCCGAATGTGCTTTATAAAAACAATGGTAATGGCACCTTCACAGATGTATCGACCAAGGCAGGTGTGGCTGGCGATGATACCAGTGTGGGCGCTGTCTGGGTTGATTACGACAATGACGGGCTGCTGGATTTATTCGTTGGAAATTACCTGAGCTTCGATCCTGATTACAAATTTTACTATGCCCCTGACGGATTTCCCGGACCACTAGCCTTTGACGGCGCGGCTGACCGGCTGTACAGAAACCTGGGAAATGATCGCTTTGAAGATGTGACTGAAGCCATGGGGGTTTACGATCCGAACGGTCGGGCTATGGGTGTTGGTGCTGTTGATTTCGATGATGATGGATTTATGGACATTTATGTGGCCAATGACCACATGGTGAATTATATGTACCGCAACGAGGGGGGCAAATTTTTCAGGGATGTGGGCATTCAGACAGGCACAGCTTTCAATCAGTCTGGTGAAGGCACCATCAGCATGGCCGTTGATTTTTGTGATTACAACAACAATGGTTTGCTGGATATCTGGGTGAGCGATGATGCATTTTGTTCATTATATAAAAATATTGGCAACGCTGTTTTCACCGAAGTCTCCTACAGGTCGGGGATAGCGGCAAGGGCAGCACAACATGTTGGGTGGTCCTCGTTTTTTATCGATTATAATAACGATGGATATAAAGACATATTCAAAGTCAATGGTGAATTGAAACATCTTTATGGCCAGGAAGACCAACTTTTTGAAAACAATGGCGATGAAACTTTTACTGAAGTATCAACAGAAAGAGGTGCATATTTTCATGAGGAGTTGGTAGGCAGAGGGGCGTGTTATGGCGATTTTGACAATGATGGGGATATGGATATTTACATCGTAAACCTGAATGATTACGGCGTTTTGTTGCGCAACGATCATGGAAATAAGAACAATTGGGTGATGTTCCAATTGGTCGGAACGGTAAGCAACCGGGATGCCATTGGAGCCAAAATTTCCATCACGGCAAATGGTAAGCAGCAAATGGATTTCCGGAAAGGCGCAACCGGATATCTGTCGCAAAGTGATCACCGGGTTCATTTTGGCCTCGGTGACAGTAAAGTGATCGAAAAGGTGGAAGTAAGGTGGCCTTCGGGGCTCAAATCCTTTATGGAAAATGTCGAAGCCAATCAGGTTGTTACAATAATTGAATCAGAAGATGGGAAATAGTCGATCTGCGGAATTGGGATTTAATTTTTGGTCACTCATGCTGATTGGAATATTGCTGTTTGGATGCGCAGGCAACAGGGAAGATTTCACAGCCATCGCCTATACATCGGTGCCCGCATCTGTTACGTCTGAAAGCATCAGGGACGGATCATACAGGTACCTTCCCGGCCAGGTTATAAAGACAGTAGAAACCGGTGCCTCAATCGAATCAGCTACAATCTTTACAGAGGGATTTTACTCCGCAAGAGCTCCGGAAATATCTTATGATGGAAAAACAATGGTTTTCTCAGCTCAAAAATCAGAAGGAGATGCCTGGCAGATATGGATGATGGATTTGAAAAAGAGGCAAGCTATCCAGGTTACATCTTCCGAAAGCAACTGCACCGATCCGGTTTGGCTGCCCGATGGCCGCATTGCTTTCAGCAAGTTGATTACAGAGAATCACCTGACTCATCATGCGCTGTTTACCATCGATCCTGACGGTTGCTGCGAGCAGCGAATTACCTATCAACCCCATGACGACCTCAATGCAACGGTCATGAACGATGGTCGATTGCTGTTTTCAAGTCGTCAGTTGTATCCCGAACCAGGACCGGTTAAATACCTGGCTATGCGACCCGATGGCACTAAGGCGGAATTGTTTTTTAAGCCTGCCTCCGTCAATGCTGAACTTGGCAGGGCGATTGAATCCGTTGATGAGGAAATTTTCTTTGCCGAATCCGGTGCATTCAGCAAAATCAGATTCGGCAGGCCACTGCATTCATTGAAAAAAATCAATATCGGTGAGGAAGTGCACTCAGCAATACCGTATCAGGATGGTCAATTTATCTGTTCTTCCAAGTCAGGTGATATGGGCAGATATGGCTTATCCATCATTAAAGACCACAACCAAGCGGGCGAAGGGTGGCTGTCTGATAATTCCGGTCATCTGGTTGAACCGGCTGCAATTGCCCCTAGAAAAGTCCCAAGGAAACTGCCTTCCCCGATGGATATGAGCGATCCGAACGGATATTTAATTTGTATGGATGTAAGTGAATCAGAAATCGCGGCGGCATCCGATCATCCTGCGACAAAAGTGCAGGTGTTGGGAATAAATAAGACGATCGGGGAAATCCCGGTGGAACAGGATGGCTCTTTTTATCTGGCGCTGCCGGCAGATGAGCCTTTGCAGTTTCAAACTATTAACGAAATGGGCGAGGTGGTGAATGGTCCATCTGCGTGGATTTGGGTAAGGCCGAGTGAAAGCCGGTCTTGCGTAGGTTGCCATGCAGACAGGGAAATGGCTCCGGAGAATGTGGTGCCGATGGCGGTGAATAAATTGCCTGTAGCATTGGGAAATAAGTGATTATGAAATGAAAAAGAAAAGGGTATATCTCATAATTATTCTGGTATTTATCCTTGGGATAGTGTACAGTGCTCTGCATAAGTGGTCAGTTGAGCATGCATTGTACATGACCGGCGGTGTGGAGCATCCCATCGGCTGCATATCCTGTCACGTTGCGCCAAACAGGGATGGTTTTTTGGCTAATTTGATGAATGCTGATTATCTGACTCCTATCAATGCCACAGTTAATCCTGCCGGAGATAAATTATATGTTGTAGCCCAGGATGCCGATTTGATCATTGAGGTAGATATTGTAAAAAATGAGGTTTTGGCCAATATCAAGGCGGGCTATCGGCCACATTCTGTTAAAATTTTGCCTGACGGGCAAACCGCAGTGGTGAGCAATCAATGGGAAAACAACCTGTTTCTAATAGATCTGAAGACCCGACAGGTAACCGATACCATCCAAACCGGAGGCGGGCCCGCCGGAATGGACATCACAAAGGATGGAAGGCATGTTTATGTTGCCAATACCTACGACAACACCGTTTCCGTGATTGATCTGGAAGAAAAGGAAGAGGTGCGGAGATTTAATGCAGGTAACTATCCCACAAACGTTGCTATTTCGCCAACAGATCAGGCGGCATTTGTAGCGAGTCAGCGAACAATTCCCGTCGAATTCAGGGCTCCCATCATGACCGAACTCACTGTGATCAATACCAAAACCAACCGGGTGGGAGACAGGAAATATTTTCAATCAGCACATATTATGGAAGGTATTGCCATTACACCCGATGGAGATATGTGTATTACAACACTTGTCAGGCCAAAAAATCTTGTGCCCTCGGCGCAGATCGAACGCGGCTGGATGATCAATCACGGCATTGGCATCGCAATGCGGGATGGAAGAATAGCCCAGCTCCTGCTCGATGAGCCCAATTCGTATTATGCCGACCCTTATGGAATCGTGATTCACCCCAATGGAAAAACTGCCTATGTCAGCCATTCCGGAATCGATGTGGTTTCAGTCATTGATCTTGATGCTGTGCGCCGGCTTCTGGAAAATGCTACGGATGATGATCTTACAAGATTTGCCAATCACCTGGGCATAAGCAGTGAATATGTTGTAAAGAGAATTAAAACCGGTTCCAATCCAAAGGGATTGGCCATTACGCCGGATGGAAAATTTGTATATGTGGTAGAGCGTATGATGGATCGCATTGCCATTATTGATACGGAAAGACTGGAAATATCCCAAAATATTTCACTTGGCGGCCCGGTCAAAACAACGCTCGTGCGCCGGGGTGGTCAGCTTTTCAGTCATGCAAGCCATACTTTTCAAAATCAGTATAGTTGCTACACCTGTCATCCGGACGGGCACGAAGACGGACTTACCTACGATCTTACCGGAACAGGCAGGAACCTGGCCAATGTTCAGACCCTCCGCGATTTGCGTGGTACCGCACCATTCAAATGGATCGGCACCAATCAGAGTGTGTATAAACAATGCGGTATGCGGTTTTCTATTTTTGTAACCCGCACAGAATCTTTCTCTCCTGTTGACCTGGATGCGGTGGTTGCATATATTTTCAGGGAACTTACACACCCGCCCAATCTTAATATGCTTCCCAATGGTGAACTTACGGATGCACAGAAGCGCGGTAAGGAGATTTATCATCGCACCATGACCAACGATGGCCGGGAGATCCCGGTTAGAGACCGTTGCAATACTTGCCATAACGGCCCTAATTTCTCCAATTATCAGATGTTTGATGTGGGCACACTTAAAGACAATGATGACCCAACTTTGTTTGATACGCCAAACCTGAATAATATTTATGAATCAGCGCCATACCTGCATGATGGTAGTGCCGCCACCCTGGAGGAAATATGGACCATTTATAATGACCACGATGAGCATGGCTATGCCAACGACATGACCAAAGAACAGCTCAACGATCTTGTAGAATATTTAAAGTGCATGGGCGCTGAGCGATATTATAGTAGTAAAAATGATTATCAAGTAAACAAAAGTCAATTATGAAAAGTCTGTTACCAAGCCAATCGTATTTAAAGACAGGTTTTGTCCTGGGTCTGATCCTCACCCTTTTTGGATTTGGAAGTCCGAATACAGCAGAAAAAGATCATGCGGAGACCAAAGAAAAGGTTTCTGATCAAAAGAGCGATGTGATGCCGATTTATGGCAACTGGAAAAATTTCACAAAAAAGGACGGCCTTCCGGCAGATAAGGTGTATTGTGTGCGCGTTGACGGAGACCGTGTTTGGGTCGGCACCACACAGGGCGCTGCCGTAATGGAAGATGGCAAGTGGACCGTATTTACACCTGAGGATGGCCTCGCACACCGCAGTGTAGTATCGATTGATGTCAGCCCGGTAAACGGAGATGTGTGGCTTGCAACCATGTCAGGACTGAGTGTGTATTCAGGCGGGAAATTTAAAACTTACACCCAGTTTAACAGCGGCCTGGCCAACGATGTTGTCTATTCGGTTGTTTGCGATGGCAAAGACGTATGGACGGCTACAGGTGGCGGTGCCAATTCTTTCGACACTTATACAGGTGAATGGGGCATTTATACTGAAAACAATGCCCCAATGCACGAACCCTGGACCTACAATGTTTGCGCCAGCAAGGAAAAAATATTTATCGCTGCCTGGGGTGGTGGTGTGATAGAGTACACAAAAAAAACCAAGCGATTCAGAGATTACACTGATCCGGATGTTGAAATTGACCTGTTTCCGGATGATGGCCTTGTGCACGATATTACCACAGCTGTTTCTTATGCTGACGACATTCTTTGGGTTTCGACCTACTTTGGCATGAGCCGCTACGATGGCACCAAATGGAATGGCTATTATGATCACGACAGTGGCCTTGCCGGCAATTTTATAAACTTTCTGAAAGCAGATGGCCCGATAGTGTGGGTATGCTCAGACAATGGCGTGAGCAGTTTTAATGGCACTACCTGGGTGACCTACCGCAACAATGGAACTGCATCAGGAGGCAAGGTAATCATTGATGGCAACAGCTCTAAAGAGCGGGTGCTCAATGCCTCAAATTCCATAGCGCATAATTTTATCATAGGTGTGGATTTTGACGAAACATACGTCTGGATCGCCACAGCGGCAGGATTGAGCAGAGGAGAAATTATAGGCTACACCGATACAAAAACATCGAAATTATAAATCACTAAATAATATGGAAGCAATGTTGGATATGAAAACAAAAGTCCTGATCGATCTGGACAGATTGACTGATGGCGAGCGCGAAGAGATGAGGCGTTTGGGGATTTTGACACGTGGAAATCAAATCTCAGAATATGAATACCCGGAAGTGCACTACGACAGGCCCCCGATTGAAAAATTTGCAGTACATGCACCGCAAATAATAAATGAGGCATACAATTATCAAAAACCATCTTCATTTAGCAGAGCGCTCAGGCTCAATTTTGGTGATACCAAAGTGCTGCTGATCAGCGGAACCGCGAGTGTGAATGAGGAAGGCCAGCCTGAGCATATCGGCGACTTTAAGGCCCAGCTCTGGCGTACTTACAACAACATCACCAACCTGCTTGCTGCAGAAGATATGTCCTGGCACGATGTGGTACGGACAACCAACTACCTGCGGGATATCGAACGCGATTATGCGGAGTTCAACAAAATACGGACAACGTTTTATTCCTGGCTCGGGCTCGATCCGCTGCCTGCATCGACCGGCATTCAGGCAAGACTTTGCTGGGAAACACTCCTTGTAGAGATAGAGGCAATTGCTGTAAGTCAGAAAAATTAAATTTTAAGCCATGAAAAAGTTGTTAAACCCTGCCTTTTTTATTGCGTTTGTCGCCGCGCTTTTACTGGTCCCTGTGGCTGAAGCTCAATACAGGGAAAAGAATTACGGTGAAACGCCGGACGAAATTGCGCCTTACGCCAATTTTAAGGATGCTTATAAACGGAATTTCCTTGAACCACAACCCTTTCGAGGAGTTGGAAGGGAAAAGCCGGAGCCAAAAGGTTTGGAAAGTGTGAAGATTGGTTTGCTTGCTCCGCTCGAAAACTCAAAGGACACACCCAAAGGCATTTCCATGCTGCAGGGCACTGAACTTGCCTTTGAGCAGGCCAACGCCAAGGGCGGATATAAAGGCCTTCCTTTTGAATTGATCAAACGCAATGATGTGGGGTTGTGGGGCGCAGCTGCCAATGAAGTCGTGTACTTCGATGACGCCGGCGTCTGGGTAATTCTCGGCTCACTGGATGATATTGTAACCCATGTTGCCATCAGGGTGGCGCTAAAGCTCGAAATACCGGTTGTAAACATGGCCGATCCGGATCCAACCCTCACCGAAACCAACATCCCCTGGGTTATTCGCGTAATCAGCGATGACAGGCAGAGCAGTTATGCCCTCGCCAATCAGATTTTCCAGGTAGATGGTCACCAGAGGGTCTCTTTGATCCGCGTAAACAGCCGTTATGGAAGAGTTGGAACTGGAGAATTTAAGGAAGCCGCCAAAAGATATGGTTTTCCTGTCGCCGTAGAACAGCGTTATGCAGTGGGCGATACTGATTTTTCAAATCAAATCAGAATTGTAAAATCGAGTAATCCGGACGCCATTCTGCTTTGGGGTGATGCCGATGAAATGGGCAGGATTATCAATCAACTCAGAGAGAACGGCATGAATCAGCCTGTTTACGCAAGTGACAGGGCCGTCACGAAAGAGTTCCTTGAAGTTGCCGGGGAAAATGCGAATGGCGTCATGTCAACCTGTCAGTATAATCCGAAATCAGACAATCCCATTCTGCTCAAATTCAGGAAAGATTACATGAAGCGGTTCGGAGTTGAACCGGACGTATTTGCCGTGCACGCTTATGATGCCGCAAATATCACTATTGAAGCCATCAGAAAAGCCGGATTAAACAGGGCGCTGATCCGGGATTTGCTTCTGGATTTGAAGACATTCCAGAATTACCAGGGCGCTTCAGGGGAAATTGTTTTAGATGCAACCTGGAATGATGTAGGACAGATTTATATGGCAGAAATCCGAAATAATGATTTCTTCTTTACCCCGTTTACATTTAACAGGGAGTCGGTGACCGGAAGCGTTAAGTAGTATTCCGGGATTTTAAAAGTTTACTGGTTTAAATGAAGAAAATCCGGGGTCACGTAAAATCCGGGGCTTCAGAATACGAAATAATATGAAAACCGAAAATTGTAATATTCCTAACCCCGTAACAATACCGGCAGCCAAGCGCTCCTCAAAACAAACTATTGAGCATCAATCTGTCGTAAATGTCGGAGGGATTAAATTCGGTGGTCCTGAAATAATTGTGATTGCCGGTCCCTGTGCTGTGGAAAGCAAAAATCAATTACTGCAAACTGCCAGAGAGGTTGATAAATGCGGAGGCCACATCCTGAGAGGTGGCGCGTTCAAACCCCGTACTTCTCCATACAGTTTTCAGGGATTGGAAAAGGAAGGTCTTGAATTGCTCCGGCTTGCCAAAATTGAAACCGGCCTGCCTTTCGTGACAGAGGTGATGGATACCAGATTGGTAGAACTTGTATGCGGATATGCGGATATGCTTCAGATCGGCTCACGAAATATGAGTAATTTTCCATTACTCAAAGAAGCCGGGCAATCCGGAAAGCCGGTACTGCTCAAACGGGGGATGAATGCCACAATTGAAGAATTTGTACTGGCCGCTGAATATATTCTGGCCCAGGGCAATAATCAGGTAGTGTTGTGTGAGCGCGGTATCCGTACGTTTGAGACGGCTTACCGCAATACACTCGACCTGAATGCCGTCCCTATGCTTAAAAGCATCACACATCTGCCCGTGATCGTGGATCCAAGCCATGGCACCGGACACCGATGGATGGTGCCTGTCATGTCCAAAGCCGCCGTCGCAGCAGGAGCCGATGGTCTGATCATTGAAATACACCATCAACCTGAAGCTGCAATGTGTGATGGAGACCAATCTCTCTATCCATCAGAATTTTCTGCTCTGATGAAAGAATTGAATGTGCTCGCACCCGCAATAGGAAGAAGCTTATCAGTATCTCAAAACAGTGTGCGTATGAACTAAAACGAATCTTTTGTGCAAACCAGAATTTCCAATTATTAACCTAAATGCAGAATTATGACCTACATTAAAACAGGCATTAACCAGCCGGGCATTGTCGAATTGTTGTTTTACAAAGGTTCAACAGGCAAAGCACTTTCAAATCTTGCAGAAACCATTTTACGCGGTCCATCAGGACTGAGTTCGGGAGAGCGCGAACTGATCGCGGCATATGTATCTAAACTCAATGATTGTGATTTTTGCCATAATTCCCATAGTGCAGCAGCCAGCGCGTATCTTGATGATCATGGCAAAACCATAGAATGCCTGATCGTTGACCCGGAATCAGCTCCGGTTACTGAAAAAATGAAGTACCTCCTTAAAATAGCATCTAAAGTGCAAAAAAGCGGTAAAGCCGTAAGGCAGGAGGATGTTGATCTGGCAAAAAGACGTGGTGCCACCGATCAGGATATTCATGATACGGTGCTTATTGCAGCGGCCTTTTGCATGTATAACCGCTATGTGGATGGGTTGGGTACAGTACCTGCAAAAAAAGAAAAATATTCGGAAATGGGCCGACGGCTCGCGACGAAAGGATATGGGTATCCGCCATTATTTTTGAGGAAGTTTGTCATACGTATGATGGACAGAAAATCCGGAAAATGAATTCCATGTTGAAAAATGAAATTTGATTCCGGATCAATAATTATGAGGATTTATGTAGGAAAGAATGAAGAGACTACGAAAAGTTTATTCATCTGAAAAAACAAATCGGCACAAGGGAGTTCGTGCTTATAGCCTCCTTTGTTTCATTGTGATCATTTTTCATGCTGTTTTCCATTCTTCTTTCGCACAAACCGGAGAAAATACGGTAAAAATAGGTTTACTGATCAGAGATAAAGGCGACCTTCAATCCATAAGGGCGGCAAAACTCGCTATCGAAGCAGCAAATGCGCGCGGAGGATACAAAGACAGAGATTTTGAATTGGTCATCCGGTCATGTGACGGGCCATGGGGGGTCGGCTCCAAACAAGCGGTTGCCATCATACACGAAGACGGTGTGCCCCTGCTTGTCGGAGCACTCGACGGCCGCAATGCCCACCTCGCCGAGCAGGTTGCCGCCAAGTCGCATATCGTGATGATTTCAACCTTGTCCAGCGATCCGACCTTATCAAGAGCCTATGTTCCCTGGTATTTTCGCCTTGTTCCCGACGATTATCAGCAGGCAATAGCGCTTTCAGAACAGATTTACCATAAGGACGACGCAAAGCATGTTGCTTTGATCGCCTTTGATAATTACGACGGAAAGATGTCGGCAGAGGCATTCGAAAAATTCGCCCTACAATCAGGTTTTCCCGCTCCGGTCAGTTTTATCGGTTTGAATGAACAGGACCTGTTGGAGCAAATCAATAAAGCAAAATGGGATGCCGTTGTGCTCGCGGGCACAAGCGGAAAACTGGCTGAGATTTCAGGGAAACTTAAATCCGGGCATATTTATGGATTTCTCAATATTTTCAATTTTCAAAATCAGTATAAAAAAACACCAGGAGTAAGATTTGTTACACCATCAGATTTCAATGCGAATGGTTTTGAAACCTTTTTACAAAAATCAAAAGATGAATATGGCATATCACCAATAATCCCTGCAGCCTACATTTACGACGGGGTTTCTTTGGCGTGTGAGGCAATAAAAAAATTTGGGCCGGATTCCGAGCAGTTAAGAAAAGGCTTTAGCGCAATGCAATACAATGGCATTACCGGTAATATCCGTTTTGGCAAGCTTGGAGACCGTGATTTCAAATTAGTAATTGACCCTCAGTAAGGTAATCCTACAGATTGTATAGCAAAATGTCATTACAAACAATCCGCCTGAAATCGAAAATTATCGAATTTGAGATAGGCGCATTTTCAGATTGAAGTGGCAACCGACTTGCAAGCGCGAACAAATAAAACTATCCTCCTACAATTTCCTTCAGGTTATGAAGCAAACCTTCCCATAATTCTGCCTGCTCTTCCTGATCGTCAAAATCCGAATACTCAACCACCTTGATGAAGGTGGTTTCAGTCAATTCGTTCAGGTCAATTTTAAATTCCACCCAATCCGGTTCATCATCTTCAGATTTAGTCGGTCTTATATACTCAAACCTTGCATATGCGTTTGTCCTGTGGGCTACCAGTTTTGCCTTGTGATCCAGGCCTTCCCAAATAAAATTGAAATTACCGTCTTCATCGATGTTTACATCATCGGCAAACCATTGCGCTAAACCACTTGCTGTGGTAAAATACGGATAAAGCATTTTCTTGGAAGCATTTATCTCGTATTCATATGCAAATTTTGATTTACTCATAAATATTTGAATTAAGAATTTCAATATATAATAAATATATATACTTACAAAATTCTTTTTTCTTATGAATTTGCGAATAAAAATGATCTTTGTATGTTTGCACTCCAAAAATGGCGAGGTAGCTCAGATGGTTAGAGCGCAGGATTCATAACCCTGAGGTCACGGGTTCAACTCCCGTCCTCGCTACTTTCCTTAACCTCCTGATTTGCAAGCCTTCCGACTGAAATAACTCACACCTGAACTTCTGTATTATCAATACATTTCATGATAAATAAAATAAACGACATCCTCTTTGTATAAATGGTTATTTACTTTGACCAAAATCATAATAGAGCCTTCTTCAAATGAAAGACGAAGGCTTTTAATAAAGGCAATTCTGGAAAGTAAAACTGCCAGACCAAACAGTCTGGCAGTGATGGAAATTGAACGTGTTTAACCATCCAATTAAGAAAGGTAATCTGGGAATGATGTCAGATTCGACAATTAATTGTGGTCTTAGGACATGATTAACAAGATGAATACCTCTGTCCTAACACTCCTAAAAGAGTTTGGCCGTGGCTTTTACTTTCACAAATATTTCTATCTCAAAATTGGTCGGCGCTTCGCTTAATACTCCGAAGGTATAAACCTTCAACGCCTGATCCTGCTTTATGTAACCAGCAATGGTATTGAGTTGTTGCTCGGAAAGGGTGACCTTATATTTAACATTGTTGTCGCTTACCGTGCTCAAAATTATCGGCGATTGAGTCGTTGAAATAGAGGCAGCTGATCCGGATATCGGACTAAAACCGATGGATCCTGAGGCAGTAGTCGATGATGTCCCTGCAAATCCCCAGATTTTGTATGTAACTTCCTTAACAGACCAGTCTTTTATTTTCTTGAGATTGTCCTTGATATCTTTGTCAGACGCTGCATCGATGAATTCTATGTTGCCATAGACAAAACTCGCTCCTTCCTGTTGCTCAGAAAGGTAAAGTATTGTACTTAATTCTCCGTCAATATCCTGCTCAAATATTGAGCATTGAAAAAAGAGTACTGTTGAGATTATCGATGACAATAAGTATTTCGTTTTCATAGCTTTAAATTTTTGATATTGATTTAAATGATTACAAAGGCATTAACTGATCTTAACAATTTAATAATTGAACAAAAACGTACCCCCGGCAATAGCAAGGTAATCTGAAGTCGAAGGATCTTGAGAATCTCTGAGCACAAAATAGAACTCGCCTCCTAACTTTTTCGCTATGGTATTGATGGACGTAATTTTGATTTTCACCTGGGTATCAGATGTATTTGATATATAGCTTTTCCCAGTGCTAAGCGGGCCAGTTTCGATTTTTACGGTTGCTGTAGTAAGAATCTGGCCTTCGGAAAATGGCCCCTGAGGACTTTCAATTGAAACATCGCGGACATATGCGAGATCATTTTGTGCCTCTCTCCTCATTTTCATCGAAAAAGAACTACCTGACTGTGTAGGATTACCAAACACCTGGGTTTGATTAGAAGCTCCGGCATCGATATCAGGATCCGAAGGAACAAACCGGGACATCCCGCTCATAAATGGGGGATGTTCTGCCTCAATAAATGATATTGCTTCGCCGGTGGTGAATGTGTCGCTCGGTACTGTTTTGTAGTCAAACTGAAAGTACTCGATTTTATTGAATATTTCTGCGATGTCTTCTGTTTCATCGCAACTTTGAAGAATAGGTAAACTGAGTATTGCAACCGCCAGTAAGATAAGCTCGTAAATGATAATTCTCCGTTTGATTATTTTTTTCATGGTTTTAATATTTTAATTGGTTTGGTTTTAAATTTCTCCCCTCAGAGATTTTGAAATAACTTCGGCTTTGCTGTTTACATGGAGTTTTTTATAAATATTCTTGATATGGAATCGAACAGTCTCGATGGATATATTCAAGCGATCGGCAATTAGCTTGTAGCTCAGACCATCGACCAGGCCAATCACAATTTCTTTTTCCCGTATGGACAATATTGCATTTTTTAATGGCGGCTTACTGTTACTACTGAAAAACTCAATGACCTTCCGGGCAATCTGTGGCGACATGGGCGAACAACCATTCTTCAGTGAAATAATGCCCTCTTTTATTTGCTCCATAGGTGTGTTTTTTAGTAAATAACCCGAAGCGCCGGCACAAAGTGATTGGAATATCTTTTCCGGTTCGTGATAAACCGTAAGCATAATGATATCAATTTCAGGATAAATCTCAGTGATCAGTCTCATGCCTTCGATGCCAGACATGCCAGGCAAGCCTATATCCATCAGGATCACGTGTGGAGGGTCGTTGTTGGAGCGCAGATAATCAATAAATATTTCAGCGGTATGGAAAACAGAGGTTTTCTCAAATTCCGGCTGCAAATCCAGATAACCTTTTAAAGCTGATCTGATCTGAGGGTCGTCTTCAATAATCGCGATCCCTATCATAATGGTAGTTTTATATTATAAGGCTTGGATCAAAACGAGTATCCGGATTCAGCAAAGTTGAATTCTCATCAATCATTTTTTTGAATTGTCTGAGGTAAGCTTGCTGAGCATAATAAAGACGGATAATTTTATCGCCCGGTTCTTAATTGTATAGTAATTCTGGTACTCTGAAGTGACAATGTTTGAAAGACCATGGTCGTATTGCAATTGCAACTGAGCACCATTATTAAGCTTATATGCAACACCCAAGACCAGGAGAAAGTCAAAACCTTTATATTCGTCCTTGACATCGATTACTTCTTTTTCACCATCTTCCGGTTTATCGCGTACTTTGGCAGACAATAAGAAGGCTAATTCCGGTCCTATGAAGGCACTGAGATTTTTATTGAAATAGTAGCGTACAAGCAAAGGTATATCAATATACTTCAGGTCCTTTATTCTAAGCAATTTGTAGGTCTCACCGGTTCCACTTTCATAATCGTACATTTCCCCATTATATTTACAACCTTTCATGGAGAAAAAAATTCCCCCTTCCAAAACTATAGGTTGAAACTCATTGTAGGTTACAATCCCTCCTAAATGAAAGCCAGGTTTCCAAATTGGATTTACATCCATTTCGCCCCAGGTTTTAGCGTCCGGGCCGCCGAATGTTGTGTAGTTGAAACCGGCCTGAAGGCCAACTAAAAGCTCTGCCTGAACATAAAAAGTTATACAGCAGAGCAATGCAGTTGATAATAATAATTTTCTCATGGCAGTTAGTTATAAGTTGTTAACCGAAAATTAGCGTTTCATTAGATGTTGCACAACTACATGAAGATGTGGTTTTCACCTACCATTCGATGTCATTTTTTACATTGCTCAACTGAAGTTTTCTACATTGCAGGTGACTTTGAACCCTTTGCTACCTTCAACATTTAAATTCCCATTCATGCGTTTGGCCCTCGCTTCCATATTCACCAGGCCATTTCCCCCCAGATTAAATTTCCTTTGTTCAAATCCTTTACCGTTATCCTGAATCTGAAGTTTAATATTTTCTCCTGATTGAACAATAGAAATATAAATCCGGTCAGCGCCTGAATGCTTAATTGTATTGTTCACAGCTTCCTTAAATATCAGATAAAGATTTTGTCTGTAGAGCGGTTTAATCTTTTTCCGTGCTTCTGTGACCTGTACATCAAAATGAACTTTTAAACTGGTTGATTCGCTGGCCGCTAAAGCAAAGTCCTTCATCCTGTCAATCATATTTTCAATATAATCATGCCGGGCATCGATTGACCATACAATGTCACTCATCGAACTGATCACCTCACCGCTCAATTTTCGGATGTTGGTCAATTTGTCATCGAATGCCTCACTGCCTTTTTGTGAACTTATGAGCTCAGAAAACATAGATATCTTGGTAAGGGACGACCCAATATCATCGTGGAGATCTGCAGATATTTTATTTCGGATTCGTTCAATTTCAAGTAACTGGGCTAGTCGCCACTTAAATAAACCGAAGATGATTACTGAAATCATCAGTAAAGCAAGTATTATAAACCACCAGCTGAGATAAAAAGGAGGTAATATTTTGAAGGTAAACAAGGATTTTTCCTCACCCCATAATCCATCGCGATTTGTACATTTTACCTTGAGGCTGTAATCTCCGGGAGCCAGACTTGCATAAGTTGTGGATCTTTGTAAACCTGTATTAAAAAAATCTCCATCTTCACCATCAAGCTTAACTGCATACTTAATTTTATCCGGCATAGCATATTCAAGTGCTGCGTACTCAAAGGAGATAAAATTGTTTTTGAATGGCAGCCTGATTTTATGCTTAACACTGAGAATACTATCTACATTCACAGGCATTCCTGCTAAAAGCAATCCCGTAAGAATAAGTTCAGGTTCACGTGTATCGAGCCGAATGCTGTCCGGCTGAAAAATATTAAGCCCATTGATGCCGCCGAAAACAAGGCGTCCATCACCAAGCCGAAAGGAAGCATTGCCATTAAATTCATTTTCCTGAAGCCCGTCTTCCACAGTAAAAT
>CAYZWN010000036.1:0-18337 GCA_964482185.1 uncultured Roseivirgaceae bacterium
TCGGATTTCTCGTAATCAACATAGAGGGAATAGAGTTTTTCCTTGACGGGTTAACGGGTCAGCACAGGACCATCGCCGGAGCGCTTGAAAAATGGGGGTTTACGCACTTTTACACGCTTACGCTAAATATTTTTGAATTTCTGGCAGTAGGCGTTATTCTGGCATGTGTGTTTTTTCTCTTCCGGCGCAACATTCTGAAGGTAGAGCGATTTGATGGCCGGGAAATGCTAAGCTGGCCAAAACTCGACGCCAACCTGATATTGGTATTCGAGATCATATTGATGTTTGCGATTTTGACGATGAACGCCGCAGACCAGATTTTGCAGGAAAGAGATGTGGCGGGTTATCCGAAAACTGGATTAATGATATTCAGCGAGATATTTGCCTCGCCATTTTACCGGGGCCTTGACACATCAGCACTAATCTGGGTGGAGCGCATTGCCTGGTGGGCGCACATCATCGGGATATTCGCATTTGCAATATATGTGACTTACTCCAAGCACTTGCATACTTTCATGGCATTTCCCAATACCTATTATTCAAATCTTGAACCTGCCGGAAAAATCAGCAATATGCCGGAGGTAACACAGGAGGTAAAAATGATGCTGGGAATAGCTAATGACGCTAGCCCCGCTCAGGAAATTAAATCCCTGGGCGCAAAGGACGTCGGCGATTTGAGCTGGAAAAACCTGATGGACGCTTATACCTGCACCGAATGTGGTCGTTGCACTTCGGCCTGCCCGGCCAACCAGACTGGTAAAATATTGTCACCGCGCAAGATCATGATGGATACACGTGACAGAGTGGAAGCCCTCGGGGAAAGAATTGCCAAACAGGGTGCCGATTACCAGGATGATGAAGCGCTCCTGGGCCATTACATCACCAATGAAGAGTTATTTGCCTGCACGGCCTGCAATGCATGTGTCGAGGCCTGTCCGGTCACCATCGACCCGCTGTCGATTATCATGCAATTGAGGCGCTATACAGCGATGGAGCAGTCGGCTTCTCCATCCGATTGGAATGCCATGTTTTCGAACATCGAAACCAGTTTTTCGCCGTGGAAGTTTCCGCCATCCGACAGGTTCAGGTGGGCTGATGATTTAAAAAATGAATAGAATGGAAAATAAGATCAAATACGAAGTGCCAACAATGGCCGAATTGTCGCAGCAAGGGATAGAGCCGGAGATTCTGATCTGGATTGGTTGTGCCGGATCTTTCGATGAGCGATATAAGAAAGTGACCAGAGCATTTGTTAAGTTGCTGCATCATGCCGGTGTTCGTTTCGGCGTGCTGGGCGAAGAGGAGAGTTGTACGGGCGATCCGGCGCGCAGGGCAGGAAATGAGTTTCTTTTCCAGATGCAGGCCATGGCAAATATTCAGGTTTTGAATGGTTATGGTGTTAAAAAAATTGTAACAGCATGTCCGCATTGTTACAACACCATCAAAAACGAATACCCTGATCTTGGCGGCAAATATGAGGTATTGCATCATTCCCAGTATCTAAACGAATTGATACAGGAGCGGCGCCTGGAAATCGATGAAAACCCGGAAATGCAAAACAAAAAAATCACCTATCATGACAGTTGCTATCTTGGCAGGGGAAATAATATTTATGACAAGCCCAGGGAACTGCTTCACGCTTTGCGTGCCGATCTGGTAGAGATGGACCGAAACAGGGAAAACGGATTTTGCTGTGGCGCCGGTGGTGCGCAAATGTTCAAAGAACCGGAAAAGGGGAAAAAAGATATAAATATCGAGCGGACTGAAGAAGCCCTGAAAACCAGCGCAGAAATCATTGCTACCGCTTGCCCGTTTTGCATGACTATGCTGACAGACGGAATTAAAAACAAAGAACGGGAGGATGAGGTTAAAGTACTGGACCTGGCTGAACTGATCGAAAAAGCAAAAAAGATCGATTAACTTGCCATGGCTTAGTAAAGAAACAATCATTCATTAACCAAATTATGAGGGTAGCATTTAACAATCTTGAGCCTGAGAGCAGGATCTGGATATACCAGTCCTTCCGCGGGTTGACTACCAACGAGCAGTCAACAATCTTAATGGAAACCGGGCGATTTCTTGAAGCATGGACAGCCCATGGCAGTTCATTGCAGGCAGCAGTGGAAATATTTCATGACCAGTTTATTGTAATTGGTGTCAATGAAGCCGTCAGTGAAGCGAGCGGGTGTTCCATTGATAAGTGTGTAGCATTTATGCAGTCGCTTGGTGAAGCACTTGATATCGACTTATTGGACAGATCAAAAATTCCATTAAAAAGAGCAGGTAATATTGAAATGGTGCATTTTACAGAAATCAAAAAATTAATTTCTGACGGCGACATATCTGCTGATGTCAGGGTCTTTAATCAGGCGGTAACAATAAAATCCGAACTCGAAAAAAATTGGGAATTACCAATTTCAGAATCATGGTTAGGCAAATACTTTGTTCAAAATATTTGATCCTCAACCAATAATACAATCACCAAAAATTTGTTTTAATTGAAAAAGCAATTCAATTTGAATCATTAACTTTGAAGTTAATGGTTTTGATGCCAAAACTCCGGTATGAAAATGAATAAAGCCAAGCTATTTGTCCTGTTGTTCGCCACAATATATCTGGCTTCCTGCTCGGCAGGTAAGGTCGCCATGAAAAAAGGCGATAAAAAATTGAAATATGGTGAATTCGAATATTCTATTGACTATTTCAATAAAGCAATTAAGCATCAATTCAAACCCGGTGAGGCGAGTTTTAAAATCGGAGAAGCCTACAGATTGTCGAACAGGATAAAGGAAGCAGAGCCTTTTTATAAAAACGCCATTGAAAGCGGCTATGATGAAGAAGCTGCAACCTACTATTACAGTCTTTCCTTAAAATCAAATGAAAAGTATGATGCCGCCAGGCAAGCCCTTGAAGCTTATCTTGACAGGGCAAGCGAAGAGCGTGTAACACGATTGGCCCAGGCCGAACTCGACAATCTGATCCAGCTTGAGGAAATCAGAAAAAAGGAAAGTTATTTCAGAGTCAGGAACCTGGATCTGATCAACTCTCCTGAGGCGGATTATGCACCTGTGTTTCTGGACGGAGAACTCTATTTCACCTCAAGCCGTTACGGAGGAAAAATTTATAGAGCCACGGGAAATGCATTTACCAATCTTTATAAGGTGAAAACCCAGGGCGCCCGGGTAGATTCCACAACCATAAGATCGCTTGGGGATGAAATCAACTCGCCAAATACGAACGACGGTTGTATTGCATTTTCACCAGACGGACAAACGATGGTTTTTGCCAAAGGAAACAGTGGCAAAAAACGGGGTGGCGATGATGTAAATCTTTACATTTCCAGATTCAGAAGAGGCGCCTGGTCAGCCCCTGAACTTATGAGAATCAGTGACCAGAATGCATGGGATTCAAGTCCGGCCTTTTCAAACGATGGGCGCTCACTCTATTTTGCATCCACAAGGCGCGGATCCATAGGAGGCTCCGACTTATATGTCGCTACCAAAAACAGGCGTGGCAATTGGGCCAATGTGCGGAACCTGGGCCCGAAAATCAATACCGTAGGCAATGAAATGTTTCCTTTTCATTCAACCGACGGCTCCTTGTATTTTTCTTCTACAGGCCATCCCGGCCTTGGAGGGTTGGATATTTTTGTGGCGAAAAGAGAAGGCGGAGAAATGGTGATCGAGAATCTTGGCGCTCCGGTAAATTCACCAAGTGACGACTTCGGAATTTTTCTTTACACACCGGACAAGGGGTTTTTTACCTCAAACCGAGAAGGTGGCAGAGGCGATGACGACATCTACACATTTATAAACAACGACCCGGACCTGAAAATTGTGAATTATTATCTGACCGGTGTTACTGTAGATATCGATGATGACGGAAATGAAAAGATATTGCCTAATACTACAGTACAACTTTTTGGCAGAGATAATGAACTGCTCAACGAAATGCTTACGGGGCGCGATGGGAAGTTTCTTTTCAGGGTTTACCCGGAAGAAGACTACAAACTTTTGGGTGAAAAGCCGGAATACTTCACTTCAAGGGCAACATTTTCCACTGTTGGAAAAACGATTCCAAAAGACCAGCTAACCAAGCTAGAAACCAACAAGGTATTTGAAACCAAAATTATACTTGACCAGATAATACTCGACAAATCCATCGTTGTTGAAAATATCTATTATGACCTTGACCGCGCCGAGATCAGGCCGGATGCTGCTATTGAGCTCGACAAACTGGTTGCAGTGCTGGAGGATAACCCTGAAATCAAAATTGAATTAAGTTCGCACACAGACAGCCGCCAGACAGCCGCATATAATGACGAACTTTCCAAAAGAAGGGCTCAATCCGCCGTTGACTATATCGTGTCAAGAGGCATAGACCGGGGCAGGCTTTCCGCCAGGGGGTATGGAGAATCACAGCTTTTAATATCTGATGACGAAATCAACGCCTTGCCTACTGAAGAAGCAAGAGAGCAGGCGCATCAGCGTAACAGGAGAACCGAATTTAAGGTAACCGAATACAACAAGATTGAAGAGGAGCCGGAAGAGGAAGACGAATTCGAAGAAGTGCAGGAATTGCAAACCAAAGAACGCATTGAGCCGGCAAGTAAGGATCTGGAAGACAGAATCGACTGGGATAATTAATCATTTCTTTGCACTGGCATTTTCACCCTGGTATTTTTTTCATCTTCTCCAGGATGTGCAGGCTCCTTGATAATTCGATATAAAACAAGGGCATCGCGCCAACTTTCAGGCATTATTCCCTAATTTTGGCCTCTCATTTTGAGGCCTTTTTATTTAATTTTCCACGCATGGAAGAAAGATACATGAAGCGGGGCGTTTCCGCCGACAAGGAGGATGTACACAACGCAATAAAAAATCTTGAAAAGGGTATTTTTCCCAATGCCTTTTGCAAAATAGTTCCCGACCTGCTTGGAGGCGACGAGGCTTATTGCAATATCATGCACGCCGATGGAGCCGGCACCAAATCCTCATTGGCTTATGTCTATTGGAGGGAGACCGGAGACTTATCTGTATGGAGAGGAATCGCCCAGGATGCCATCATCATGAACATCGATGACCTGGCATGCGTCGGCGCCCTGGACAATATATTGTACTCCTCTACAATTGGCAGAAACCAAAAACTGATCCCCGGAGAAGTGATCGCTGAAGTGATCAATGGCGCCGAAGAAGTGATGCAGATGCTTCGCGACAATGGGGTAAACATCATTGGTACGGGAGGTGAGACGGCTGATGTCGGTGATCTTGTCAGGACAATTATCGTTGATAGCACGGTAACCGCACGAATGAGAAAAGCCGATGTATTTGCCAACGACCGGATTTCGCACGGAGATGTAATCGTAGGTCTGGCTTCTTATGGAAAAGCAAAATATGAGAAGACATACAATGGCGGAATGGGCAGCAACGGGCTTACTTCAGCCCGGCATGATGTTTTTTCGCATGATTATGCTGAAAAGTATCCCGAAACTTACGAGCCGACCATTCCCGGCGAGTTGGTTTATTCAGGCAAATATAAGGTTACTGATTCCATCCCGGGTGTTCCGCTCGATGCCGGCAAACTTGTACTGTCGCCAACACGGACTTTTGCCCCGGTAATTAAAAATCTGATCAGAGAGCTTGGGAAAAACATTCACGGCATGATCCATTGCAGTGGGGGCGCGCAGACCAAAGTGTTGCATTTTATTGACGAATTGCACATCATAAAGGACAATTTGTTCGATGTGCCCCCATTGTTCAGAATTATCCGTGAAGAAAGTGGCACAGAATGGAAAGAAATGTATAAAGTATTCAACATGGGCCACAGAATGGAAATATACCTGCCGGAAAAATATGCCGGTAAAGTGATTGAAATTTCCAGATCATTCGATATTGATGCGCAGATTGTTGGGAGGGTTGAAAGCCACTCTTTTAAAAAACTAACCATCAAAACCCCATACGGGGAATTTATCTACTGATACAAAGCTGAATTATCCGGCCAATAAAAACTAAGCCTCTCCAAATGGAATTGAAGAGGCTTAGACAGGAAGGTTTACTAAAATCTGTTAACTCTCACCTTTTGGTACATATTTGGATCTGCCCAAATCCAATACAGTTGGGGTAGCAATGAAAACAGAGGAATACGTTCCGACAACGATTCCAACGGCAAGCGCAAACGAAAATCCTCGCAACACCTCACCCCCGAAAATCAACAGAATCAACACAACAATCAATGTTGTCATCGAAGTTACAAGCGTTCTGTTCATCGTGGTGTTAATTGACAGATTGAATGTATCTATTGGCTTTTCATGCGGACGAACGAGCAGGTTTTCCCTAATCCTGTCAAAAACAACCACGGTATCGTTGATGGAGTAACCTATGATGGTCAGCATGGCTGCAATGAATACCTGATCTACTTCAAATGCTTTGCCGAAAAGACGTGCAATGGCAAATGCAGCAATGACAAATAAAGTATCATGAACCACCGCAACGATTGCCCCAAGGCTGAACTGCCATCTTTTAAACCGGATCAGGATGTAGATAAATATGGCGATGATTGAAAATACAATGGCTTCCACCGAAGCGGTCTTGATGTCATCGGCGATCGTTGCTCCCACTTTTGACGATCCTCCAATACTGAACTTTTGATCATCTACCTTACTTGCGTCTTCCACAAATGAAAGACCGGTCGCGCCAGAAATGCCTTTTATCAATGCCTGTTCAACTTTTTCATCTGCCTCTATGGATTCATCGTTGATCAGGTAGCTGGTCGTAACCTTTACTACGTTATTTGATCCATAGGTCTTTACCTCCGTACCCGCGTCCTCAAAATCATCAGCCAGTGCAACTTTGAGATCAGAAGCGACCACCGGATTGTTGAAAGTAACGATGTAGGAGCGGCCTCCTGTAAAATCAACACCATAATTCAATCCACCTTCCAGAATCACCAAAACAATACCGAACACAATGATCGAAGAAGAAACCATGTAGGCAATTCTTCTTTTTGAAAGAAAATCAATATTGAGATTAGCCAGCAGATTTTTAGAGAAAGGTGTATCAAACGAAATCTTGCTCTTGTCGCCTTTCTTAGTCATCCAGGTTACAATAACTCTGGTGATGAAGACCGCTGAGAAAAATGAACATGCAATACCAATCATCAAAGTGGTCGCGAAACCTTTTACCGGCCCTTGTCCGAGCATGAAAAGAATGATTCCTGTAATAAATGTGGTGACGTTGGCATCAATAATTGAACTATACGCCTTGCTGTATCCTGATGATATGGCGCTTAGCAATGATGCTCCACCCCTGAGCTCTTCCCGGATTCTTTCGAATATCAGTACGTTGGCATCAATAGACATACCAATCGTAAGCACAATACCGGCTATACCAGGCAGTGTGAGTGAGGCGTTCAATTGCGCCAGAATTCCAAGAATAAAAAATATGTTAAATACCAGCGCGACATTGGCAACAAGACCGCCTTTTGAGTAATACGCAACCATAAAAATAACAACAATCAGTAATCCGGCTATGATAGAAGTTACGCCTTGTCCTTGTGCTTCCTTGCCAAGTGTTGGGCCGATCACGGCTTCTTCAACTATTTTTGTTCTGGCAGGTAAAGCACCGGCTTTTAGTACGTTGGCCAGGTCCTGAGCTTCTTCCAGCGTAAAATTACCGGTGATAATTGAATATCCGTTGGGTATTTCCGAATTGACAACAGGAGCAGATTGTACATAATCATCCAGTGCAATTGCAATCCGCTTACCTATGCTTTCAGCAGTAATGCGCCGCCAGTTTCTGGCTCCCTCACCACTCATATTCATCGATACTGCAGGAGCGGTTCTTTCATCAAATGACTGCCTGGCATCGGTTACGACTTCGCCTGTTAAAAGTGGGCTACCTCCGCGACCCGCTCTTACAGCATACAAAGGAAGAAATTCCTGACCGTCACCCATTTCTCTGGGATGCACATCCCAGAGAAACTTAATATTCGAAGGCATCATTCCTTTCAAATCGCCATCCTGGATTCTTTTGAGTATCCTGTTGATTCTGGTGGTGTCTTTCAGGCTTACCATACCCTGAGGATAATTGATCATTGTAAAAAACTCAGAGACACCGGTATTCACCAATGAATCAAGGGCGGTATCGGACGTGTCGCTTTCTGATGTAATTGCCGTACTGTCTCCACTGTCAAGAAGTGAGGATAAGTCGCTGCCTGATGTTGATTCCACATCACTTTGTGCCGTATCCGGACTTTTTGCTCTGGCCTGCTCTTCCTGCACCAGTTTGTTATTGATAGCTGAAAGGGGGCCGCCCAGGGATTCGTCATAAAAATCGATCACCTCCCAGAATTCGAGTTTTGCTACCCCCTGAAGTAGTTTCCTGACCCTTTCGCGGTTCTCTACACCCGGCAATTCAATCTGAATTCTGCCGGTACCCGGAAGCTGCTGAATATTTGGTTGGGATGTGCCAAACCGGTCAACCCTGGTACGTAAAATATTGAAAGACCGATCTATTGCCTGTCTTACTTCAGCGCGAATGACTTTTATTATCTGGTCATTTGATGATTCGAAGCTGATCCCCTTATCTCTGTTGGCGGCAATAGCGAAAACTGGAGCAAGTTTAGCTCCATCTGTTAGCTCACTATATGATTCCGCAAAAAGGTCAATGAAATCTGCCTGAGTGGTTTTTTGCTTTTGCTCGGCCATTTCAAGGGCCTCGATGAATTGCTCTTCATCGTTATTTCCACTAAGTCCTTTGATGATATCGACCGGCGATACTTCCATGGTGACGTGCATGCCCCCCTGAAGATCAAGCCCGAGGCTCAGTTCAGTTTCCTTAATATCCTTATAGGTATATTCCAAACCTAAAAAATTATATACCGGTTCATTCCATACTGAGTCCAGGTACATTTGCTTACGGGCAAAATCGATGTTTCCGTTGGCATCTGTGGCATATTCTATGGCGTTGCGCTGTACTGAGTTTGACACAAACGTGAAAGACAGATAGTACAGGCAGAGTAATGTGACTATAATCGTAAGAAAGACTATAAATCCCTTATTTTTCATAATAACTAATTTTTAAAATTGATTAAAAGCTCTTTTCGAATTGAATAATATGGTGTTGGATGTAGGGAAATCCGTATTGTTACGGGGCGTTTGGGGAAATAAATATCTGAAAAAGTGTGCGATAGTGTTTGGTAAAATTTAAGGCTGTTTCAATGACTGAGTGTGCATTGGTCTCGTTGATTTCAGGAAGCTCAAATTCAGAAATGAGGTCTGAATGAAATACGAGGTGTGCAATATTTACAACAGAATTGAAGATATCAGCCGGAAAAATTAAAATCATTGTGTCTTCCGCCTCCTGTTGATCAGCTTCTGACTGAACCAGATTGAATTTTGCTTTTTCGTTCAAGGTATGACCAGCCATATCGCTTCCTGATGCTATGAGCAGCACGATGCACGCCATAATGATCAACCCTGCATTTTTCATCATTTAAAATGTATTATCGGGCAGCAAAGGTAAAAATTATCGTCTGATATTCAAGTGCCTGAATCAGAATTAAAGGCCCGCCCGATGCCGCATAAATCCCTCTACCATGTCCACAGCCCTGGCAACGCCCACATTATTTGGAACAATGACATCTACCTCCTTTCTTAAGGGGGCGAGCAGCCGGTTAAAAAAGGGAGCAACGTGGTGCTCATAGCGATAAAGAACATCTTCCAGGTCATACCCTCTTTCTTTGGAATCGCGAATGATACGCCGCTTTATCTTGATGAGATCATCTGCATCGATAAATATGCTGTAATCCATCAACTCTTTTATTTTATCCCAGCAAAAAATCATGAGTCCTTCCACAATCAAAACAGGCGCAGGTTTGAATATAAGATTCTTTGGGGCGATATCAGGATTATTAAAAGTATATTCTAAAAGTTCCACCTTCCTGCCCTGGCTCAAAGCAAGTATGTCCTGATACAATTTTTCGCCATCAATCGATTCAGGCAGGTCAAAATTGCGGACATCATTGGCATCCACAGGTTGTTCATCGCGCGATTTGTAATAATTATCCTGGGTGATGAGGCAAATTTCATCGTGGTTAAACCTTGCTATCAATTCACGGACAAAATATGATTTTCCGGATCCGCTTCCTCCGGTAATTCCAATAATCAGTGGTTTATTCATTTACGATTTGGACTGAAGAAATGCCACAAGTTCAGAAACTGCTCTGGCTCTGTGACTGATTTTATTTTTTTCTTCCAAATCTAATTCCGCGAAAGTTTTTTGCAAACCCTCCGGCATAAAAATTGGGTCGTATCCAAATCCTTTTTTTCCTGATTTGCCCTTGGCAATGGTACCCCTCACCTCGCCCCTGAACTGATAAATCTCCCCATTGAGCATCAAGGAGATCACAGTCACAAATTTCGCCTTTCTGTCCGCTACACTTTCCATTTCGGAGAGTAACAAATTCATATTTGCCTCGCTGTCTTTTGCTTCTCCGGCGTACCTGGCCGACATGACTCCCGGCGCTCCGTTGAGTGCATCAACGAGCAGGCCGGTATCGTCTGCAAAACAATTGACGCCATACTGTTCATAAACAAATTGTGCTTTTTCCAGTGAGTTTCCTTCAAGGGTATCCTGGTTTTCCTGTAATTCTTCGGTATGGCCCAAATCAGATAGGCTTATGATTTCATAAGCCTTTCCGAGTTTGTTTTGAATTTCCAGCAATTTATGCGGATTATTCGTGGCGAAGCAAAGCTTCATAAGTGATTTGTTTTCTATTTTACAACATCGCGCACGCTGACATCAAATTTCAAAGTTGCATTGGCCGGAATGGTGCCCGTTCCGTTTTGGCCATAGCCATATATCGAGGGTATGAAAAAAGAAGCCGAATCACCTTTATGTAATTTGATAAGTCCCATTTCAAAACCCGTGATTAGATTGACCTGCCCCAAGGTAAAATTCCAGGGTGACTGACCGTAGTTTGAATCGAATTCTGTATCATTCATAAGGCTGCCCTTGTAGTTAATACTTATAAAGCTGCCGAATTCAACAGGAACATTGGAATCACCTGCCTCATGAATAATATATCTGGTGCCAAAATCCGGATCAATCTCACCCGTCCAACCTTTGTTATCGATGTAGGCATCGATGTCCTCAATTTCTTCATTGAGTAATTTGATGTCCATGAATCTTACAAGATATTTTACAGGTGTATTTGGGCCGACAACCAAATAGCCATCATCCTTGAAAGCATAAGGTGACGGAAGAAAAACAGTAAGAGAATCCCCTTCCCTGCTTTTGGCCAGAAGCCACGTATCCAGACCCCATGCGTAGGCGGCAGGATTTGCATTTGGATTCTCACGGGTTACGCCGAGAAAAATCCTTTGCGGTAAGCCGCCGAAGGTGTTCACAAATTCTCTGCCTTCGAGGGTTTCTCCCTGGTAGTGTATGGTGACCTCTGCAGCTTTTATGGTTTTATATCCGCTGCCTTGTTGGTGCATCTGATAATAAATGCTGTTAAGCGTATCAAGTTGCACACCGGCGAGGTTATTGGTTTCAATGTATTCTTGTATCGTTACAAGATCAGCGTCCAAAAATTTGTTTGCATCATAGAAATCATCGTTAAGACAACCCTGTAAAAATATTATGACTCCCAATGCTGAGATAATCAGCCAACTTCTCTTAAAAATACTTTTCAACCTCATAACCTACTTTTAATATTAATTTATTTTAATTAGCTCTACATCAAATTTGAGTACACTGTGCGGCGGTATCAGGCCTCCCGCTCCACGTTCACCATATGCCATCGGAGACGGTATGTATAATGTGCCTTTTCCCCCTTCCTTAAGCAATGCAACACCTTCGTCCCATCCCATGATGACCTGCTGTATTCCTATTGCAAAGGTAAATGGCTCATTGCGGTCGAAGGATGAATCGAACTGCGTGCCATCGAGCAGCATTCCGGTATAATTCACTGTCACATTATCCCCTGTCTGTGGAGACGCGCCGTTTCCTTCCACATCGATCACATAACGCAATCCTGACTTGGTGGATTGTGCTTCAATATTGTTTTCGCTGAGGTACTGATCAATAATCTCAATGTCCTTATCCAATTGCTGTTCGCTTCTTGCCATTGATTCTGCCTCCATTTCCTCCATTGTTTTGTTCAATCCTGCGCCTATTTGAAAAGTTATAAAACCTTCCGGATCCAGGTTTGGTGGTACTGCTGCTCTAAAAGACTCTGCAAACAGCGTTTTGGTTGGAACCTTAATTAAAATTGAATCTCCTTCCCTGATCATACCGAAAGCTTTATATAAAGGACCGGCATTGTTCCATTGCATCGAATCGTAGGGCACATAAGCAGGCATATCTGATGTGGTTTCAAAGAGGACTGTATCCTTCTCATCAACATATTTCATATTGTAGGACGCGATTTCTCCCTGATTCGGAAAAGCTCCCTTGCCTTTTTTGATATACTTGTACTCGTAGCCATCTTCAGTTGCCTGGAATTCTGAATTCTGGCAGCCGAATAATAATAGGCCTGCAACCGCCATGGCAGCAGCCTTGTTGATAAATCTTAAATTCATGTTAATTATTTACTTTAGAGTTTTTATTTAATTGTTTTTTGTAAAGCCTTACGGTTTCTTCAAATTTTTTAACTGTTTCTTCGAGTGTAAGATCCGATTTCCCGCCGGCAGCATTGGGATGCCCGCCACCCTCGAAATGATCCCTGGCGAAATCATTTACCGAAAAGTCTCCCTGGGAGCGCAATGATATGCGAATGGTATCGGGTCTTTCAATGATCACAGCAGAAAAAATAACATCCTTGAGTGAAAGTGCATAATTCACCAATCCTTCTGTATCGCCGGTCTTTGAGTTGTACTTTCTAAGCTCTTCCGAACTGATGCTGAAATAGGCGGTTCTGAAGGCCTTAATCACTTTTAACTTTTTGCTGAGTGCATAGCCGGTGAACTTGAGCCGGTCCAGAGAGTTGTTGTCATAAATATAGCGCCCGATCTTTGCGACATCGGCGCCGAGCTCCATCAGATCTGCGGTAATCAGGTGCGCACTTTTTGTGGTATTAGGGTGTTTAAACTGGCCGGTATCTGTCATTATGCCGGCGTACAGGCATTCTGCAATCTGCTTGTCGATGTAGTGCCTGTCGTTCAGTTTGATGATGAGCTCATACACGAGTTCTGCTGTTGCCCCTGCCTGTGTATTCCAAAGGCTAAAATCAGCAAAATCATCCGGAGACAGATGGTGATCGATGAGTACTTTCACGGCTTTCGATTCGCTGACGGCTGACTCCAGGCTGTGGATACGAGACAGGCTGTTAAAGTCGAGGCAGAAAATCATTTCTGCTTCCCTGATTAATTGCTCAGCGAGCTGTTGCTTTCCGTCCTCCGCATTGATTACCTGATCGTGCCCTTCCATCCAGCAAAGGAAATCAGGATAGTCTGACGGGGTGATGACTGAGACCTGATGCCCTTTCTTCAGCAAATACAGATATAGTCCAAGGGAAGAACCCAGGGCATCGGCATCTGGTTTGTAATGGGTGGTGATAACTACCTTTTTAGGGCTTTCAAGTAAGCTTTTGAACGACTCTAAATTTTGCATATAAAAAGCCCGTGGAAGGGCTATGGTAAACAGGACGCAAAACTGCGAATAAAATAAATCAAAACCAAAATCGTCCCCAAGTGGCAGAGCAAACCGATTTGTTATCTTTTCGGTGCTTGGCGAGCTACGCTTATTAATTTGTAAAGACTGAAAACTATTTCAGGGAGGAATGAATTTGATAAACGGTTGGCAAGACATTTGAATATGCCCATGAAGTGAAAAAGGATAACCGGAAAATAGACTAACGCGGCATTTTCGCTCCTTAACCTTACAGATACCGAATAAAAAAAATCACCTGTTGTGTTTTGGATGATAAAAAAAATTATTCCCTTTGCGCATTAATTAACCCTATAGAAAAGGCAGTATGTAGCTGCCGCACAATGAAAAAGTCAAAAGACACCAAACTCAAATTTCTCATCGTATCGAGATGGGGAGAAACGCTCGATCTGGCGCATGCAATACTCAAAGAAGGCAATCAAGTAAAAATGTTCATCGACTACAAGCCCTGTCGCAAAATAGGGGATGGCTTTGTTCCAAAAGTTCGTAAGTGGCGTGAACACATTGAATGGGCCGACCTGATTCTTTTTGATTATACCGGATATGGAAAAGTAGCCACTGAACTAAGAGAATCGGGAAAGCTCGTCTTTGGCGGCTGCGAATACACAGATAACCTGGAACTGGATCGCAACTTTGGCCAGAGTGAGCTAAAGCGCCACAAGGTGAAAATTCTGGATTACAAGGAGTTTTCGTGCACCGATCAGGCGATTGACTATATAGAGCAAAATCCGAATAAGTATGTGATCAAACCATGCGGTGAGATGCAGGACCATAAGCAATTGCTTTTTGTCGGGAAGGAGGATGACGGCGCTGATGTGAAGCGTGTGTTGAAGGCCTATCAAAAAACCTGGGGTAACGAGCTGGGTGTATTTCAGCTTCAGCGCAAGGTAACCGGTGTGGAGGTGGCAGTTTCGGCCTTTTTTAATGGCAAGGAATTCATTAAGCCCATTAATATTTCTTTCGAGCACAAAAAGCTTTTTCCCCGCGAACTCGGCGTTTCGACCGGTGAAATGGGTACAAGCATGCTTTGGAAAGACGAAAATCCGATGTTTGATGCGACACTTAGAAAGTTTGAAAAAAAACTTGCTCAGGAAAAATTCGTTGGTCACATCGACATCAATTCGATAGTTAATGGCAATGGCATCTATCCCCTCGAATTCACCTCAAGGCTTGGATATCCGCAAATTCAGATACAACGTGCGGGTATCACCGAACCAATCGGAAAAATGCTTTACAAAGTAGCCAGCGGGCATAATTTTAAGATCAGTACCAAAACGGGCTTTCAGATTGGCGTATTTATCGTCGTGCCACCATTTCCTTATGAGGACAAAAAAACCTTCAAACTTTTCTCCAAAGATGCCGTGGTCGTGATGAAAAAGGAAATGAAAGAAGGCCTGCACCCCATGCACCTTAAAATGGTGAATGGCGAATGGCTGATTACCGGCGATTCCGGAATTGTAATGGTAGTGACCGGCACCGGAACTACCATGAAAGAAGCGCAGAAACTCATGTACAACCGGGTGAGCAATGTGTTGGTAAATAATTCCTATTACCGCACTGATATCGGAGACAGGTGGTTTGAAGATTCCGACAAGCTCTGGGCCTGGGATTTGCTCTGATTATGATCAAACTGATCGATTATACTGAAATGCCGGCGATGTTTTTTGACTTTCTCCCTAAAGACTGGCGCATGGAGATCGAACCTTATTGGCCGAAATACAATAAAAAAGCATGGATATACTGCCTGGTGGAAAACAGTGAGATTATAGCCGGAGGCATTGTTTTCTCAGAGGTGTCGCCTGACACATTAGCCTACAGTAATGTTGCCAGATCCTGGTTTGATAAAGGATACCTCTATATGGGATTTATTTATGTGAAAGAATCCAGGCGAAACCAGGGGCTTGGCTCACTCTGGATTGAAAAAGTAAAATCATTGAATCAAAGTCAGCTGTACTGGCTTGCCATCGACACCTTTAGTCTCTCCAACTTTTATCAAAAGCTGGGCTATGAAGTCGTTCAGGAGGTTGTGCATGACGGCCAAGCCGAATGGATTCTTATTGAGAAAAATAAGTAAAGCCACCACGTATTCTGAGCCGGGAGCAAATTGCAAATCAAAAATATTCCGGGAAAGACAAACAGAATGGCCTGATATGGTTTTTTTCTGGTAATGAATACAGATAAGTTACCCGGTCAGCGAGTCGGGTATTTGTAATGTAAACCTTAAAAAAACAATGCCATGCGAATTGTCGCCATTTTCACATTTATAAACATCTTTTTTAGCCTTAATATCAGTGCCCAGCCTCAGGGATCAGAGAAATTCTGGACTCCTGTTCAGGATGACGTGTATCTACAGGAAGTAGCCTTAAAAATCCCTTCCTCCAGCCCTGTTACAGGTGTAGCAATCTACAACAATGAGCGTTTTGTTTTGATAGATGCAATTCTGCACAAATTGGAAAATCATACAATTGCGCCTGTGAAAAACAGTCCGCAAAATGTGAAGCGGCTCATTGCACTTGACGAGGCACTCTGGGCTTTATCTGTTGATGGAATTTTTCAATACAAGGGAAAAAAATGGGATAAAATCAGCGACCTCACATTTGTTGATTTGTGTATGCACCATGGTGTACTCCACGCAGCAACCGGTGAAGAGATATTTAAACTTGAAAAGGGAAAACTTATTTCCATAAAGCCGGAAGGCGGTTACTATTCAAGTGATATCACGATGCTGATGGAAGACGGCACCCAGCTCCATGCCGATCCGGTGCGTCTTGGTCCGATTCAACGGATTGAATCCTACGCGGGCACATTACATGTTTTAAGACCCGGTGAGTTGGTTCAGTTTGACGGGAAAATCGTAAATACGGAATTTATTGACTGGGGAAGATTGCCTTCTACTACAACCCGCGATATGCTGGCAATCGGCAGCAAACTGATGATTACTACAGACAGGGGATTGGCCGAACTGCGCGGAGCCTCGATGTATGTGATGAAAGGCTCGGACGGATTGCCGGTTGAGAATACAACCTGTTTGGCACCAGGCTTTGAACAGGATCTTTGGATTGGAACGACAAGAGGAGCGATCAGGAAGCTTCAAAATGAATGGCAATACTTTGGGGCAGACCACTGGCTTCCAAACAATCATGTAAATGATATTGCCGTAAGCAAGAATCAGGTGATCATTGCAACAGACGGCGGTTTGGGAATTATTGAATATCAGCCATACACGTTGCAAAAAAAGGCTGCTTTTTATGAAAGGCACATCAATGAATGGGGACATAAAAGATTGGGTTTTATCCAGACCGTGTACCAGAAAGAAGGCGAATGGATCAGGGAAGTAAGTGACAATGATGGCGCGCATACAGCAACCTACCTGGCCGCCATGTGCTACAAATACAAGGTTACAGGTGACGCCAGGGATCGTGCAGAAGCTGTGGACGCATTCAATGCAATGATCTGGCTCGACCGTATCACACCCATTGATGGGTTTATCGCCCGTTCTATCTGGTCGGTTGAAGGCGACAAAGGTGAGCGAAGCCGCAAAGGCTCAGGCGGCCTTCCGGCCAAATGGTATCAGACAAAAGATGGTAAGTGGTTTTGGAAAGGTGATACGTCAAGCGATGAGGTCATTGCGCATTACTATTCGGTGGCAGTCTTTCATGATCTGATAGCCGAAGGCAAAGAAAAGCAATTGGCCCGGGAACACCTCACAAGGATGGCTTCGTACATTATGGACAATGGCTGGGTATTGATCGATATGGACGGCAAGCCAACCCGGTGGGGCCGCTGGAACCCAGAGTATCTTCTGAGGCCATACGGCTATAGCGACCGCGGCGTAAATGGCCTGGAGGCGCTTGCATTTATGCAGGCAGCATATGCTGTTTCAGGCGATGAAAAATATCGCAAAGGTTTTCAGCAACTCGTAGATTGGGGCTATCTGACCAACACCCTCCGTCAAAAAAATACTTTTCCACCTGCATCTCTGGCGCCATGGGACGACAACCTCGCATTTGAGGCCTACTCTGCGCTGCTGCGCTATACAACCGATCCGACAGAAAAGTCATTTTTGTTGCGAAGCCTCGAACGCACCTATGAAATAAAACGGATGGAGCAGGTTCCGTGGTTCAATTTCACCTATGGCGCTTTCACCGACAATGATTTCGAACTTGACAAATGCATGAAACACCTCCGCGCATGGACGCTCGATTGCATTGAGCACAACTACCGCAACTCGCACCGTGATGATCTGTTTGTTGAGCAGGGCTACACATCGTATGAGGGTGGGGTAAAAGCCATTTCGCCAAGAGAATCAAGCGTCAAGCGTGGTAGCAGGCCGGCCACGGTGCTGGATGGCGGTGCCGGTGGGCGGCGGGTGATGGAACCAACCGGTTTTCTGCGAGATTATTGGATGGGTAGGTATTACGGCTTTATCACGGCCCCAACTGTTGATGATAAATCCCTAATCACTGTTGATCCTACAGGAATAAATTATGGCGCCGTGCCATATAAAGGTCCTGGCAGGCCGGAGTTTTAATCAACTGTCTTTACCGCTGATTAGTGGGATGGAATGATGGCGCTGATTTTTTTGGTGTGGGCTGGTTATGGTGATTCTGTAAAAAATTATGGGAATGGTTTATCAGGGAATCAACTGTCTTTACCGCTGATTAGTG
>CAYZWN010000036.1:18437-30099 GCA_964482185.1 uncultured Roseivirgaceae bacterium
GCGCTGATTTTTTTGGTGCAGGCAGGCTATGGTGATTTGGCAGAAAAATTATGGGGATGGTTTATCAGGGGAATCAACCGTCTTTACCGCTGATTAGTGGGATGGAATGATGGCGCTGACGTTACTGGAAGTAATAAGAATAAAATATTTTTACTAAAATTGCGCTAAACAGAACATCGCAACATTGGAAAAGATCATTTTATTCTTTAAAAATCTTTTGTCTATTTCCTATTCAGAATCCAGAGCATTTTCCAGATTACTTTTAGTTTGTATTCTGGCACTTTTAGTGATTTTCTTAACAACAAAGTTTTATAACCCCGGGCCAATCATCAAACAGTCAGACATTGCCAAACTCGATAGCCTCGTTCAGCTACTTGATCCTCAAAACGCTGAGCCGGTTTACTTTTCATTCAATCCAAATTCCATATCAGCAGACAGCCTGATATTACTGGGAATTCCACAGAAAATTGCTGAGAGATTAATTAACTACAGAGCCAAGGGCGGATCATTTAAGGCAAAAAATGACATTACTAAAATATATGGATTTACCAATGAAATGTATGAGCGTGTATATCCTTACATTATTTTGCCTGACAAAATTCCAGAAAATACCAACGAGATGACTTTTGCCGATATCAATGAAATTGGAGTGGAATGGCTGAAAGACCAGCCCGGAATCAGTCCACTGCTTGCCGGGAGGATTGTGAGATACCGCGATAATCTGGGCGGTTTCGTGAAAACCGATCAACTGGATGAGGTGTACGAATTAGAAGGTTTCTCATTGGAAAACCTGAAAAAGAACATTTATATCCGTAAAGGCTATCAGCCTGAAAAGTTAAAAATCAACCACGTTTCAAAGGATCAGCTGAAAAACCACCCATACATCTCCTGGCAACTGGCAGAAGATATCGTCCGGTTCAGAGAATTAAACGGTTCAATTAAATCAGAAAAATTACTTGTCGGTTTTAAATCGCTTGATAAAGCTAATTTTGAAAATTTGATTTTATATCTTGACTTCCAATAACATCAGCAGGTGCATGAAGCATATCCTTCAATCATATCTTCGTCGATTGACCAATCTAACCACAAGAAACAAATCGCTGTTGTTGCTACGCCTTTCGGCTGATCATTTTATGGATGTTAACGAGTTCAACTTCCTTCTCAACAAGCCTTCATTTCATATTATATCTTTGATAATCAGCCAGAAAAAGGAAATTCCACTTTGCAAGAGCACAGATCCGAGAGATGCCGACACTAACCTTACAAGTAAAAAACTCAAAGCTCTCGACCGGACAGAAAAGTATATTTTTGAAGAACGTGGTTCTAAAGATTTGTATGTTGGCTGGCCATTTGTAAGAGGTAAATTTTCCGATGGCACCCTGGTGCGATGCCCGTTGATTTATTTTCCCGTACGGCTTTTTCAAAAAGACAATACATGGATGATCGCGCTGAGAGATGACGTAAACATTACCTTCAATAAGTCATTTGTACTGGCATATGCATATTACAATGGCATTAAACTCCGTGAAGATTTTATTGAGTTAACGCTTGACGATCTGGAAAAGGACAGCACAACTTTCAGAACCGCCGTCTATAAAATACTTAAAGAGAGTCCACTTGAGATCAACTTTAACCAGGAAACTTTTGTAGATGAATTGAGGCCATTTGAGGAGCTCAAAAAAAGCGAGCTCGATAAGAATGAATCTGCCGGTGTGTTGAAATTACACCAGGAAGCCGTTTTAGGCATTTTTCCACAGGCCGGTTCCTATCTGGTACCAGATTACCTTCATCTTATTGAGGAAGATAATTATGAGGATATCGAATCTTTTTTTGCCAGCCGGACACTGAGTGATACACATGACATCCGGAAGCACAGTGCAGAATATTATCACTTTCTGAACAAGTCAAAGGAGGAAGACACCTTTACGCCCTTCAAGCTGGATGCACATCAGGAAAATGCTCTTAAAGCTATAAAAAAGGGCAATTCCATGGTGATACAAGGCCCTCCAGGCACAGGTAAGTCTCAACTAATTTGTAATCTGGTCAGTGATTTTATAGCTCGCGGAAAACGCGTACTGATTGTTAGCCAAAAACGCGCAGCGCTGGATGTTGTTTACGAAAGGCTTCGTGAAAGTGAAATCGCCGATTTTGCCGCCCTTGTTCATGACTTCAAAAATGACCGCAAAACGATATTTGAAAAAATTAACAAACAGATTGGGCATATTTATGACTACAGGATCATGAACGGCAGTCTGGACGCGATTCAACTTGAGCGGACTTTTCTCCACGCAAGCAGAAAGATAGACCAGATCACAGAGGAGTTTGAAGAGTTGAAAGAAATCCTGTTTGATGAAAAGGAGGCTGGTATTTCTATAAAAGAGTTGTACCTGAATTCCGATCGCGACGCGCCATCTGTAAGTCTGAAACAGGAATACAGAAATTTCAATCTGGAAAAAATCGTGGCTTTCGAGCCAAAACTAAAGACCTATTACGAATACAATAAAAGGTTCAATAAGGAAGGCTACACCTGGCGTCACAGAAAACGTTTTGCAGGCTATGGCCTGGAAGACCTGAATAATATAAAGTCGATTCTCAGGGATATTCCGGCATTTCAGGAAGAAATTTCAAAAAAAGCAGAAATACTTCTCGGCTCGGGGATGGAGCTGAAAGTGGCTGAAAAAATTTTCGAGGATCGCGAAAATCTTAAAGAAATGCTCCGGCACCTGAAAGACGATCAGACTTATATGATGTTTCAGCATATCGTGCGAACAAGAGATATTTCCTCTGAGCATTTTCCCGAACTGCTCTGGCTCAGCACAATGCGGCGCACGTTGATGGGCTGTTTCGCTGAACCGGGGCCGGAAATCAGCATTCCAGGCAGTGAATTGGGTGCATTTCAAAAGGCTCTGAGTCAAAAAATGAAATCGAGAAGGCGCTTGTTTGCACACATCAGGTGGTTGCTTTTTTCGAAAGACAAATCATGGATCAATAAAGTCCTGGCGGCGAATCATCTTGGTAAAAGCGGCAAGGACTATCGCACGCTCGAAAAAATGGTTGATTTCAGGCTCAATTTGGAGCACAATTTTACCAAATTGAAAGGCGTAAAATGGCTCACAGCTTTTCCTGAATTTTATCTTAAAGATATTTTTGACAAATGGTTTGAGCGGGCAAAGGATGCGGTGACTTCGTATCTTATTTTTGATTCTTACAGGAATTTTAAGGAATATTTCAACACATCCACACTGACAAGGCAAGGGTTTACCGACAAGGTGAATGCGCTTTACAGCATCATTGTTGATATTCCGGAAAGGATGATTCGGTGGCGGGTGTACCTGAGAGATGCCCGTATCGATACCATACTTGCAAACAGCAGGCTCAATGAAAAAATGATTTCCGACCTCAATGACGATTTTGACGCTTTATGTGATTTTGATAATCTGAAAAATGACCTGACTGAATATGAACGTACAGTAATTGACAGATTATTGGAATTGAAAGACTATGAAGATTCTGATGAATATATCCGGACATTCCAAAACAGCATCTGGCTGGCCTGGATCGATCATATAGAAACAAAATATCCAATCCTGCGATCGATCAATTCGATGAGGCATAACAATATGCAGGAGGAGCTTCGGGAAGCAATAAAGCAAAAATTAAAGGTCAGCAGGGCAATCACTTTATTGAGAGCTCGTGAGCGCACCTATGCAAATGTGGAGTTTAACAGGCTCAACAACATGGTGACCTACAGGGAGCTCGCGCATCAGGTGACCAAAAAACGGCAAATATGGCCCATCAGAAAATTAGTGCAAAACTTTGAAAATGAAGTTTTTGATCTGCTTCCCTGTTGGATGGCCAGCCCGGAGGCGGTATCAGCCATTTTCCCTATGCAAAAATTATTTGATCTTGTTGTTTTTGATGAGGCATCGCAGTGTTTTGCAGAGCAGGGCATTCCGGCTATGTACAGGGGAAAACAAATTGTGGTGGCAGGTGACAGCATGCAACTCAGCCCATTCGACCTATACAAGGTGCGATGGGAAGAGGAAGATACCGATGATGATATTTCTCTTGAAGTAGATTCATTACTCGATTTATCAGGTCAGTATCTGATGCAGGTGCAATTGCGAGGCCATTACAGAAGCAAATCGATGGATTTAATAGAATTTTCCAATGAAAATTTCTACAATGGGAAACTGACACTATTGCCTGACAAGAAAGTTCTGGAGGCAGGCGAGCCGGCAATACAATTTTTAAAAGTCGATGGTGTCTGGAACAATCAGACAAATACTGCTGAGGCAGAAAAAATCGCCAGTATTGTTCAGGAACTGGTTAAAATACACCCCGAAAAACAAATTGGGATTGTTTCGTTTAATGCACGACAGCAAGAACTGATATTGGATGTGCTGGAAGAACACGCCGTGCTAAAAGACTTTTTGATTCCCGAATCCCTATTCGTTAAAAATATTGAAAATGTTCAGGGCGATGAGCGCGACATCATCATATTTTCGATTGGTTATGCGCCTGATGAAAAAGGAAAGCTTAAACTACATTTTGGGAGCCTCAACGCACAGAAAGGAGAAAACAGGCTCAATGTGGCTGTGACGCGGGCCAGGGAGAAAATTATTGTTGTGAGCAGTATTTTGCCCCAGCAACTCCGGGTTGAGGATACAAAAAACGAGGGGCCAAAACTCTTCAAAAAATATCTGGAATACGCCATGCAGGTTTCATCGGGATCATTTCGACCATCACTTCATAACCGACTTCCGCATCGGGCCGACTGGTATCTGAAGCATAAATTACAAAAACTTTGGGGCGCGCAACCAGCACCGTTTGAATTGGTCGAAGAGATGCCTTTTGCTGATCTGACCATTAAAAATGGCGACAATTACCTTGGCCTTGTGCTTACTGATGATGACTTATACCATCAAAGTATTTCCGTTAAGGATATGCACATCTACACACCTTTTACCTTACAGGCTAAAAACTGGAAATTTGAAGGCATCTACAGCCGGGAATATTGGCATAACAAGGAAGCAATCAGGGAGCGCTTAATGAAATTTGCTCCGCAAGTCAAGGATTAGTATCATCCGCTAATGCTACCCGCAGGCCAACAGAAAGTACATCGGCAAGGCTATCCTGGCGCATGAACTGATCGACCCTGAATGTGTATAAACCTGGTCCCGGAAATCTAAAACCTTCAAGGAAGGTGCGATCCAGATCATAAATATTGCCAAGTCCGGTGCCTATAGGTATGCCCTTTACCGGATTGAAAAGCTGCACATTTTTAAGATCTTTTGACAAAAGCCGGCCTGTGGAATCCTCCAGGTAATATTGTAAATAAATATTTTGGAATTTATAGGTTGCAGCATTTCGAATATTCACTGAAAGATCGTAAGGCCTTTCTGCTTCATCAATTTCAAATTGAAAGATGGCAGGATTATTAAAAACCCAATATCTTTCTGGGAAATCCTTTTTACCTTCAAATACGATCTTGCTTTCACAACCCGATAAAATTGATATTATTATCAGGAAGCAGGCAAATATATGCTTCATGTTACTGATTTGGATTTGGCTTTTGATTTCTGTTTTTCCTGTTCCGGTAATTCTTTCGCTTTTTCTTTTTTCTTGTCTTCCCCTGGAATTTCTTGTCCAATTGTTCGAGGTCGCTATTCAATGTGACAGAAATTTCATCCTTTGGCGCAATGGCATCTTCTTTAAGGGTAACCGGTTTCTTGCCTGTGGTATTTAGTGCAATGATTTCATTCACCCGACTGACCGGTATAGATATCCATGAATTATCATTGTCATATCCGAACCACATAATTTTTTTAAAAATATCTGTCTTTTGGAGTTTTGCTTCTCCTTTTTCAGTTAACAGGGGCCTGGTTATTTCGGGTATATCTTTCAAAGCATCCATGTAGGTATCGAGCTCGTAATTCAGACAACATTTGAGCCGCCCACATTGTCCGGACAATTTACCTGGGTTCAGCGACAGGTTTTGATACCTGGCTGCGGTTGTGGTTACACTTTTAAATTCGGTAAGCCAGGTCGAACAACACAACTCCCTTCCACAGGAGCCAATGCCACCAAGCCGGCTGGCCTCCTGGCGAAGGCTAATTTGCCTCATTTCCACCCGGATTTTGAATTCGGAAGCGAGCTTTTTAATCAACTCTCTGAAATCAACCCGATCGTCCGCAGAATAGTAGAATGTAGCCTTGGTTCCATCTGCCTGATATTCAACATCGGTCAATTTCATATTGAGCTTTTGCTCACCGATAACTTCCCGGGTGCGGTGCAGCAGGGGCTGCTCCTTTTTTATAACCTCTTCGTATTTGATAAGGTCTTTTTCGTTGGCAATCCTGTAAATCGACTTAATCTGATCGTCGTTGGCAACGTTTTTCTTCATCATCTGAAGCCTTACCAACTCACCCTGAAGGGCAACATGACCAAGGTGATGTCCGTTTGGCACATCCACTATTACGGGGTCACCGTTGTGAAGATCAAATCCGTTTACGTTTCTAAAAAACTCCTTCTTCCCGTTTTTAAACCGCACCTCAACAACATCAAATCTGCTGTCAATAGGCAAATCCATACCTGTTAGCCAGTCGAATGAATTGAGTTTATTGCACCCACCGGTTCCGCAAACTCCATTGTTTTTACATCCATTTACACCGCTATCGCCTGTACCACATGTTGCACATCCTGACATTGATTTCTATGTTATTTTTTTCAATCAACAAAAATGTAAAATAATACTCAAAGCTGGCATTTAAAATAAAATTATTCCAGCGCGAGCAGGTCCTGTCCGATATCTTTGCGGTAATAGAGTTTTTTCCATGAAATTGCAGAAGCCATTTTATAGGCATTATCCAGTGCTGACTGCATATCAGATCCCAGGCCTGTGGCGGCAAGTACACGGCCTCCATTTGTTACTACCTCTTCATCAACGACTTTAGTGCCGGCATGGAAAATCATCGTATTTTTCAATTCATTGTCAAGGCCGCTAATTATATCTCCTTTCGCATACTCATCAGGATAACCTCCGGCCACCATGACCACCGTGGCAGCGGCATGCGGGTCAATTTCCAAATCGAAATCTGCAAGTTTCCCATCAGCCACAGCAACCATTATATCCACCATATCTGTTTTGATCCTTGGCAAGACAACCTGTGTTTCCGGATCGCCCATACGCACGTTATACTCAATCACATATGGTTCTCCGCCAACGTTCATCAGGCCTATAAAAATAAAGCCCTGGTAATCTATATGATCTTTTTTCAGACCGCTAATAGTTGGAATTATAATTCGCTCTTCTACTTTTTGAAGGAAAGCACCTTGTGCAAAGTTTACCGGCGAAATACTACCCATGCCACCGGTATTCGGACCGGTATTGTTTTCTCCGATTGGTTTATAATCTTTGGCTTCAGGTAATATTTTATAATTTTTACCATCAGTGAGCACAAATACGGACAATTCAATTCCGTCCAGAAATTCCTCGATTACAACCGTTTCGCTGGCTGTGCCAAACATTTTGTCTGCCAGCATCTTTTCGATGGTGGCTACAGCATGATTTATATCGTGACAAATGATCACGCCTTTTCCTGCTGCGAGCCCGTCTGCTTTCAGTACAATGGGCATACTTACTGTCGCGAGGTAATTCTTTGCTTCTGTCAGGGTTGCACTGGTGAATGTGGCAGATGCGGCGGTGGGTATTCCGTGTCTGAACATGAACTGCTTGGCAAAATCCTTGCTGCCCTCAAGCATGGCACCTTCGCTACCCGGGCCGATCAGTTTCAAATTTTTTAATTTTTGATCAGCCAGTAAAAAATCTCTGATGCCTCCCACGAGCGGCGCCTCCGGACCAACAATAAGCAAATCGATACCTTTATCAAGAATAAATGTTCTTATCCCCTCAAAATTATCCGTACTCATAGGCACGTTTTCGGCGATGGCTGCTGTTCCGGCATTACCCGGAGCTATGTATAGTTTGCTGCATTTTGGACTTTGTTTCAATCTCCAGGCAAAAGCGTGCTCCCGACCCCCAGATCCTAATACAAGTATTTTCATTGAATAATAAATTTGTGATAAAATTAATTTGCGTGATCTGACAAAAATTTAATTCTCAAAAGTCTCAGATCATCTTCATCGTATTCGTCTTCACCCAGCTCTTCCAGTGCCTGGCTGATATCATCCGTATCCGAACTCATGAAATAGTCAAAGACATCTTCCTTTTTCTCCTCTTCCATCATGTTTTCGATATAATAATCGAGGTTTAGTTTGGTTCCCGAATAGCAGATATGTTCTATCTCTTCGATCAGCTCAGAATATGACAGACCTTTTGCCTCAGCGATTTCATCGAGATCAATTTTTCGGTCGATCTGCTGAATGATAAATATTTTGGTTTTGGATTTATTAATAGCCGACTTCACAACCACATCCGAAGCGGTGGTAATGTCATTTTCATCTACATACTTCTCTATCAGTTCAATAAATGGCTGGCCAAATTTGGCGATTTTCCCCATGCCAACGCCATTGATCCTTGACATCTCCTCCTTGGTTGTCGGATAAACTGTCGCCATTTCTTCCAGGGAAGGATCCTGAAAAATCACATACGGAGGAAGGTTTTTCTTTTTTGCCACATCTTTCCTGAGCTTTTTTAAGAGCTCAAAAAGGTTTACATCATGTGCACTGGCAACAATTTTTGGCTCGTTATCCTCCTTTTCGATGAGACTTTCGAAATCCTTATCCTTGACCAGCATTATGGAATGCGGATTTTTAAGAAAATCTCTGCCCAAATCCGAAATCTTAAGGACACCAACAACATCAAGGTCTTTAAGCAGAAAATGATGCAGTAAAGTCTGCCTGACCACAGAACTCCAGAATTCTTCGGTGTCATCTTTACCCTTACCAAAAACAGGCAGTGCATTTTGTTTATAACTTCTTACGTACTGATTTTCCACTCCCATTATCACATCGGTGAGATGCTTCAGGCCGAAGCGCTCTCCTGTCTGGCTGGCAGCCTCCAAAACCGTTGTTACGTACTGCTCGCCCTCGTAGGTCTCGGGAGGATATTTGCAGATGTCGCACCACATGGTTTTTCCGCAGTGGGATTCATCATACTTCTCTCCGAAATAATGAAGTAATTGCTTTCTGCGGCAAACAGATGACTCTGCATAAGATGACATCTCTTCGAGAAGAATTTTTGCGTTATCGCGCTCAGTAACAGTTTTGTCTTTCTGAAATTTCTCCAGTTTTAGTATGTCCTTATATCTGTAAAACAGAATGCAATTTCCCTCAAGTCCATCTCTTCCGGAGCGTCCGGTTTCCTGGTAATAGCCTTCAAGCGATTTAGGTGCGTCGTAATGAATTACAAAACGCACATCCGGTTTGTCTATCCCCATTCCAAAAGCAATCGTGGCTACTATGACATCCAGTTCTTCATTTAAAAAATCATCCTGGTTTTTCACCCTTACGGCCGGCTCGAGTCCTGCATGGTAAGGCGCTGCCTTCACATCGTTTACCCTTAACACCTCCGCAATTTCTTCCACTTTTTTCCGGCTCAGACAATACACGATACCAGATTTGCCCTTATGATCTTTGACGAACTTTATTAATTGCTTTTTAGTATTGACTTTGGGCCTGACTTCGTAATAAAGGTTGTGCCGGTTGAATGACGACATGAAAATATTGACATCCTCCATACCCAGATTTTTCTTTATGTCAATCTGAACCTTGGGTGTGGCTGTGGCTGTGAGGGCTACAATCGGCAGATTACCGATTGCATCAATAATACTCTTGATTCGCCGGTATTCCGGTCTGAAATCATGGCCCCATTCAGAAATGCAGTGCGCCTCATCAACAGCAACAAATGATATATTGGCCTTTTTCAGGAATTCTACGTTTTCCTCCTTGGTAAGCGACTCGGGTGCTACGTAAAGCAGTTTTACCGCCCCGGTGAGTGTCTCCTTTTTTACCTTGTTCATTTCACCTTTCGTAAGCGTGGAATTCAGGAATTTGGCATTGATGCCAAACGCATTCATCTGATCGACCTGATTTTTCATCAGTGCAATCAGCGGCGAAATCACAATCGCTGTACCCTCCTTAACAATTGCCGGTAGTTGATAACACAATGACTTGCCAGCTCCGGTTGGCATAATTACAAATGTATTCTTGCCTTCCATCACATTTTTGATGACAACTTCCTGATTACCCCTGAATTGGTCGTAACCAAACACTTCTTTAAGCTTTTCTCTTAATTTGTCCAATTTCTGTTTACTTAAAAATGATGTATAAAAGCAGAGTTATTAGGGTCCGTTTTAAACGACTATAAAAATTAATAGATAATTATCACTTTAAAAATTAATTCTCTTGATTTTATTCTTCGGCATCTCAGATAGTCAGCGGAATGCCTGGCCTGGAACTCGTTTGATTCCGATATTAGCGCCAGACTGGTAAACTGTTTGAGGCCCTGACCGTTTTTAACTATATATCTGATACCCTATTTTTAAAGGCAGGCAAAATTAAATGGTTTTTTTATATAATTACATCCATAATTCGATAATTTGGAGGAAAATACAAAGCTAAAAAACAAAAAAATATTCACTAAATCCCATTGAGATATGAATTCCAGCAACACATATGTCATCATCATGGCCGGCGGAGTAGGAAGCAGGTTTTGGCCTTACAGCAGAAAGTCGCACCCTAAGCAATTTCTTGATGTGCTTGGAGTCGGCAAATCGCTCCTGCAGCTCACCTACCATCGTTTTCTGGGTCTTTGCCAATCTGAAAATATTTATGTCGTTTCCAATCAGGACTATTACGAGCTCATAAAAGAACAATTACCTGATCTAACTGATGATCAGATCTTGCTGGAGCCAAATATGCGCAACACTGCGCCGTGCATTGCCTATGCCTCTTATAAAATCGCAAGCAGGAATCCTGAAGCAGTAACCGTCGTGACGCCAGCTGATCATGCTGTATTCATGGAGGACGAGTTTATAAAAAGCTGCAAAATTGCCGTTGATTTCGCTCGGGAGGACGGACAAATGGTCACAATTGGTATCACGCCCAGCCGACCTGAGACCGGATACGGATACATCCAGTTTGTGGAGTCTGACGAACCGGTTAAAAAAGTAAAAACATTTACCGAAAAACCTCAACTGGAACTGGCAAAGACTTTTATTGAAAGCGGTGATTTTGTGTGGAATGCAGGTATTTTTATATGGAATGTGAAAACCATTTCAGAAGCCTTCGAACTGTTTTTACCCGAGATATCCGAAACATTCTCCGGCATTTCAGATCAGTATTATACCGGGGAAGAGAAAGACAAAATTGCATGGGCTTACGCCAGAACAAAAGCAATATCCATTGACTACGGGGTCATGGAAAAAGCCGATAACGTATATGTTGTACTTGGTGATTTTGGCTGGTCTGATCTTGGTTCGTGGAGTTCATTGCATGAATACCACGAAAAAGACAACAACAACAATGTGATCGACGGGAATGCCATGCTCTATGAAAGCAATGAATGCATTATCCGCGCTCCGCACAACAAACTGGTTGTTGTGCAAGGACTGGAGGGCTATCTCGTAGCTGATTGCGAAGATGTGCTCATGATTTGCAACAAGGATGATGAGAAAAAAATCAGGAGTATTGTCAATGA
>CAYZWN010000037.1:0-29286 GCA_964482185.1 uncultured Roseivirgaceae bacterium
ATATTTCTAAAGTATTGTATCCGAATGATGAACAGATTAAAGGGAAAACGCTCAGACTCGAACAGCAGTACTTTTTCACTTCTGCTTCTATTCAGGATATGATGCGCATTCATTGCCTGAGAGATCATAAGGAGCCTGAGACCTTTTATGAAAGTTTCGCGATACAGCTTAACGATACCCACCCTGCTGTAGCCGTTGCCGAATTGATGCGCATACTGCTCGATGATTACAGGATTGCATGGGATGCTGCATGGGAAATCACCCGGAAATCCATAAACTATACAAACCATACCCTGCTGCCGGAGGCACTGGAGAAATGGAGCATAAGTCTTTTTGGAAGGCTCCTGCCAAGGCATCTCGAAATCATTCTTGAAATCAACTATCGATTTCTTGAATTGATCCGTAACACTTTTCCCGGCGATGAGGACAGGGTTTCGCGGATGTCGATCATCGAAGAAACCGGTGAGCGGTATATTCGCATGGCGCATCTGGCTTGCGTAGGCAGCAGCGCCATCAATGGGGTAGCCGAACTGCACACCAGGTTATTGACATCAGGCATTATGAAAGATTTCTTCGAACTGTGGCCTGAAAAATTTTCCAATAAAACCAATGGCGTCACACCCAGACGCTGGGTCGTACTCAACAACAGAACCCTTTCCGGCCTTATTACGGAAACAATTGGTGATGCATGGGTAAAAGATCTGTATGAACTTAAAAAACTGGAACAGTACGCAAAAAACAAAAAATTCCAGCAGGCATGGCAAAAAGGTAAAGTTGAGGTAAAACAATACCTTGCTGATTATATCCTATCCCACCTGAAAATAGAAGTTGATCCGGAATCGATGTTTGATATCCTTGTGAAAAGAATCCATGAATACAAGAGACAACATCTCAAAGTATTGCATATCATAACCCTTTATAACAGAATCAAAGAAAATCCGGATCTGGATATTGTGCCAAGGACATTCATTTTTGGTGGCAAAGCCGCCCCCGGGTATTTCATGGCTAAACTCATCATCAAGCTGATCAATTCGGTTGGAGAAGTTGTAAATAATGATCCGGATGTCAGAAACAGGCTTAAGGTGGTCTTCATCCCCGATTTTAATGTAAAAACCAGCCAACACATCTATCCGGCAGCAGACCTTTCCGAACAAATATCAACAGCCGGTAAGGAAGCTTCGGGTACAGGAAATATGAAATTTACCATGAATGGAGCGCTTACTGTCGGCACACTCGATGGCGCAAACATTGAAATCAGAGAAGAGGTTGGTGCTGAAAATTTCTTCCTTTTTGGTTTGAAGACTGAAGAAGTGCAGGATTTAAAATCCCAAGGTTACAATCCACACGGGTATTATGACGCGAATGAAAACCTGAAAAAAGCCATCCATATGATTCGCACCGGGTATTTTTCACGCAATGAGCCGGACTTGTTTGCCCCGATTTGCGATGAGCTCACCTATCAGGATCGGTATATGCTGCTGGCTGATTACCAGTCATACATCGATTGTCAGGACGAGGCGGACAAAGCCTTCAGGGACAAAACAAGGTGGACGGAAATGTCAATTCTAAATGTGGCGAGAAGTGGCAAATTCTCCAGTGACCGCACAATCAGGGAATACTGCCAGGACATCTGGAAAGTAAATCCTGTTGTCGTTGACATTCCTGAATACGATCCAAAAACGCAGGACAACATCAAACTCGACAGAATGAATTAGTTGGTGTATTAACTATGATGTATCCGTATTCCGACGATGGCGGGTGTGGGCTGCTATAATTCTATGCGAGATCCGTAACACGAAAGGCAAAAGTGACTTTTCGTTTTGGCGGGAAATTCATGATTGCTTTAAACAATGAATCAACCTTGTTTAAAATGTGAATAAATGGGGGTATCCGTTAAGTCAAATACTCCCATTTATTCAATACTTATCCTTGTAGTGATTCCTGACTCTTTCAAGTAAAGTTTTGGTAGCTATAATCCCTTCAGGCTGGCTCATTTGTTCTCCTTCATACTCAATTCCCACATATCCACGATAACCAGCATCCAAAACAATTTTCATCATTCTGAAATAATCAATATTGGCCTCATTCCCATCAACGTCGAACTCATTTGCTTTGGCGCTCACTGCTTTTGCGTATGGCATAAGTTCAGCTACACCCTGGTACTTGTCATAAGTTTCTCCGGTAATGTAATCGATTGTAAAGTTTCCAAAGTCCGGTAATGTACCCACGCGCGGGTGATCGGCTATTTTCATGACGCCGGCAAGCCATTGGCCATTTGATGATAATCCACCATGATTTTCAACCAAAACATTTATGTTGGCCTTGTCTGCATAGTGGCACAAACTATTCAGACCTTCTGCCGCGAGCTTCATCTGCTCTTCATATGACCCCTCACTTTGAGCATTCACACGTATCGCATGGCAACCCAAAAAAGCAGCTGCATCAACCCATTTATAATGGTTTTCGACTGCAATGGCTCGCTTGTCTTCATCCTGGTCTCCGAGCGCTCCCTCTGCATCACACATGATCAAGAGACTTTTCACGCCTTCTCCATCACAAATATTTTTAAGCTCGTTCAGATACAGTTGATTTTTAGCCTTATTGAAAAAGCAGGTATTCACATACTCCACGGCATTAATGCCATGCTGACGCGCGAATTTAGGGAATTCCAGATTACTCATCGGTGTGCCCTTCATCAGATTGTCATAATCATTATGAAGCATATCAGCAAATTTCACCCAGCCCAATTCCTGGATGCGGTTTCCGAAAATCAGTGAATTCACTGACCATTCAGCAAGTGATATCTTAAATAGATCCTGCTCTTGCTTAGCGCTGCATGAGGGAAGCATAGAGGTAAGGCCAAATCCGGCTGCTGCTGCACAGGTATTTTGCAAAAATGTTCTTCGTTCCATAGTACGAGGGTTTAGGTAATTAAAAAAATATATTTTAGTAAAGATGGTGATTTTATAATTTCCCGAGAATCTGACTGCAAATAATTATTAAAACCAGCGCAAACGGATAAACCGCCGCATAGGCAATTTTTGGCCCGTTGGAATCTGACATCGGCTCTACGGCACTCAGGGCGGGTGTTGAAGTCATGGCTCCGGTGAGCGCTCCAATGAGTACCAGAAAGTTGATCTTAAAGAAATAATGCCCCAAAACCATGGTTATTATCATAGGTATCACAGTGATCAATGCCCCCGCAGCAAAAAAAGTCAATCCGCCTGAACTGAGCGTTTCAAAGAGGCTACCGCCTGCCGAAGTTCCAACAGAAACGAGAAAAAAGATAAGTCCGAGCATCCGCAAAAGCTGATTGGATGAGCCGGATACATTCCAAAGCATATTGCCGGTTTTGCCAATGCGGCTCAGCACGATTGCGGCCAGCAAAACACCTCCTGTCAGGCCAAGGCTGAAGTCAAAACCGAAAACCGGTATGGAAATTTTGCCCAGAAGCACGCCGATAATGATGCCGATGGAAACAGGCAGAAAGTCCAGTTCGGTGAGTCTTTTACGATTATCGCCAAACAATTTTTGTACGTTGGCAAGGCTCTGCTCTTCGCAGGCCACCATAATTTTATCGCCAAACCTGATCTTACTCGATGAATATGGTGTTATATCAATTCCCGCTCTGCGAATAGACACGGCTGTCGCATTGTATTGTTCAAATAAACCAATTTCACCAAAGGACTTATTCACGATTTTTTCATTCGTTACCAGAATAGAGCGGATGGCATATCTTTTACTTAAAGGTATTTCAATATCAATTTTACTCCCGATAAGAAGGCTTACCTTCTTCAAATCACTTTCAGTGCCAACGGCCTTCACCACATCCCCTTCGTAGAGAGCGGTTTTGGCTGTTGGTGTAAATGTTTCTCCATTGTGCAAAATCCTTGAAATATTCGTTTTTGTCATGGTGCGAATTTTTAACTCACCGAGGGTCTTGCCAAATATATTTTTATTCTCCACCACAAAATTCATGTTGGTTATTGCGGGATAATCGGCCCTGATTTCTTCCTCATATTCTTTTTCAGCTTCTTTAATAGATACCTTAAATAATTTGGGAGAAATTTTTACAAAAATGATTACAGCCAGCACGCCAAACGGATAGGCAATACCATAACCAATGGAAGCAAGTGGTGACCGTGTACTTTCTATTGCAGCTGCAAGACCCGGAGTACTTGTCATGGCGCCGGAAAATAAGCCGACTGCCAGTTTAAAATCAATTTCAAATACATAGGCCGCCAGCGCAGTAACTATTGCGCCTGATACCACCCCTATTCCGGCAATGGCAATAAGCCGCAGTCCATCATTGCGAAAAGATTCAAAAAATCCGGGGCCGGCCTGAATACCCACTGAGTAAATAAAGAAAATGAGACCAATTTTTTGAAAAATATCGGGCATCACAACGCCGAAATGACCAAAAAGCAAGGCAACGAAAATGATGGCGGATATATCAAGTGAGATGCCTCTGACCTTAATTTTACCGATTAAAATGCCGATGGCCACAATCAGGAAAAAGGCAACATATTCATTTGTAAGGAGTTCCATTTAATTCCGAAAGGTATGTGATTTTGAGCCGCAAATATATGGAAAAACAACAAAGGCCGACTGATTTTACTACAACTTGCGTAGAATGTGAAATAGTGATTCGCTGCAGACGCGGCGCTGAGCCTATTCAATAAGTTGCCTCCTGAATGATTTTCTATGCAGAAAAACAAACCAAACCAATTGAAGCCGTCATTGCAATGAACTACCCTGAAAGGGCTATGAAGAAGCCTGCCTCGCGGTCAGGCAGGCCCGGGGCTTACCGCCTGCCATGATTTTAGATTTTTAGCTATCAGCTTATAGCTTCTTTCAACCAGCAAAATTTATGGATTCCAGACCAGCCGCTGTTTATCGGCCAGAAGCCTGTCTTTAATTATTTCATAATCCAGGTTGTGAAGATCCACATTGTTTTCCAGTGCAAGACAAGCGGCAGTGGCAGCAGATTGGCCCAATACCATAAATACCGGCTCCATCCTGATCGATCCAAAGGCGATATGCGTTGCGCTGAGGCATACAGGCACAAGTAAATTTGAACATTCAGACTGCTCCGGCAGCAGCGACCTGTAGCTTATCGGGTACGGTGATGCTACTCTGGCCTCAACATTTCCCTCATTCTTCACCCATCCTTCGCTGCTAACATATCGCTGCGTGTTATGGGAATCCATGCCATATGCTGCAAGCCCAACCACATCATCAACCACTTCCAGCCCTTCACAGTTGTATTGAGTCATGACGTAAGTGCCAATCATCCGGCGTGCTTCGCGGATATAAAGCTGCTGCTGCCAGCCGTCCCCTCGTGCGAACTCATCTTTGCAGGTGCCCCATCGCGATACCTCATCTCTTATGTGTTGTGGCATTCTCGGGTGGTAGGCCAGTGTCCACATTAAACCCTTCTGATAATTGCGGTGTTGCGCTACAATGACTGCCCGCTCCTCATAGCTCGCTTCCGGATAATCATAATTCTGACCGATAAAATCTGTAGAAAACCCGGTGCGGTTGTTGGTATCTGTCTTGCGGTTGGGCATCGACGAATTGATCCACGGCAGTCCGCTCTCCCCTGCTTCATAATTGCGCAAGAGCAATTCAAAATCAAGCTCATTATAACCCGATGGCTTTTCAAAAGGTATTCTGTTATCAGGATGATCTGTCAGGCACATTCTGAAGCAATAGGCCTGCACATGGTGGTCGCCCGAACCCTCCTCTCCGGGGCCGTCAGGATTGATAAATGGCAACAGGCCACTATTCGGCATACCTTTTTGCACATACGGATCAACCCCATCTGCAAAATTGTGATTGATGGCATTTCTTGCAGGCAGGCCTGTCATCGTGGTATCCGTTAGTTTAGTATGGACGCCATTCAGGGTTTCGTTGTATTGGCTGTTCGCCTCTCTGCCAACTGTGTAGCCAACCCCGGCTGATGCCATGAGATCGCCCTCATACGTTGCATCGATGAACATCTTTCCGCCGTATGTGGAACCATCCAGCATTTTTATCGAAACTATCCTGCCGTTCTCCTTCACTACTCCGGATTGCCTGTCCAGCATTTTATTTTTGATGATTTCAAGACCTGCTTCCGTAATCATTTGTTCATAAACATACAGCGCTGCTGAAGGCTCAAAAGTCCACATGGCAGATTCACCGGCTTCAGTCCTTGTCTGCCCGCCGTCCTGATATTCGGCACGGCCCTGCCATTTCCAGTTAGCCGGATTCTCATAAAACACCTTTATTCGCTCATAAAACTCACGCGAAATGCCACCTATTGCGGCTTTATTACCAATATCGGTCTGGCCCAATCCTCCGGTGGTCAGGCCGCCGATTCTGTCGGAAGGCTCCAGAATGATGACAGTTTTGCCCATGCGTTTGGCCTGCAAACCTGCAGCAATGCCACCAGAAGTACCACCGTATATGATGACATCATAGGTTAATGTTGTTGTTTCCGGGCTGCAACCTGTAATTACAATCAGGAGGATAATGCAATAAGTGATAAGTTTTTTCATTTTTAAAAAATGCTTAAGAAACTGTAAGTATATTGTTTTTATGGCATTAAAATAATGTAAACGACTAAATAGTAAAAACATAGCCCGGCATTTCTATCTGGGAACATAAATTAGTAACATTCATTTTCGGATTGCCGGGATGCGCATTTTATCCAGGGCAGATAAGTATCTGGTTTTTAAGCAAGGAGAATATTTTATAAAATGCTGATTAATGTTTAGCTTGTAATTATATAAAGGGGCTAAGAATAAATAAAATTCCCGGATTTCATGGAGGATGGAATGAATGTTCAGAAGCGCTTTTTTAAGGCGCTCAAATCAAAGCTTCCGACAAATTTGTCGATGGCGAATATCGTTGCAGATGAGCTTTGCATCAGTATCGACAGCGCTTACCGGCGCATTCGTGGCGAATCGGAATTATCACTCAGGGAATTTGATTTACTGGCCTCAAAATTCGGTGTTCCGACCGAATTAATTTTTGCCCAAAGCAATGGAGTATTACAATTTCACTACAGGGCCATCAATCCCGACAAGTTCGTATTTGAGTCTTATTTCCTTTCACTGACAAACGAAATAAATTCACTGAAACAGTCGGGGCTTTCTGAAATCATTTATTCTGCGCTCGATCTGCCTTTCTTCTATTACTTCATGTTTCCTAAACTGGCCGCTTTCAAAATCTTTTTCTGGAAAAGAAATGTATTTGAATTCCAGGATCATAATGATCAGCCATTCAGCTTTGATGTGATCTCAAATGCTGATCTGGACCTCGCGCACAATATGATGAGATGCTACCTTTCTGTTCCAACAGTTGAAATATGGAGTGAAGAAACGATCAATTCAACCATTCGGCAAATCAGTTTTTATCATGAAATGGGTTTGTTCCAATCCAGGAGTGCCATCATCGACATTCTGAATGATCTTAAATTCGTTTTAGAGCATATTGAAAAACAAGCGCAACTGGGTTTTAAGTTTTATCCGGGAAGAGCACAACCGCTCAATGGCGAGAACGATAACTTCAGAATGTATCACAATGAAATTACCCTTTCTGAGAATGTAGTGCTTTTAAAGCTCCAAAATTCCAACGTGGTGCATCTGGGGCACAATGTATTGAACATTCTCACTACAAGCGATGAAGCATTTTTTCAGGATTCGGTCCAATACATTGAAAGAGTGATAAAAAATTCAACTTTGATCAGCGCTTCCGCCGAGAAGGAGCGAAAACGTTTTTTTAATGTGCTTTACAATAAAATAGATCTGCTCATCGCGAACTTGTAGCGCTTCCGGCTAACATGTCCTTTTTCCATTTAATATAGCCTACAATAGCGAGCAACGTTAGGAAGAAAAACAAAACTGCTGTCGGATACAGCTGTTTGTAAATATAAATGCCCACGGAAAATGCATCAACCACAATCCAGATAAGCCAATTTTCAAGTTTTTTGCGCGCCAACATCCATGTAGCCGTAAAGCTAAGCGATGTGGTGAACGCATCCCAGTAAGGCAGATCCGAATCAGTAAAACGAATAAGCAGCCACGCAATCAGAAAAAACGCAATGACGCTGATCAGCGTCAGTCTGTACCATAGTTTCGCGCCGGTTCGGCTCACGCTTAATGGTTCATGGTGATTGTTGATTTTTTTTCCAAATAACCACATATACCAGCCATAAAAGCTGACAACCAGGTAGTAAACCTGCAGTGACATGTCGGCATAAAGCCTTGCATCAATGTAGATGAAAATATACATACTCACCATGACAATGCTAACCAGCCAATACCAGACATTCTGTTTTATTTGCAGGAAAATTGCCCCAAACCCCAGCGCAGCGGCAAGCACTTCAAAATAATTTGATAAAAACCAGGAAACTGCTGTATTGATCATTCAGTCGGTATTGTTCTCAGATCAGTATTGATCACTTTCATTACAAAAACTGAATGTGGCAAATCGAAAGATCGTTTGATTTCCGCTGTCACTGCATTCATCACTACATCATATTGTCCAAAGACCTGTGTACTCATTCCATTGGTGCGCACTTCAATCGATGGATATTCATTCAGTCGATCAATAAAATTACCAATTGGAGCGAGGTAATGATCGGTGAGCGGATAATAACTGATTTCTACTGATATCTTCATATTCTAAAATAAGCTTTGGAAAGGCAAAATTAAGCGACACCTCGGAATATACATGATTTAAGTCTAATTTAGTCGTCTCAAACCATATATAGCGCCGGAAGGCCTTAGTGCACATTTTTTTTACCAAACTCTTTAACATGAAGTTGATCCCGGGATGCAAATCTCCTTACACTGCTAATTTATATATTTTAATGTTTGCAGTAATTTTAAGTTTTAATCAGAATATGGCAACGGCTCAAAATCTGGAGTATGACATCATCTTTCTGGGGAAAATCGGAAAATTGAATATCGAAAAGACGCTCGATGGGGAGCAATCTACCATCAAAACCAATTCTCAGGTCAAGATTCCATTCTACAAATTAAACTGGATTACCACCCTGGATTGCGAAAGCGGTGTGTTGAAATCATCGAGTTACCAGCAGTTGCTCAATGATAAAAAACGTGAATTCACTGAAATCAATCTCACATCAGAATACGTGTGGCAGCTAAATGACAGCGAAGGCAACCAAGAACGCGTGGTGATCGAACATCCTTTTTTTGTGTCTGAGCTTTATTTCAAAGAGCCGGTTGGGGAAAAATTCATTTTTTCGGAGCGTTTTGCAAAACCGCTTGAAATCGTCAATAATGAAAACGGGCATTACACCCTCCTGCTGCCGGATGGAAACATTTGTGAATATTTTTATGAAAACGGGGTTTGCACCACCGTTAAAGCTAAAAATGGGAGCAGAACAATAAAAATGGTGCTAAATCAGGGAACTTAATTTTTTATATTTTGAAAAGAATAATAAACTGGGGCATCATTGGAACCGGCAACATAGCTACCTCATTTGCGTCAGACTTCGTTTATGCATCGGAAGGTGTAATAAAGGCCGTGGCATCCAGAAGCCATCAAAAAGCCATTGAATTTGCCGGCAAATTCGGAGTAGAGAAACCCTATGGAAATTATCATGAATTACTCGCTGATACCGATATCGATGTCATTTATATCGCCACACCTCATACCTGCCACTTCGATCAGGCATTAGAAGCCATGAAAGCCGGCAAGGCAGTACTTTGCGAAAAACCTCTTACCACTGATCCGGATTCGTGCCGCCGATTGATCGAATTTTCGAGACAAAGCAATCAGTACCTCATGGAAGCACTCTGGACATATTTTCTGCCGGCCATCAAAAAGGCACTGGACTGGATTAATGAAGGTTTGATTGGTGAAATCCGGCATATAAAGGCAGATTTTGCCTTCCAGGCACCTTATGATCCCGTCAGCCGTTTGTATAATCCAAAACTTGCCGGCGGAGCGCTGATGGACATTGGCATTTATCCTATATCGCTGGTCTGGATGATAATGAAAAAAATGCCTGATAAAATCATGGTGTCCGGGAAAAAGGCGCCCACCGGTGTTGACATGCAGGAGGCAATGTACTTAGAATACGATAATGGCATTACAGCTGATCTTTTTGCATCATTCGCGTTTGAATTACCAAATGAAGCACGCATCGCCGGGTCTGAGGGGTATATCAGGATTCCGGACTTTTTCAAGGCAAAGGAATGCTTTCTTTACAGGCAGGGGGCATTGATTTCGCATTTTGAGGATACAAGAAAATCCACAGGCTATAATTTTGAAATTGATGCCGTCAACGCGGATTTAAAAAGCAATCGGACCGAATCTGATATTGTGGCCCACACTGACAGCCTTAGGATTCAGGAAATACTTGAACTGGTGAAAGCGCATTTGTCTTGATCAGGCTGATATATCTCCATTTTTTAACATTAAAAATATTAACTTACACATATTCTTAACTTTTAAACTCATGAAAAAAATACAATACTTTTTGCCTGTCATGTTGTTTGCATTTATATTAACATATTTATCTGGTTGTCAGACAGATAAATCAAAAAACAGCAATTCTGAATCTACACCTTCCACCAGCATTGAAAAAGCCAAACTCCGGCATGTCGTCATTTTTAAATTTAAGGATACGGCAACTGAAGAAGACATACGAATGGTGGAAAGAGCGTTTGCGGATTTGCAGTCGAAAATACCTCAAATCCGGCAATTCGAATGGGGCATCAACAATAGTCCTGAAGGACTCGACAAAGGTTTTACACATTGCTTTATACTCACCTTTGACAGTGAGGCCGGAAGAGATGCCTATTTGCCACATCCTGATCATACAGCATTTGCCGAAATGGTTTCATCTTTTATTGAAGATGTGCTGGTAGTGGATTATTTAAATGAATAAAAAGATTATGATCTTCCAGGCAGCATTAAAGCATAAGGGATCTTATTAAATACAGGTATATTTTGTATTTGACAAACTCAACTCAATATGGTTTTAACAGGTCTTTTGTTTGCCAATCGGAGTATTAAGACCAGAGGACAATCAATAAGAAATCCGTGCGCTCTTTTAAGTATTAAACAATAAAACATTGGTAAAATTGATATGCATCTTAAGGCGATTCTTGGTAATTTTACGCAATAACTCCATTGGTATAGACATTCAGGATGACCTGATAAATCAATAAACCTGATGGTGAGCTAAGGCATGTACCGGTTTGCCATTCGAGTGAGTATTATATTAATAATCCAAAAATGAAATATTTTATTTAAGAAATGACTAAAGCAATAATTTGGACTACTTCCATTATAACCATTGCGGCAATTATTACAGCAGTAATATGGAAAAACCCACTTATACCGACGATTGAGTCCAATCATTTTGAGACAGCTATCGTTGAGACAGGCGAAGTGATTAAAACGGTACCTGCCCAGGGAATCATCGAGCCAGAGAATGAAGTTTTGCTGTTGAGTCCGGCATCATCCGTGATTCTCGGCATAGAAAACGGTGTTGGGAACAGGGTAGAAAAAGGTGATATCATTCTCAGGCTTGACGACACCCCAATCAGGGAGCAAATTGATGAAATACGTGATCAGATCGAAGTAAAAAACAACAATCTCGAAAAAACAATCTTAAATGCCAGAAATACGCGCGTTGACCTGGATTATAATGTAGAAGTAAAAAAATTGGCTATTGCATCTATCAAATCAGAGCTGGCAGACCAGGAACAACTTCTGCAGGTTGGCGGTATATCGCCTGCCAAATTTGAAAAAACAAAGCAGGAATTAACCCTTGCCGAAAAGGATCTGGAAACAATACTGGCCAAAAACAACATCCGGTTGATGCAACTCGCAGCAGAAGAAAAAGGCCTTAAACTCCAGATTGAAATTCAGCAAAAACAACTCGATCAGAAAAAGGACCTGTTGAATAAAATGATCATCAGGGCCCCTTCATCCGGTATCCTACTGGAAATCAATGGCAGAGAGGGAGAAAAGGTAAATACCGATCGTCTTCTGGTAAGAATGTCCGATCTGACTACCTTTAAAATTCAGGGAACCATTGCCAGTGAGTACGATAACGTGACAAAAACCGGCAAAGAAGTTTTTGTTATTGTGGATGGCTCCAGACTTCAGGGCAAAATAGGCACGATCAGGCCAACGATAAGGGACAACAAGCTTGAATTTGACGTTTTTCTTGATGAGAGCAATTTTGCAAAACTGCGACCCAATATGGCTGTTGATATTCAGGTTATTGAGTCCAGAAAAGACAGTGTTTTGAGAATCCGAAAAGGTCCGGCTTTTGGGAAGTCCAACAAGCACCAGCTTTATTTTGTGCAAGGCACCAAGGCCTATCTGAATGAAGTTCAAACCGACCTGGCAGGAAATGATTATTACGAGGTGAAGGAAGGCGCTCAGAGTGGTGACGAGATCATTTTATCAGAAATACCGTCACTCAGAAAACTAAAAGAAATTGATATTAAATAGCAGGGATAATTGAGGATGAATGATGAGTAAAAGAATTTTTTCGATACTGCTGGTATTTGTATTGTTTTTATCAGTCGGTTTATTAAAGGCACAAGATGACCACAAAGTACAACTGGAATTGACCTATGTGGTGATGATGGCGGTAGAACAATCTCCGGCAATTAAGTATCACCAGAACCGAAATGTAAACTTTTACTGGAGATGGAGAAATTTTAATGCCAACTTCAGACCGATGCTGAGCCTGGCCGGCAACCTCCCGACTTACGAATCTGAGAATGTGCCTGTAACCCAGCCTGATGGAAGCATTGCATTCAGGCAAATCCAACAATTAAATACCAATGCTGCCCTTGCATTGACCCAGATTGTGCCCCATTTCGGAACTGAAATATATGGCGCATCTACGTTATTCAGAACACAGGATTTTATAAAGGACACTGTCAGATGGGCGGGCTCTCCTTTTAAACTGGGATTTCGTCAACCTTTGTTTGCGTATAACTGGTACAAGTGGGCCAAAATGACCGAGCCCTTGCTTTATGAGGAGGCCAATAAAGAATTTATTGAGGCTGTGGAGCGTGTTTCAAGAGCTGCGGCCGGGAGGTTTTTTAATTACCTTCGGATACAAACAAACTATAACCTGGCTACCAATAATCTTAAAAATAGTGAGGATAACCTCAAGATTGCCGAAGTCAAGCGCAAGCTCGGGCAGATATCAGAAAACGATTTTTCAAGAATACAGTTATCCGTACTCAATGCCAAAAAAGCCCTGACCTCAGCCGATATGGATTTAAGAAATGCGGACTTCGAGCTCAAGTCATATATCGGTATGGATTTGACAACTGAAATTGCACTGGTGATCCCACTCGAAATGCAACTGTTTTATGTCGATCCGGATAAAGCCCTGGAACAAACTCTTGCAAACCGCAAGGAGGGCCCGCAATTTGAACGGAGGCTTATCCAGGCAGATCGCGACCTTACTCGGGCAAAACGAAGTACGGGTTTAAGGACAACGCTCAGGGGTGAAGTTGGAACAACGAAAAGTGCCGGATCATTCGGTGGTCTTTACGAAGAAACAGAAAAACAAAGAATGGTAAACCTTGCTGTCAACATTCCAATTCTGGACTGGGGTAAATCTGCTTCAGCAGTGAAGCTGGCCGAATCGCAACGCGATCTCGTACTTTATGACGTAGAAAGAGAAAAACTCAATTTTGAACGTGAAGTAATCGTACAGGTAGAGAAGTTTAATTTGCTCAAAGAGCAGCTTGAAACCTCAGAAGAGGCTGATAAGGTAGCTGAAAACGGATATCTGATTGCGCTCAAGAAATTTCAGAATGGGGAAATAAGCATCACCGATCTGAATATTTCGCTGTCAGAACGGGAAACAGCAAAAAGAGACTATATCAAATCTATCGAAGATTACTGGGAATCGTATTACAACATAAGAATTCTCACATTATACGATTTCGAGATGAATCAAAAAATAAACTACATCAATCCGTCGCTCGTAACGAGATAACTATTCAAAATCAGCATCATCGTCGTCGATCATTCCGTCGGTGTCTGTCTGGTTTCTGCGCTTAAATAAACCTCTCTTTTTCTTTGGCTGATCCTCATCGATGATCAGTGACGGCTCTTCTACTTTCATTTCCTCCTTAAAATCATCTTTTTTCATAATACCGGCAGCGGTATTTTTAGCCGGCAAATACTTACCAAAGTGATACAGGTAAATCATTTGATCAACATTCTTGAAATCATTTGCCCCCCGGATATCAGCTCTGATTGCAGCTGAATCACTGAAAACAGTTGGGTCAGCCTCGGCATACATCCTGCGAAATTCATCAAAGGGATCCTCAATCTTTTTATAAATTGAATTCATGGAGATGATCCTCATTTCTCTCATTTTATTTTCATCGGATATCTCTTTTGCAATACCGTATTTTTCCTTGTCAACATCCCATCTCTTTTTTGGCAAAGAATCTACTCCAAACATGGAAAATGTGTTTCGGGTTTCGTCAGTATCGAGTATAAAGGAAGAATGGAATGCAGGACATATCATTTTCTGCTGGCATGCAGAGAAATAACACAAACCAAATACACCCAATATTAATGTAACTACCTGTTTCATCCGGAAGATGGTGCGAATATCAACTTTTTGCCAAATTGCCAAAACCAATGTACTTTTTTCGGATTATATGAAAATAACCCGATTCTAAGCAATTTATTATCTGCTGTGAAAATTTGATTGGACGACCGACGAAAGCTCACTCTTTTCTTTGGAGATTAATATAGATGAAATGATTATAGTAACCTGTTAATCAGTGATTTTTTTTCAATTCCCGTTGTTTTACTTTAGGTAGTCCTGCGACGACGAGATCATAAGAATGATCAATGAGCTTGTGAACAAGGGCGTCAGAAACAGAACCGTCCATCTCAATGGTATTCCAGTGCTTTTTGTTCATATGATATCCTGGGTTTATCCCGGAATGGGTTTCGCGCAATTCAGCAGCCCATTCAGGATCGCATTTCAAATTGATACTTTCAAACAAATCTAAATCTGCTAATGCAAACATCTTTCCGGCAACCTTATAAACCAGGGTATTTTCATCGAAAGGGAACGACTCAATCACACATGCCTTCGACAAACAATACGATCTGAAAGTTTCGATATCCATCAAAAAATATACTTTGACAGAAGGTAAATCATTCCAATCAAAAACATGAAAATGGAAACTTTATTTATGCCATGCATCATCCTTAGATTGAAGTTGCTTTTTCGATCCGGATCTTTTTTTCTGAAGAAATACCTGAATACATCTCCTATCAGAAAATAATCAGAGCTCCCTGATTCATTTTTTTGGCTATTCATATCATCAATCATTAATTTTTTCAGGTTCAATCCATGCGCCGTCTTCTCTGATAATCTGGATCAGTTCATCAACAGCATTTTCAGAGGGCACGCCTCTTTTTATCACTTCCTGGCCTTTATAAAGTGTAATTTTGCCTTTTCCCGAACCAACATAGCCATAGTCGGCATCCGCCATTTCCCCCGGCCCGTTCACGATGCAACCCATGATGCCTATTTTAACGCCTTTCAGGTGGTCTGTTTTAGAGCGAATCATGGCTGTTGTTTCCTGGAGGTCAAACAAAGTACGGCCACAAGACGGGCATGAAATATATTCTGTTTTGGTCATCCTCGTTCGGGCTGCCTGTAAAATCCCGAAAGAAGTCCTGTTTACAAAAGACAGGTTCCTGAGTTTTTGCTCATTGCTTATTTTCCATCTAAGCATGACGCCATCACCGAGACCGTCAATCAGCAAACCTCCAATATCTGTAGACGTGTACAACAGGAATTGCTCCTGCGTAATATTCGTATAATCACGCGAAAGTATTACGGGAAAATCGAGATCACGGATATTCAGTTCATTAAAAAACCGTCTTTGCTCTGCAAGTCCATGTTCATTGTCGGTGGTGAGGATCAGTACCAGATTGTTGTCCTTGTATTTACTAAGTTCAACAAAGTCAGGCAGATCAGCCTGAACTGATACAAAGTTGATCTTGGGATGCCATTTGGATACTTCGGATAATTTTTCAAATGAAATCAATGGAAACCTTGCGGAAGTGTCATCTATTGTTTGCCAAACCGCATAGTCCGTAATTTCTCTTAAACCATTTGGAAGCATAAACGGGATAGAATGTGCACCGCTATACACATAATCCGCCCCCTGGTCCGTCATATTAAATTTATCCAGTTTCGAATTGTAGATGTGTCCGATTGGAGTTAAATCTTCGTATTTGTGAATTTCAAGATCTGAAAGATCGATGACCACACGCGGCACATTACCACCTCCGATATTGTCTGTTTCGGCACTTTTCCTCTTTTTATAAGAAATCGGATCGAGCGTGTTGACACTCAAAGGGGCAATATCCTTGTGTTCCTCTCTGGATGTATAGCGGTTTACCAGATTTAGCGCCACGGGTATTTCGAATTCGGGCTCTTCGGTAAGAGAAACCCTTACCGTATCACCTAGGCCATCCTCAAGCAAGGCACCGATACCAACAGCAGATTTTACCCTGCCGTCTTCCGCTTCGCCTGCCTCAGTGACACCGAGATGCAAGGGATAGGGCTTCAGTCCTTCTTCATTGAGTTTTGACACCAGCAGCCGGTATGCCTGCACCATAACCTGTGTGTTGCTTGCTTTCATTGAAAGCACGATATTATAATAACTTTCATCCTCGCAAATGCGCAAAAATTCCAGGGCGGATTCCACCATGCCAAGTGGCGTGTCGCCATGACGGCTCATAATCCGGTCAGATAGTGAGCCATGATTGGTGCCAATGCGCATGGCAGTCCCATATTCTTTGCAGATTCTGACGAGCGGTGTGAACCTGTGCCGTATCCGTTCTATTTCTTCCCGGTATTGGGCATCGGTATATTCTGTGAGTTGAAACTTCTTTTTATCGACATAATTACCCGGATTCACGCGTACTTTCTCCACAATTCGCGCAGCGATTTCTGCAGCATTGGGGGTGAAATGAATGTCGGCAATTAAAGGGACATCAAAGCCTCTGTTTTTCAATTCAGCCTTAATGTTGGCAAGATTCTCTGCCTCCCTGATACTTGGTGCCGTAATGCGCACATATTCACATCCTGCTTCAATCATCCGGATCGATTGCCCGACCGTGCCCATGGTATCCATTGTGTCAACAGTAGTCATGGATTGCACCCTGATTGGATGATTACCTCCCAGTGGTACTCCGCCAATATGCACCTCGAGGCTTTTTCTACGTGCGTATTTAACAAGGCTATCGCAGTATGCAATACCAGGCGATATTGCTGATTCTGTATGTGTCATTGATGTTGTCATTTAAACCCAAATTTAACCTTTGAAAAACAATAATGTTTCGGGTGGGCGTCGAATTGATTGATGTATAATCAGAATGAATACTTTTTTTTGTTTCCTGAAAAAAACATGGCCGTGTAGCCGCCGACTATGGCTCCAATCAAATGCGATTCCCAGGAAACCCGCACCTGATTTGGAAAAATACCATATACCATACCACCGTAAAAAAATATGATAATAGCAGAAATCGCCAGCGATTTAAAATCCTTTCTGAAAAAACCAAAAAAAATGAGAAAAGCAGCTATGCCATACACCAGGCCACTTGCCCCAATGTGGAGAGATGGGCGTGCTAATATCCAAACAAGGCCGTTTGTTGCGAAATAGCAAATTGCAAACACCTTTCTGGCAATGCTCTCATAAAAGAAAAACAATGTCCAACCCAGAAATAATAGCGGAATGGTATTAGAAATAATGTGAACGCTGTTTCCATGGATAAAAGGTGCGGTAAATATACCCAGCAATCCATGCCAGGTTCTTGGCAAAATCCCAAACCCACTCAAATCGAAGCCCCAAAAAAATTGGATGGAAAAAACCAGCCACATTATAAAAACAAACCGAAAAAGTAATTCCATATTCTATTTCTCAGGCTGTAGCCCTAAAGGATCATCTATCATTTTCAAATCGACATACCTGGATTCCGAAAATGAAACGGATAACAAACCGAACAAACCTCCGGCAGCTTTGGCAACATTATGGGCCAAATCCCTGTAGCTCAAATACAACTCTGATGCGTACTCCATATCAATTTTTTTGAACAGTCGATTCACCGCTGTGAGCCTATTCACAAGAAAATCTGATCTTTTTTCCAGGTCATCAGGTAAAATGGCTATGTATCCCTTTAGATTAATTTCAAATTTTGCGGAAACATTTTGATAATAATCCCGCAGAAAACCTTCAGACTTTTTCTTTTGCAACCTGACATACCCTACAGCTTTTTTGATTTCCTTTTTTGAAAAAACATTGTCTGCTCCGGCAATCAATATCACCACCCAAACTGGTATCATATACAATTCCTCTAAATCTTCAGGGCTAAGTTTACCAATCAAATAATCCATACAACTTCAAAAAACTTTACAGGGGATTCGCAGTCACTTTTACCTTCATCCTTATTTTGAGATTAAAATTAAGCGGTGCTTTTGTAAAGCTTCCGGTCATATAGACTTTTACGGCATTGTCCTGCGAAAAGGCCTCGGCAATTTCGGAAAGTGTGCTGTTGCAGTTGTTTATCTGAAACTCCCCGGTACCGGTCCAGTGTGTTACATTAAGATTGCTTACAGAACAGGAAGCATCAGGAGTATTTTTATCTTTTGAGCTGAATCCAAGATCACCGTTAAAATAAATTTCGCCTTCTGCTGCGGAGGCATAGTTCTCAATGGCAAACCAAATTTCCCGCACCTCATACCCTTTAATTTTGCTGGCATATTTGCTGATTTCCGAATCGGAAGTTGCGTCAAGCACGGTTGTGAAAGTCTGATTGTTCGTGTTGGATGATGCTATCGCCAAAGTTGTAACCACATCGGTGTCAAAATTCACATCAGCAAGATCTTTTACCTTATCACAGGTATAAAATGTGCTGGAAACAAATAAAATAAGCATTATAGAGTATAATTTCATTACTTTCGGATTTTAAAATGATAACTGAATTTACTGGTATTTCAGCAAACAATCAAACCTAATGATAGCTAATACTGCCATCTGCATGTTGTGTATGTTTCGCTTTTCAATGCACTCACTGCCAAAATTGGTATTTTCTATTACCTGCTTTCTTTACTTTATTCCTGAACAGAAAATCTCCAAACCGTAGTTGATTTGTATTCCTCCCCGGGATTCAAAACGACGCTTGGAAAATCCGGCTGATTTGGAGAATCAGGGAAATGTTGCGGCTCAAAACAAAGCCCAAACCTGTGTTGGTAAGATACCCCTCCTTTTCCGACCAAGGAACCATCAAGAAAATTTCCGGTATATAACTGAACTCCCGGTTCTGTTGTGGCGAGTTCAAGCACCCTGCCACTTTGCGCATCGATCGCTGTGATGACCCAGTCGAGGGCGCCCTGATGAGATTTGTTCAAAACCCAGCAATGATCATAACCCCCACCCAGTTGCAATTGTTCATGATCATCATCTATCCGGCTGCCAACAGGGGTAGTGGTGTTGAAATCAAAAGGGGTGCCTGCAACTGGCATCAATACTCCTGTCGGAATCAAACCGGCATCCACGGGTACTATATCATTCGCCCTGATCATTACCTCATGATCCTGTATATCCCTCCTTGCATTACCCGTCAGGTTAAAGTAGCTGTGTTGAGTCAGGTTAACGATTGTCGGCTTGTCAGTTGTAGCATAATAGTCAATCTGCACCTCATGACCGGGCCTGATCGTATAAATAACTTCCACATCCAGATTGCCGGGATAGCCTTCTTCCATATCCTCGCTTAAATATTTCAGTCGCAGACCGGCTTCAGAATCACCGGTAAAAGATTCAGCTTCCCAAACCACTTTATCAAATCCTTTGATTCCACCATGCAGGTGGTTCGCCCCATTATTTTGTACAAGCGGATATTCAACTCCGTTCAATGAAAATTTACCTGCCGCAATCCGGTTGCCATACCTCCCGACAATGGCGCCGAAATATGGCGGTTGTTTGGTCAGATAGGATTCGAGATCGTCAAATCCCAGTACAACATCTTCCACGCGTCCATTTTTATCAGGAACCATCAAATGGGTAACGATACCGCCGTAATTCATTATTCTGACTTCAAAGCCATCCGAACTCTTAAAGGAAAACAATGTTACAGAATCCCCTTTAGCGGTGATTCCGAATGGCGCTGAGGTGACCGTAATGGGACTATCGGTGGTTGCCGACTGCTCCGGCTTTTTGGAATTACACGCCGGCAGAAGCGATATACAAACTATGGTGAAGATAAATACTTTATACATATCGAGTCTGTTAAATGTTGAATTCAAAATAATTGCAAATTTACCAGAGATTCTCCGCAATTCTCATAAGCCGCATGTTTTTTTGAACATCAGTTATTTATAAATCGAAAATCAATAATAGGCGAATTTGGAAAATTTAATTGATCGTCTGAATGATACCATAAGTGCCGGAGATCATCCAGTCGGGGTTGCTTGAGTTGAGTAGGGCAATTTGCTCTCTGGTCAAACCACTAATAATTTCCGATTTCAATATTCTGATAGCGAAAGTGGGAGCCTGCATATATGAAATCAAATCTTTTGGCACAAAATCGGGCGGAATCTGTCTGTCGCCAAAAATACGGCGATAATTTGCGTCACCCTTAATGAGCACCATTCCGGAGCGTGACAGTTCATTTGCAAGGGCCTCAGGCATTTGATAAAAGTGCAATGGGGCATTCCAGAATGCGTGATCTTTAATGATGATTGTGCCTTCATTTATCAAACACTTGAGCTCCTCAAGGTACCTTGGGATGGCAGAATCTGAATGTGCAGCAAGCATATCCGTCAGGACCGAGATATCTTCAATTGTTGCGTCAGATACAAATGTAGGCCAGGTTTTGGCATGAAGCACCACCTTTTCGGAAAATTGCTTTTTAACCAGCCAGTATGCCAACAGAAGGTCGGTAAACAACTCCATCCCGGCGTTGTCAAGTATAATATCTGCTCTTTTAATGCCATTGGAGAGTATTTCAATAATCGACGAAGAATCATCCAGCAGGGTGCATTCCTCCTGAAGTGCATTGCGGTTCAGCTCTATCTGACTCAGATCAGATTTATTGCCCCAGAGGTTCTTCTTTACGAGATATTTTATGAATCCGGCACGATCAAAAGAATTTGCTTGCTCTGAATCGCTAAATATTTGTTCCATCTGATCCAGATTCAATGCTATATCGTTGCGTTTGACTTCGGCAAACGGATCTCTGCGGTTATGGAAAAAATCTACCACTTCCAGAATCATTCTGTAAAAATAGGCCTCAACCAAATAGAAAGGGGCATGCCTCCATCTTTCGCCATGGTATTGTTTCATGAATCCCTTCCATGTTTCTTCCAAATCTTCATCAGAGGGCGCAGATTGAATAATGCCTGAGAAAAGCTCGCTTTCAAGCAGGCTTAACTTGTTGGATATACTCAGATCATGCCTGTACCGGTCTTTCAGGACATTGAGAATCTCCGGCATCCGGTTAGTAATTGTAAACCCGGCAAAAGAATGTTCCCTAATGCCGGTAATTGGAGGAAATGGTTCGAGCTCTTTTGGCGTCACGATCAGCCTGCGATTTTGGTATTATTATATAGTAATTTACCGTGTTCGTCATAAAACTCAAAGTGTAATTCAGGTACTTCGCCCGACTGATTTTTAATTAACAAAAATCCTCCTGATGCTTCCTCCGGTGTTCCCTGGATATAGTATTGCATAATCTCACCATTAGGGTCAGTGCTTTTTGGATCACCTGCCAAACGGCCCGCCCTTGAATTATTGTCAACAAGCGCACCACAAGAATATTCTTCAAACCCTGAAGGATGCCGGGCATGATACTGCCAGTGTCGGTCGCCGCAAACAATATAAAAGTGATTGGATAAAAAATCATTTTCCTTCAGCCATTCAAAAAAAGCATCACCTTCGTGACGAAAACCGTCCGGATTCACATGATTATCTTTTTTATAGGCATCATCAGGCCCAACCAAAGGGGTTGGTGAAATGAGCAGTTTAAATGTGGCATCGCTACTCAGAAGGGTTTCCTTCAGCCATTGGATTTGCTCCGCGCCCCAAAGTGTCTTCTCCGGGCCTGGCTTGCTGTCATTGGCATCCCGAAAATCCCTTCCTTCAACAAACCACAGTTGCAAATCTTTATTGATGCGCCTTGTCCGGTATGTTTTATCATTTGTCCCCGGAGCAATTACAGGTAGTTGCTCTATAAAATTGCTTATTCCCAACTCGTGCGAAATTGGAAAATCCGTGTATGGATCTGCATCATTCATCCTGTAATCATGGTCATCTTTTTCCCAGTATGTGGCAACCTGGCTGAAAAGTTTTTTGTATCTCTCCTGCGAGAATTGCTCATGGTACTTTTTTCTCATTCCCTGCTCATCCACTGCTTCTTTGCCATCGTATGTCCCGGGATGAGGCGACCTTCCCCTGCTGATCGCGTTACTAAAATCCCGCTCACTGGGATGATCGAAATAAACATTATCACCGGTACCAATGAAATAGTCCGGCTTTTGATTGAACATCGCTTCGAGGGCAGGATATCCAAGATGCTTATCAGCGCCTGAATAGGCATTTAAGCTATCGTATTTTCCATAATGAAAGTGGTAATAATTCATTCCGGTTACTACCACCAGGCTGTAATCGGCAGCAATTTCTGAACCTGCATTGGTCCTGAATAACTGGCTATCGCTTATTGTTTTAGTTTTTTTATCCTTTCCAAAGTGAAGCCTGTAATGATAGGTGGTTCCCGGCTTCAGGCCGGTAAAATGGATCTTAATAATAAAATCATTTGCAGAGTCAGCAATTATCCAATCAGAAAATTGCGGTTTTGAAAAACGTACATCTTCAGAAATCTCAAACATAGCGACACCCTCAGCTCCACGGATATCTCCATTGACCAGAGTATCCTCTGCACATAAGCGGCTTTGAAGAATTACTGAATTGGAGGTTGGTTCGCCGGCCATCAAGCCCTGAGTCAGGTAAATGGGCTCTGTACTTGTGGAGCAGGAATAGGCTGCTAAACATAAAATTATAAGGTGATAAAATGAATGCTTCATCATAGATGGTTTTTCGGGCAATTTAGCTAAAACCACCACGATGAAGCAAATGCAATCAGTTTTTAAGCTTTTCCTTAAAGACTTTTTTGAATTTATCCACCTTGGGTTGGATCACAAAACTGCAATAGGGCTGCGAGCCGTTTTCATTGAAATAGTTCTGGTGGTAATCCTCTGCGATGTAAAGAATATCAAACGGAGATATTTCCGTGACAATTGTGTTGCTAAAAATTCCGGCTTCATCCAGTTCTTTCCTGTACTTTTCCGCAAGACGTCTTTGCTCTTCATTATGGTAAAATACCACCGATCTGTACTGCGGTCCAACATCATTGCCTTGTCTGTTAAGCGTTGTGGGATCATGTGTTTTCCAGAATATTTCGAGCAACTCATCGAAGCTGACCGTTGCAGGCTCATAGCTCAATTGGCAAACTTCTGCATGACCTGTGGTGCCCTGGCACACTTCCTTGTAAGAAGGATTTTTAACATGCCCTCCGGAATAACCCGAAACAACCTTTTCTACGCCGTCCACTCTTTGAAAAATAGCCTCAACACACCAGAAACATCCAGCGCCAAAGGTCGCCAACTCTAATTTTTTATTTTCCATATTTTCTTCCTGATTACTTTTTTGTTGAGCGCATGCATTGGTCAATGAGACAAATATTAAAAGCATCGCAATGCGAATGAATTTTACAAACATGATTCTGTTTTTTGAAAAAAGAAACAAATTGATCAGGATAATGTTTGCGGCGGACAGAAAGAAGATGGCTGCAAGTCTTATCCGGTTTTTTCCAGGATCAACACCTTTTTATTGAAGTCTGCTGCGGCATTGATTACCTGCCTGAACTCGTCGAACTTTTCAAGCGGCCAGTCAAGCTTTTTGTAAAACTCCCGGACATTCACCGTTACCGTATTGCCCTCAATAATATAAGATGATTCAAATCCCATGGCATCCTGGCCGTTTTCATCACTGTAAGACAGCTTTTGTCGCAAGTCCTCGAGATTCAGCACTTCATATCCCTCAGGTACTTCGATGCTGATGGTGCGCCTGTAGTTGCGGTTAAATTCATTTTGAACAGGCAATTTTCTTTCGTTTTGCTGATACATGGCCACTTGCTCGCCAATTAATTCACCGATTTTCAAAAGATACCTGGAGCCTGCTCTGTCATAGAACGCACTTCTTGTTGAGGCTTCTCCTTGAAGAATAAAGGGTTTCAGATAAAAGGAATCGAGCGTGGCGTTTTTAGCTTCAAAATTTTTGAGTTCCACATCTTTACCTGAAAGATTGAGCAGGCTAATGGCAACTTTTTTCGTTTCAGCAGCAGGAATCAATTCAAAAATTGGTTGAATATAAGTCGCATTATAGCCGGTTAGTGATCTTTGGATATCGATATTTAGTTCATCAAAGTCTCCATTGAATCCCACATTAATATCCAGAATATCTTCACTGTCCAGGTATTCCAAAGGTTCGATAAATCTCACTTCTCCAATTCCGGCAGTTGTTTCTCCCAACTTTGTGTTTTTGATAAACAATCCAAAATTATTGGTCCAGTTGTAGGGTATATATCCCAGCCTGTACAGCGATTCAGTTGGCGCGAGGTACTTATCAATTCCTGGGAAATAAAAGAAATAATTTTCCAGAAAACTGTATGATTCAAAGTCAGGATCCATTACTACCCTCGTCCTGTCTGATGTCAGCCCCAGGTAATAATCTATACCATTAAGTTCAAACATCGAGACGAACAGTTTCATAATGCCCCGTTGGTTGGTTACATGCTTTTCGATTACATAAGCCAGATCATCTATTTCATCGCCGCCAGATTCTGATACAGCAATATTTCTTTTGACATAATTTTCAATGGTTCGAATTCTTTCTGCTTCACCCCTTCCTTCCAGTTTTAATGTTTTCAACAGTTTACTGATCATTTTATCGGTTTTCTTCGTTCTGCCGCTGTGCAGGTAAGCATTCAATTGATTTGATATCTGTTGGTAGGTGTAAAGCTTAACATCATTGGCTGGTAATATGTGATCAACCTTAAATTCTACGCGCATCAGGTTGTTAGTATATAGCGCGTAAAGTTCAGATTCCAACGGATCAATTTTATCCATCCTGGCAAAGTAATGGTTTTTGCCATCGATGGTGGTTGAATCGAGTACCATGGCCGAAAAACCATTGTAGCTTTTTGTAGTGAAAAACATCTTGTCTTCGCAAATAATATGGAACTCGGCATTGAGTTTCAGCTCATCTGACTGAAAAAACTCTCTGCTCCCCTCGAGTTGTGGTATCATTTTAAAAGTGTAGATATACTCAATCTGGCTGCCGACTTCCACACCATCTATGGCAAAGTATTTATATGATGAGTAATCGTCTTCCCCCTGGTAATCTTTCAGATCAATTTCTTCTATCTCCCTGACGCCTGATTCACTGAGCACCCTGACCCTGAGATCCTCAATTGCGAGTACTTTACTCATCGGCATATAATGTTTATTGTAAATCTCGACAGCTTCATGCGTATTTACCTGGATTTTTGTATGTACGGTATAAAGTTGCAGCGTAGCACTATACTCCGGATCGAAATAAAATTCAACAGCCTTCATGTCCTTGAGGATTACTGCACCCTGATCTTCAAACTTCACTTTTTCGTAAATCGCCTCCGTTTCCCAATCATATGCTTCAAAAAACAATTGAGGAGATGCCAAAGATTGCCCGATTGTAGTAATCAGGAATACCAGGAAAAATGCTGTTTGATTAATGTATTTTATCATTTGGGTATTAAGTCTTTTTAAGAACAATGGATTCTTTATAAGCATCGAATAGTTTTTTAATCATATCATTCCATGCTTCAAACCGTTCCTGACGTAGCCTGATGGTGTTAAGACGTACAGTTTGCCGAATGGTAATCTCATTATTATTAACAGTGTAGTTAACCTGAAAACCGAACTCATCGTGCTCATAATCCGAATCCCTGGGCAAAACATATACCGTAAAATTTTCGGGGATACTAATCACAAGCACATTCGATTGAATATTTTTATATGGGTAATAAATGTCTTTTTTCACGGTGTTTACATCAATTAAACCATTCTCCATCTTTTTATCAAGATGGGGATTTATAATAATTTCATCGCCCATGGTTATTGCATAATTATCGAGCACAAAATCATAGTCAATCACCAGAGGCATATCTTTTTCACCGACATACTTTGTTTGTACTTTTTGCAAGGAAAATTTATTACTGCCCTTTTTGAGAAGTTTATTAAGAAATTCCTTTTTATTCAGCTCGTTGAGATTCTCAATATTATTCGTTATCGGAATCCTGCTGAATCCGGAATAAGACACCGTTCCGTGACCCCTAAGTTGCGCTGACGAAAGCGAAACAGATACGGAATCGATTACTACATTTTGATCAGCCGGAACGACAGGTACATCTATCAATTCAAAATCGCTTGCTCCCTTGTGCACGAGCGCTTCTCTTCCCTGGATATGCGTAGTTGGCATTCCCAGTGTGTTGTACTGATCTGTCGCATCCAGAAAGTAGTATTTGCCCGCATTGTTATAGGTGCAAATCATGTGGTTGTCTGACATAGGTGTTGGAACTTCGCGATGTGTATATGGAATACTGGTAGTACCAATCCATGCAAGATTCGAGGGTATATCGGCCATGTGAAGCATATTGTGCAGCAGGTAACTCATGTCTTTACAATCGCCGTATCGCCTTGTAAAAACCGTTCCGGCGCCCCGAGGCCTGAATCCCCCAAGCCCATCTTCAATGGCTATGTATTTGATATTGTGCTGTACCCATTGGTAGATGGCCTCAACTTTTTCAATTTCAGTTGATTTGCCTTCAGTAATACTGTGAACCGTGCTTTCAAGTAATTCTGCCGATTGATCGTCAATTCCTTGTAAAAAATTTTGATACCATGCGTGAAGATCATTGACATCGCCGAGCACATTGTGCGTTACTCCGTTGTGCTCGTAAGAATCGACATAAATAATCATGTGCGGTGCTGAATTCAGTATTCCATCTGAACCTTTGCTGAGCTCTATCTTATCTAATTGCTTTGCTGTCCAGGTATAATACACTTTACCTCCTTTATTTTGCCTGGAATAATGAACAAGTGACGAATCGATACCATGCAAAACGTATTTTAATTTCAAATTGGCCGGTGCTACAACGCTGTATGCACTTTCTTTGACCGGAAAATAAGATGAAAACAAAAAGTATCCCCATAGTCTGGGCTCTTTGTAAATCTTCTTATACGAAAGTACTGTCCTTGATTGTGCTTTCAGGGAAGGATAGAGAAATGAAATCTTCTTATGATCATCGTAAAAAATACCATCGGAGCGCGAATCTGAATAGACAAAATGCTCAACTGGTATTTTTTTATATTTACCCTTTTCATTAAGCACTTGTGTATATGCCTGAAGATCTTTAATTTCTGTAAAAGTTTCAGAATATCCAACAGACTGTTGGCTGTATATATTTGCATTTTGCTTGTAATGTTCGGTCTGCTCAAAAACGGATGCAATAATTGAAAGCTGCCCATTATCTTTTACAAGTATCTCCACCTCCTGACGCTGGATACTGACCAAACCATTTTCTTTTTTGGCAGAAACATCCCAATCTGACGAAAATACAGGAGAGCCTGCCAAAAAAAATATATATGCCAGATAGGTATAAAAATGCCTTTTCCCCCTGCTTGTCATTGACTATTTGAATAAAAATAAAAGTAAAACATCAAGTTGATGTGTAATCATCTCCTCCTGTATTATAAGAGACACCAAAGTGCATATAATACCCTAACCCGATCTACTTTTTTTTATTGCTCCAGAATATTTCAAATCCTCTGATTGAACATGTTTTAATAAAAATGTGTCCTTCTTAATACATTTGAAATGAACACGAATACCTTTAGCCCAATATAACACAACTATGGCCTTTTGACGTTATTTAATATAATTTCAGTACATTTATTTTGGATAAAATACGCTGTGTTTCTGTTTAGATCAATATTCATCGCTGTCCTGTTATTCACCTTTACGCTATCCTTTTCACAGCATGGCAATCCAAATGTTAGTCTGCGTACTGCAAAAGACCTGATAGGGCAAAATAAAACTGATGAATCGCTGATATATCTGAATCATTGCCTGTCAAAACAGCCAAAAAATTCAGAGGCGCTTCTGCTCAGAGGCCGGATTCATAATAATAAGGGAAACTTTGAAAATGCTTTGACCGACTATCAGATTCTCTCGGAGCTTTATCCCGAAAACAAAGAATATCTGTACAGTTGCGCGGCCATCAGGTACCAGCTTCAACAATATCAAATGGCACTGGAAGACTTTCTGAAAAGCCAAAGACTAAAGCATGGCGAAACAGAAACAGCCTTTTTCAGGATTGATCCGAAATCAAAAACCGCGACTGGAATTACAACAATGGGTCGCATGGATGAGGATATAATCAATTATGCAGGAATGTGTCATTATCATCTTGGCAACTATGAAGAGGCCATCATGTATTTTGATTCCGGCCTTCGTGAAAATCCGAAAAATGTTGATATGTTGGTAAATCGCTCATTGGCTTACGAAGCTATCGGTGAAAATGAGCTGGCAATTCAGGGCTATAACCAGGCGCTTGGGGTTGATAAAAGCAATGAATTGGCCGCACTCAATTTATCCAGATTGCAGTGCGATGATCTCAAACTCATTTCGCTGAATGAATTCGTTGAGAATAATCCGGATCATGCGAAAGGATATGCAAACAGGGGTCTTTATTATTATAAGAACACTGAGTTTGCATTGGCTGAAAAGGACTTTGCAAAAGCTGTTGAACTTGATCCGGATGATGATGATTATTCCTTTAATCTGGGCCTCAGCAAAATGAAAAACGGAAAAGTAACAGAGGCGGAATATTTGTTTGCTGAACTCATCGATAAAAATCCACACCATGCGGGTGCGTACTTCAATCTCGGAAATATCAGTTTTCAGCAAAGGGATTTTAATACAGCAATCAGCTATTATTCACTTGCCATTCCATTCAGGCAGGATGCTCCATCCTACTATTATAACCGGGCGCTGGCTTACTATGAACTTCAGGATTTAGCAAATGCATGTGAGGATATGCATCAGGCAATGCAATATGATGAAACTATTGGCTCATCATTCATTG